>CAMCEM010000044.1 GCA_945873755.1 Chitinophaga pinensis | reverse complement strand
AAGTATCGCAAGCCGTAAGGCAATTGCCACAAGATATTGATGCACCTCCTGTAGTAAGTAAAGCCGATGCAAATTCTGATGCCATTATTGGAATGACAATTCAAAGCAATAACCGAAACCAATTGCAAATAAGCGATTATGCCGAAAATGTATTGCTTGAAAAATTACAAACTATTCCCGGTGTTAGCTCAATTCAAATTTGGGGTCAAAAACGTTATGCCATGCGCCTTTGGTTAAATCCATTAAAATTGGCATCGTTTGGTTTAACTCCGTTAGATGTTAAATTGGCTTTAGATAGAGAAAATATTGAGTTACCAGGAGGAAAAATAGAAGGTAACACTTCTGAATTAACAGTAAAAACAGTAGGAAAATTTTCGACAGAAGAGGAATTTAATAACTTAATTATAAAAGCAGATGATATAAAAACCATTAAATTAAATGATGTAGGCTATGCAATTATTGGAGCCGAAAACGAAGAAACCATTTTAAAAGAATCGGGAATACCAATGATTGGATTAGGAATAGTGCCACAGCCGGGTGCTAACTATATTGAAATTGCTGATGAGTTTTACAAGCGATTTGAACAAATTAAAAAAGAAGTTCCACAAGATATTAAGTTGAATGTTTCAATTGATAACACCAAATTTATAAAAACATCTATTTCAGAAGTAAAGGAAACTTTGCTAATAGCATTTATTTTGGTTGTGCTTATTATATTTTTATTTTTTAGAGATTGGTTAATTGCATTTAGGCCTTTAATTGATATTCCAGTTTCGTTAATTGGTGCATTTTTTATTATGTATTTGGCAGGTTTTTCAATAAATATATTAACACTTTTGGCCATAGTATTGGCAACTGGCTTGGTGGTGGATGATGGAATAGTGGTAACCGAAAATATTTTCAAAAAAATAGAAGAAGGACTTTCTCCTCGTGAAGCAGCCATAAAAGGGTCGAATGAAATATTTTTTGCAGTGGTTTCCACTTCCATAACCTTAGCAGTAGTATTTTTACCAATTATTTTTTTAGAGGGTTTTGTTGGTCGTTTATTTAGAGAGTTTGGGGTGGTAGTAGCTGGTGCAGTTTTAATTTCGGCTTTTGTTTCTATTACATTAACACCTATGTTAAATGTATTTTTAACAAGAAAAGATTATAAAAAACGAACTAAATTTTATACCAAAACAGAACCTTTTTTTGAATCGTTAAATAAAGTTTATAGCAAATCTTTAGCTACATTTTTTAATAAAAGATGGCAAGCAATTGCCATTGTATTGATATCGTTTGGGTTAATTTTTTATTTAGGAAGTATTATTAAAAGTGAATTAGCTCCACTCGATGATAGAAGTATGATGCGCATAAACACGATTGCTCCCGAAGGTACATCGTATGAGTTTATGGATAATTACATGGATAAAATTGCACAGCTTGGCATTGATTCTGTTCCAGAAAAAACCATTGTGCTTACTGTTACTGCACCAGGTTTTACAGGAAGTGGTGCAGTAAATACTGGATTTACACGCATTATTTTAACTCAACCAAGTGAACGAAAACGCTCTCAACAACAAATAGCAGACATGATTTCACGTAATCTTTCTAATTATCCTGATGCGCGCGCTTTTGTAATTCAAGATCAAACCATAAATGGAAGCGGAGGTTCAAGGGCTGGCTTACCTGTTCAGTTTATTTTACAAAATCAAGATTTTAATAAATTGCAACAAAATATTCCAAAATTTATGGAAGAAGTGAGTAAAAACAGCACATTTATTGCCCGTACAGCAGATGTAAACTTAAAATTTAATAAACCCGAATTAGAAATTACAATTGAAAGAGATAAAGCCAAAAGTTTAGGAGTTTCTGTTCAAAGCATTGCGCAAACGTTACAGTTGGCATACAGTGGTTTAAGATATGGTTATTATAATCAACAAGGTAAGCAGTATCAAGTAATTGGTCAAATGGATAGAATAAATAGAGATGAACCACTTGATTTAAAAACGCTTTTTGTAAGAAACGATGCTGGGCAAATGATTCAGTTAGATAACGTAATTCGTATTTCTGAAAAAAGCAGTCCACCTCAATTGTATCATTATAATCGATATAAAGCTGCTACAGTTTCAGTGGGACTTGCACCTGGAAAAACCATTGGCGATGGAATAGATGAAATGAATAAAATTGCTAAAAAAGTGTTAGACGATTCGTTTACCACCGATTTATCCGGTCCTTCGCGCGATTTTTCTGAAAGTTCTTCTAATACCACCTTTGCTTTTTTATTGGCTTTGGTATTGGTTTATTTGGTTTTGGCTGCGCAATTTGAAAGTTTTGTTGATCCATTAATTATTATGCTTACAGTGCCTATGGCATTGGCTGGAGCGTTAATTTCGTTATGGTATTTCGACCAAACTATGAATATTTTTAGCCAAATTGGTATTATTGTTTTAATAGGTTTGGTTACTAAAAATGGAATTTTAATTGTGGAGTTTGCCAATCACCAAAAAGAATTAGGATTGAATGCAATTGAAGCAGTGAAATTATCGGCAGTTCAACGTTTACGCCCTATTATGATGACTAGTTTAGCAACCATTTTAGGTGCTTTACCCATTGCTTTGGCTTTGGGTGCTGGCGCAAAAAGCCGCATGGCAATGGGTATTGTAATTATTGGTGGATTATTGTTTTCTGGTTTTTTAACTTTATATGTAATTCCAGTTATTTATAGTTTAATTTCTAAAAACAAAAAAGTGAAAACAGAAAATAATTTAGTTCAAGAAAACTTAACTTAACAACAATTTAAATGAAGGTTTTTTATACAATATTTTTAAAAAAAATAATAGGAGTAGTTTTTATATATTTAATACTTTTAAATGCACAAGCACAGCAAATATTAACTTTAAATGAAGCTTTAAAACTGGCTTTGGAAAATAATTTTTCAATTCAAGTAGCTAGAAATGAAGCAGAAATTTCAAAAAACAATAACTATGCTGGGGCAGCAGGAATGCTTCCAACTATAGCAGCTTCAGCCAATCAAGATAATGTGGTGAACAATACCCAACAAAAATTTTTAAACGGCACTGAAAACAACCGTGATGTTGCTAAGTCAAATCAACTAAATGCAGGTGTGGAGCTTGGTTGGACTATTTTTGATGGTTTAAAAATGTTTGCAACTAAAAATAAATTGAACCAATTACAAGAAATAGGAGAGCTAAAAATGAAACTTCAAATTGAGCAAATTTTCAGCAGGGTTACTCGTGCATATTTCGAAATTGTGCAGCTCAAAAAAGTACTAAATGCATTGCAACAAAGTGTTACTATTTCAACTGAAAGATTAAAACTTACTAATGATAAATTTACCCTTGGAAAAGTTTCGAAAGCGGAGGTTTTAAAAGCTCAAGTGGACTTAAACACTGATAAATCTGCTTATATGAAACAATTGAATACATTGCAAAATGCAAAGATTAATCTAAATCAATTGTTAGCCCGAAGTTTGATAATTGATTTTGAAGTAGCAGAAAATATTTTAATAAATAAAGATTTAAAATTGAACGAATTACAAAATAAAGCACAACTTCAAAATACAAATCTATTAATAGTTAAAAAAAACAATCTAATTTCATCTACTATTATTAATGAAATTAAAGCAGAAAGATTGCCCACATTGCAATTTAAAACTGGTTATAACTTTAATAAACAATCATCGGAGGCAGGCTTTTTACAATCAAGTCAAAACAATGGCTTTCATTATGGAGCAGCACTAAATTTTAATTTATTCAATGGTTTTACCACAGATAGAAGAATTACCAATGCCATATTAAATTTAAAATCAACCGACATTACATTAAAAGATAGTTTAAACAAACTTGATTTAGCAGTGAAGCAAACTTTTAATAACTACTCATTGGCTTTGCAATTGTTAGCTTTAGAAATTGAGAATATTGATTTAGCTAAAAACAGCTTTGAATTGGTAAACGAACAATATAAAGTTGGAGTAATAACTGCAATTGAATTAAGAGATGCACAACAAAAATTATTATTAAGTGAAACTCAATTATCAACTTTGCAATTGGAGGCAAAAATAGCTGAAATAGAACTACAAAGATTATGTGCTGAAATTACTAAAATGATTGATTAACAGTTAAAAAAAAATATTAATTTAACTTATTTGCATTGTTTTTTTATTTTTTGTTAGAAAACTTGATTCAAAAATATACTTTTATGACCTCAATTTATGTTACAAAAGTTAATTATAAATAATTACGCAATAATAAAGCAGGTTGAAATAAATTTTCATGAAGGCTTGAACATTATCACAGGTGAAACAGGTGCAGGAAAATCTATTTTGATGGGTGCATTGGGTTTAGTTTTAGGCGAAAGAGCTGATGCTAAAGCAATAATGAATGGGGAAGATAAATGCATTATTGAATCTTATTTTTATGTTAAACCATATAAACTTCAAAATTATTTTAATACCAACGAATTAGATTACGATGATATTTGTTTAGTTAGAAGAGAAATTACTTCTAACGGAAAATCAAGAGCATTTATTAACGACACACCAGTAAATTTAATTCAACTAAAAGAATTGGGTGCTTTATTAATTGATATTGTGAGCCAAAATGAAACTTTGGCTCTAAACGATGTTTCATTTCAACTCTCTATTATTGATTCCATTGCTGAAAATGAGGAGCTTTTAACAGATTACAAACTTTCTTATAATTTGTATAAGAAAATAGATAAACAATTAAATGATTTAATAGAAACTGAAAGTAGAGTAAAGCAAAGCGAAGATTATAATAAGTTTATTTTAAACGAATTGATAGAAGCAAAAATTATTGAAAACGAACAAGATGAATTGGAGCAATCGTTGAATTTATTGAGCAATGCCGAAGAAATTAAAACAATAACTTACAATGCTTATGCCTTGTTGGACCTTGCTGAACCTAGTTTAATTGATCAATTAAGGAATATCAAAAATTCTATTTTACCAATAATAAAACACAACAAAACGTTTGAAGAAATTAGTTTAAGGTTAGAACAAAATATTATAGATTTAAAAGATATTTCGTCTGAATTTGAAGAAATAACTGATAAAACACAAGCCAACCCAAGTGAATTATTATTTGTTGAAGAGCGAATTCAAACATTAATTAACTTACAAAAAAAGCACAAAGTAAAATCGAATTTAGAACTTATTAATATTCAAAATGAATTAGAAAATGAATTGTTAAAAGCCAATTCTCTCAATTCGGAAATAGAAAATTTAAGTTTAAAACTTGTTGAATTAAAGCAAAGTTTATTAAATAAAGCTCAAAAATTAAGCAGTAATAGAAGAGAGAATATTCCAACAATAGAAAAAAATGTTCAAGTCCTTTTAAATAGTGTAGCAATGCCCGATGCAAATTTGAAAATTGAGCAACATTTGTTATTAAATGATGAGTTAAATATAAATGGCATTGATAAAATTGAATTTTTGTTTTCGGCCAATAAAGGCTCCAATTTTCAGCAAATAAGTAAAGTTGCAAGTGGGGGAGAGTTGAGTAGATTAATGTTATGTATTAAATCGTTAATTAGCGAAAAAGTAAGTTTACCAAGTATTGTTTTTGATGAAATTGATACAGGAATAAGTGGAGAAGCTGCATTAAAAGTATCTTCTGTTTTAAAGAAATTAGCTATTAAGCACCAAGTGTTAGCCATAACGCATTTGCCACAAATTGCAGCAAAAGCCGATGCTCATTTTAATGTTTATAAACAAAGCGGTAATGATAAAACGTATTCAAATATTAGGTTACTAAATAAATCGGAACAAATAAATGAAATTGCTGTAATGTTAAGTGGAAATAATCCAACTGAACAAGTGCTGTTGGCAGCTAAAGAATTAATGAATAATTAAATGAAAGATTTATTTTTTAAAAATAATCAAAAAGCCATGTTATTTTTTTTGTGGCTTTCGGTAGTTGGTCTTTTTTTAACCGAAAACTTTAGAGCACTTTTGAGCATTGCCATGATTGGTTTTACACTTGTTGGTTTACTTTCTGCTAAGCCTAAATTTTGGTTTTATAACCTTAATAATAACAAAACATTATTGTTTTTAATATTGAGTTTTTTAGTTGTTTTGCCATCTGTAATTTATTCTAAAAATTTAGCATATTTTGGTTTAAGGGCTCAAATATTAATACCTTTTTTAGTAATGCCTTTTGCTTATGCTCAAGTAAAAACTTTTAGCGAAAAATTTAGAATTATTGTCTCTCTTTCATTTGTTTTTGGTGTATTTATAACATCAATTCAAGCACTTATTTATTATTATTTTAATCAAGCTGAAGTCAATCAGGCTTATTTAGAAAGCAGGGTTATGCCAGCCATTGTATCTCACCATCCTACTTTTAGTTTAATGTGTGCATTTTCCATTTATTTACTTTACGATTTTTTAAAATTATTAAACACCAAAATTTTTAAAATTTTGGTACTATTTGTAGCTGTTTTTTTAATAATATTCTTACATATTTTTTCAGTACGAATTGGGATAATTGCATTTTATGGTTTGGTGCTGTTAGTTTTATACGAACAAATTTTATTAAAAAAACAATTTATTATTGGCTTATCTATACTTTTTATAAGTTTATTAATTGCTTTTTTTACCTATAATTATTCGCCAACTATTAAAAATAAAATTGCCAATACCCAAAATGATATTGATAATTACAAAAGCGGAGGAAGTGCAAATAATCAATCGTTGGGAAGTAGATTAATATCTTACAAAAATGCTATTGAATTAACAGAAAACTCTTCGTGGCTTATAGGTTGTGGTCTTGGCGATGTAGAAGATTTAAATAATAAAATTTACGAAATCAAGTATCCTGATATTACTAAAAAAATAATCCCTCACAATCAATTTTTATACTATTTAGCATCTATAGGAATTATAGGAGTTTTGCTTTTTGCTTTTTGTTTTTATTTTCCAATTTTTAAACAGTTAAATAATTTTAAGTTGTTGGCATTTTATATTGTTATTAGTTTTGCATTTTTAGTTGAAGCTTTTCTAACCACTCAATTAGGAGTCGGGTTTACTATTATTTTTATTTTACTTTTTACAAATAAAGGTTTAAAGACTTATTGAGATACTTTTAAATGTGGACAAACATTGAAAAACATCAATTGGGAAAAACTTAAAAAAGTTTAATTTTGCCAAAATCCTAAACAATTTGAATAAGTCAATTAACAAATTCCCAGCAACATTACTTTTAGCAGACGGTACTATATTTAAAGGTACTTCAATAGGAAAAATTGGAACTACATTAGGCGAAATATGCTTTAATACTGGAATGTCGGGCTACCAAGAAGTTTTTACTGATCCTAGTTACTTTGGTCAAATATTAGTTGAAACAAATGTTCATATTGGAAATTATGGTATAAACGACATTGAAATTGAAAGCAACGATATTAAAATTGCTGGTTTAGTTTGTAAAAGTTTTAATATTGTTCACGATAGAAAACAAGCTAATCAAACCATTCAAGAGTATTTTGCTTTAAATAATTTAGTTGGAATAGCCGATGTAGATACAAGAGCAATTGTTAGGCATATTCGACAAAAAGGTGCAATGAATTGTATTATTTCGTCAGAAGAAAAAACGATGGATGAATTAATGGCAGAGCTAGAAAAAGCCCCTTCCATGCAAGGTTTAGAGCTTTCAAGTAAAGTTTCTACAAATGAAACATATTATTTTGGAGACGAAAATTCAAAAAGAAGAGTGGCCGTTTTAGATTTAGGAGTTAAAAGAAATATTTTACGTTGCTTGGCTGAAAGAGATAATTATTTAGCTGTATTTAATTGCAAAACTAGCTTTAATGAAATGATGAAATTTAAACCAAATGGGTTTATGATTTCAAATGGACCTGGTGACCCAAGTGTAATGGATTATGCAGTAAACACAGTAAAGGAAATTGTTAATTCAGGAATACCTTTATTTGGAATTTGTTTAGGTCACCAAATTCTAGCCGAAAGCCAAGGAATTCAAACTTTTAAAATGCATAATGGTCACCGTGGATTGAATCACCCTGTAAAGAATTTAGTGACTGGATTGAGCGAAATTACATCTCAAAATCATGGCTTTGCAGTTAAAAGCGAAGACATTAATAACAATGACAACATTGAAATTACACATATAAATTTAAACGACAATACTATAGAAGGTATAAAATTAAAAAATAAAAAAGCATTTTCTGTTCAGTACCATCCCGAGGCAGCTCCAGGTCCTCATGATAGTAGGTACTTATTTGATGAATTTGTTGAAAGTATGAATTAAATAATTAAAAGAATAAAAATATGAGTTCAATTGTAGAAATTAAAGCAAGACAAATTCTTGATTCAAGAGGAAACCCAACTGTAGAAGTAGATGTAACAACTGAAGATGGGGCATTGGGTAGAGCTGCAGTTCCAAGCGGAGCATCAACTGGTGCACACGAAGCAGTTGAATTACGCGATGGTAATAATGCTGTTTATTTGGGAAAAGGTGTATTAAACGCTGTTGAAAATATAAACGGTAAAATTGCAGATACATTATTGGGTGTTGATGTGTTTGAGCAAAACAATATTGACGCAGCAATGATTGCACTTGATGGAACACATAATAAAGCAGTTTTAGGAGCAAATGCAATTTTAGCAGTATCGTTAGCTTGTGCAAAAGCAGCGGCAATTGAAGCAAATATGCCATTGTATAGATATGTTGGTGGGGTAAATGCCAATACCCTTCCAATTCCTATGATGAATATCGTAAATGGTGGTTCACATGCTGATAATTCAATCGATTTTCAAGAGTTTATGATAATGCCTGTGGGTGCTGATAGCTTTAGCCGAGCATTACAAATGGGAACCGAAATATTTCATCATTTAAAATCAGTTTTAAAATCAAAAGGATATTCAACCAATGTTGGTGATGAAGGTGGATTTGCACCAAATATTAAATCGAATGAAGAAGCAATTGAAACTGTTTTAGTAGCAATAGAAAAAGCTGGTTTTAAGCCTGGTGTAGATATTTACATTGCTATGGATGCTGCCACTACTGAGTTTTACGATGAGAAAACTGGTTTGTATACATTCAAAAAATCGGATGGCAAGCAAATGACTTCATCTGAAATGGTAAACTATTGGAAAACTTGGTGCGAAAAATATCCAATTATTTCTATAGAAGATGGTTTGGCAGAAGATGATTGGGCTGGTTGGGCTGAGCTAACAAAAGTACTTGGTAAAAATGTGCAGTTAGTAGGTGATGATTTATTTGTAACCAATACCAAACGTTTAGCCGATGGAATAAAGCAAGGTGTTGCCAATTCTATTTTAGTAAAAGTAAATCAAATTGGAAGTTTAACTGAAACCATTGATGCAGTTAATTTAGCAACTCGCAATTCATATACCAATATTATGAGCCACAGAAGTGGTGAAACAGAAGATACTACAATTGCCGATTTAGCTGTATCATTAAACAGTGGTCAAATTAAAACAGGATCAGCTAGTAGAACTGATAGAATTGCAAAATACAATCAATTATTGCGAATTGAAGAAGAACTTGGAGGAAATGCTTATTACCCAGGAATGGATTTTAAATTTATAAAAAAATAAATTTCTTAAAAAATATAATTTTAAAGTGAAGCTAATATTAAAAAAATACATTCCTTTATTGTTGAATAAATATTTTTTTGCAATTGTATTATTCTTATTCATATTGTTTTTTAGTGAAAGAAACGGATTAATAAATCAATGGGAACAAAAAAGTAAGTATAATAAAGCTTTAGAAGAGAATGAATATTATGGAACTGAAATTAAAAAATTACAAAATGACCACGATAATTTGTTCTCAAATCCTAAAAATTTAGAAAAATTTGCCCGTGAAAAATATTTAATGAAAAGAGACGATGAAGATGTATTTATTATAGTAAAAAAATAACTTGTAAATACAATTGATTTTCTTACATTTGCAAACCCAATGAAGGGAGGTGTTTAGGGATATGATATACATTAACGTAAAAGAAAACGAATCATTAGATAAAGCTTTAAAAAAGTTTAAAAAGAAATTTGAAAAAACAGGTGTTGTAAAAGAATTGCGCGCTCGTCAAGCATTTATAAAACCATGCATTCAAAACAGAATGCAAAGTATACGTGCAGCATACAAACAGAAAATGCAACAAGAAATTGACGCATAATTTGTTTAAATTATCTTATTAATGTAAAAAGCCCACCCAAAGTGGGCTTTTTCTTGTAAAAGCAAAAAAATAAAAGCATAATTGCTCACTAATTTCTAAAAAATGAAAATTTACAGACAATCAAAAAACATAAAAACATTATTATCAGTTGCAGTAATTTCTGCGTTAGTATTTATTTCTTGCGAAGAAAAACAACCCAATACACCACCATCATCTACTACTGCAACAACTAGCACCACTGCTACTACAAGCACCACTAGTTCAACTAGCTCAACTTTTTATATGAGTGCTGTAGTTGATGGAAAAAACATTGAGTTCAAAAATATTTCAATAGATAGAGATACGACAGTTGGTCAAACAGCTACTTTACAAGTTGTTGCAAATACTGAAGGAATTGATAGACCATCGATAGAATTCTACCTACAAAAACCATTGAGTGGTTGGGCAAATAATTTAAGCTATGCATTAGATTACAAAGAACCGAGCTATGTAAAATATGTTACTACTGGAGGAAGGGTTTATAGTTCTATTAATATATCGCCAGGTGATACTGCTTTTAAAATTAAATTTTCTAAATTCGAATTTCAAAAAGATGGAATTATAGAAGGGACCATTAGTGGTGCTTTAAAAATTGATTTAGATTTAACATCAGTTGTATTTGAAAACGGCAAAATTAGATTTAAGTGTGACGACTAAAGTTTATTGAAAAATACTATTTGAAATAGTTGTTAATAATAATTTTTAAAAAAAGTCGTTAAACTTATATATTTGATTTCTAATATTTAATCCATGTCAAAAAAAATAATTTTTAATATCATAATGCTACTATTAATTTTTAATGTAGCTAAAGCACAATCTCTATTGTCTGATAATATGTTATTTTTAGCGTCAATTGATTCAAATACTATCAAGTTAAAAAACAAACTTTATCCTTCTGTTTGGCAAGGCGATTTAAACATTTTTGGATTTGAAGACAATGAAGTTCCTTTATATTCAGACGAAGACATAAAGACAAGGTTGAGTTTGTTGGAATATGAAATTCCAATGGATTATAACATTCATGTTAAGTCTTATATTGATTTATATACAGTTAGGAGAAGAAAATTATTGTCAAAAGTTTTAACTTTATCAAAATTATATTTTCCAACAATTGAAGAAATTTTTGATAGAGAAGGAATTCCTTTAGAAATGAAATATTTGGCTGTAATTGAGTCAGCATTAAACCACGCAGCTACTAGTCCTGTTGGGGCAGCAGGTATGTGGCAATTTATGGCACCAACTGGAAACATGTATGGTTTAAAAACTACCAGTGCATTAGATGAAAGAAGAGATTTTATTAAATCAACTGAAGCATCGGTTAAATATTTTAAAAATTCATATAAGGTATATGGAGATTGGTTATTGGTAATAGCAAGCTATAATTGTGGTGTTGGTAATGTTAATAAAGCTATTAGAAAGAGTGGTGGAAAAAGAAACTTTTGGGAAATAATGCCTTATTTGCCAAAAGAAACCAGAGGTTATGTACCTGCATTTATAGCTGCATCTTATTCATTGAATTATGCTTCTGAACACAATATTTATCCAACGGAGTTAGAATTAAATTACCACACTGACACAATTCAAATTGACAATAAATACTCTCTTGAACAATTATCAATTGCATTAGATATTTCAACAACTGAGTTAAAAATGTTAAATCCATCTTTAAAAAGAGGTGTGATACCATTTACTGCCGATAAAATTTCATTAACATTGCCATATAATAAAATCATTAAATTTTCAGCAATTAACACAATTGAAAATTTAAATATTGAGGATGATAAATTAGTTGCATTTATAAATAGCAAAAAAGTTGTTACAAACAAACCAGAAAAGATTACCTATAAAGTTAAAAAAGGAGATTTGTTAGCAAGTATTGCTAAAAACCACAATGTAACACTCAGTCAAATAAAGAAATGGAATAAACTAAAAACATCCAAAATTAAAAAAGGACAAAACATAAAAATATATACAAATAGAGCTTAGTTTTAAACTAAGCTTTTTTTTTGTAATTATTTTATGAATAACAAATATAAAAATGTGGATAGTCATACTTATATTTTAAATAAATTTGTTTGCTATAATTAGAGTATACCCTTTTAATGGATGAATTAAACAATATTAATAACTTAAACGATAATAACGAAAATCCAAATAACGAATACCATGTAACTGCTGTTAATGGATTATACGAAGATTGGTTTTTAGACTATGCAAGCTACGTAATTCTTGAACGAGCTGTACCTGCAATTGAAGATGGTTTAAAACCAGTACAACGCAGAATTTTGCATAGCATGAAAGAAATGGATGATGGCCGCTTTAATAAAGTGGCTAACATTATTGGTCAAACTATGCAATACCATCCGCATGGAGATGCTGCAATTGGAGATGCATTGGTTAATATTGGACAGAAAGACTTATTAATGGAATGCCAAGGTAATTGGGGAGATATTAGAACAGGCGACTCTGCTGCAGCAGCAAGATATATTGAAGCAAGATTATCCAAATTTGCACTTGAAGTGGCTTTTAATGGCCAAACTACATTTTGGCAAAGTAGTTACGATGGGCGTAAAAAAGAACCTATAAATTTACCAATGAAATTTCCTTTGCTTTTAGCACAAGGTGTAGAAGGAATAGCTGTTGGTTTAGCAACTAAAATATTACCTCATAATTTTATTGAACTAATTGAAGCTTCAATTGATTATTTGAAAGGTAGAAAATTTGACTTAGTACCCGATTTTCCTACAGGAGGAACTATTGATGTAAACAATTACAATCAAGGAATGAAAGGTGGAAAAATTAGGTGTAGGGCTAAAATTGAAGAATTCGATAAAAAAACATTATATATTAAAGACATTCCGTATGGAATTACAACTACTAGTTTAATTGACAGTATTATTAAAGCCAACGATAATAACAAAATTAAAATTAAAAAAGTAATTGATAATACAGCAAAAGATGTAGAAATAGAAATTCAATTAGCGCCCGGAGTTTCGCCAGATATAACCATTGATGCGCTTTATGCATTTACCGATTGTGAAATTTCAATATCGCCAAATACTTGTGTAATTATTAAAGATAAGCCTCATTTTATGCAAGTAAATGAGTTGCTTAAAATAAGCACAGACAATACTCTAGAGCTGCTAAAAAGAGAACTTGAAATTAGAAAAGGTGAATTAGAAGAAAATTGGTATTATGCTTCGCTCGAAAAAATATTTATAGAAAATAGAGTTTACCGAGATATTGAAGAATGTGAAACTTTTGAAGATGTAATTGACACCATTTGGAGAGGAATGAACAAGTTTAAAAAACTATTTATTCGCGAAATTAATGAAGACGATATTTTAAAGTTAACAGAAATTAGAATTAAAAGAATTTCGAAATACGATGGCTTCAAGGCTGATGAATACATTGCAAAAACAAAAGCAGAGTTAGAACAAGTTAAAAACGACATTGAGAATTTAAAAGTTTATGCAATTAAGTATTTTGAAGGATTACTAAAAAAATATAGCAAAGGCAAAGAACGTAAATCGGAAATAAGAACTTTTGATACCATTGACTCAAAAACGGTTGCCATTGCAAACCAAAAATTATATATAAATAGGGTAGAAGGATTTGTAGGAACAGGTTTGAAAAAAGATGAATACATATGCGATTGTTCTGATTTAGATGACGTAATTGTATTTAGAAAAGATGGTAAAATGCAAATAAGCAAAGTACAAGACAAAACTTTTTTTGGTAAAGATATTTTGTATGCAAATGTTTTTAAAAAGAATGATGACCGAATGACCTACAATATGATATATATTGATGGTAAAACAAAAGTTAGTTATGCTAAAAGATTCAACGTTTCGGGTGTCACCCGCGATAAAGAGTATGATTTAACATTAGGAACGCCAAATTCAAAAGTTTTATATTTTACTGCTAACGTAAACAGCGAAGCCGAAATTGTAAGTGTAACATTAAGTCCGTTAAGCCATGCCCGTAAATTGGCCTTTGATTACGATTTTGCTGAATTATCAATTAAAGGAAGAGGTGTGCAAGGCAATATTTTATCAAAGTATTTAGTTAAATCAATTAAACAAAAAACCAAAGGAATAAGCACCATAGGTGGCCGAAATATTTGGTACGATGATGTAATAGGCAGATTAAATAGTGATGGTAGAGGAAAGTTTATTGGTTCGTATACCAACGATGATTTAATATTAGTAATTTATAAAGATGGTAATTACGAGTTGACTAATTTTGAGCTTACCAATCATTATGATGCTTTGCAGGTGGTACACATTAATAAATTTAAAGCCAATAAGCCGTTAAGCATCGTTTATTTTGATGCCAAGCAGAAAACGTATTTTGTAAAACGCTTTTTAATTGAAACAAAAACTATTAATTCAAAGTTTTTGTTTATAACCGAAGGCGATAAAAATACATGTGTATTAGCAACCGATTTTAAAAACCCTATTATAAATTTAACTAAAGGAAAAACCAAAAAAGATTCAATAGAGGAAACTGTTAATTTAGCTGAATTTATTGATGTGAAGGGTTGGAAAGCAATTGGAAACAAATTAGGTGGAATTGAATTATTAAATATAGAATTAATTACCACAGAAGATGAACCAGAAGAAGATGAAATAATTGAAACGGTTTCTGAAAATGAAGAAATAATACAACCTGAATTGTTTAATGAACAATTTATTAAAGAAGAACAAGATTTGGTTAAAAAACTGTTGGAAGATGATGATATAAATATTCCTGAAAAACCAAAAATTAAAAAGAAAATTATAACTAAACCCGATCAACCTAAATTATTTTAAAAATATATAATTATGCACGAAGAAAAACACTTTGAAGGCAGTCAATTAGTTCGAGATATTGTTATTGGGATGAGTGATGGGCTTACAGTTCCTTTTGCTTTAGCTGCGGGATTAAGCGGTGCAGCCAATGCTGCAAATATTGGAAATAATATTATTGTCACTGCCGGAATTGCCGAAATCATAGCAGGAAGTATTGCAATGGGTTTAGGAGGATATTTAGCAGGGAAAACAGAAATTGATCATTACAATAGTGAATTACAACGAGAGTATTTTGAAGTAGATCATTATCCTGAAAAAGAAAAACAAGAAGTTGCGGAAGTTTTTGCCGATTATGGATTAAGTATTGAGCATCAAAATATAATTGTAGAAGACATTTCCAAAGACAAAGACAGATGGGTTGATTTTATGATGAAATTTGAACTAGGTTTAGAAAAACCAAATATTAATGCAGCTAGAAATAGTGCTGCTGCAATTGGTATTGCTTATATTGTTGGAGGTATTATTCCGCTTTCAGCATATTTTTCTGTTTTCAATTTAACTACTCAATCTGCTTTGTTTTATAGTTGTATCATTACAGCAATTAGTTTATTTGTTTTTGGGTATTTTAAAACAAAAATAATTGGTCAGCCTCCTGTAATAGGTGCATTAAAAGTACTTAGCATAGGAGCTGCTGCTGCTGCAAGTGCTTTTTTTATAGCACATTTATTAGTTTAAAATGAAAATAAAAATAACACTTTTAATATTTTATACTTTAAGTTTTAAAATTGTTTATTGCCAACAAATTGCTATTGGTACATTAAATAATTTAGACAAATTAGAACTTAACAATAAAAGCAAAAGAGCTTTAAAAATTGCCTATTTGCGTTCATTTGTTGATGGAAGAAAACTAGACTCAATATATATTGATAAAATAGGTGAAGTTAAGTTTTTGATTTTATTAGGTTCAAAAACAAATGTAAAAAGCAAAACTGCAATTAGCATTTCAATTATAAATAATACTGTAAATTTAAATGCAACGGCTGAAATGAAAACGTGCAGTAATGGTGCATGTAAAGAATGTGAGTTTTTTATAGAAAACAATAAAGTAGTTGCTTGTAAATGTAATAACGATGGCACAATTAGTAATAGTTGCAATTTTAAAATAAATGATGGCAAATACTTTTATACTTTGGTTGCTAAGCTAATAACAGAATAGTTTTTTTAAAATTTAAATCGATTAAAATTTTTAATAACTAAAAGCAAGCTAACATGTGAATATTGTAATTTTTTAAAATGGTTGTGTAATGCTTAAAACAGCATAAAAGCTGAGTTTTGAAGGCATATAATTAAACATATAATTATATACTAAAACAACTAAATTATGAAATTTACTAAAATGATGCTTGCAGCTATAATTTTTGCAGCTACAATTTCAACAACTCTTCCTTCGTGTCAAAAAGGCGATGATGATCCTATTATTTCGTTAAAAACCAGAAAAGACCGTTTTACCAACACATGGACATTAACGAAGTATGAAAAAAATAGTGTTAGTCAAGATTTAAACGGGGCAACATACATTTATAATGCATTCAATAGTGGCACATTAACAAGAACAATTGAAGGTACAATATTTGGTTACCCAACTAGAGTAGTTTCTGATGGAACTTGGTCATTTTTAAACGATGATGAAGATGTTAAAATAACTATAGGTGGATCTGCCGAAATATACAATATTCAACGATTGGCTTCAAAAGAATTATGGATAAAAAAGACTGAAAATGCAGATACTTAAATCTATTATTTTAGCGGTTTGTAAAAAATATATAGTAATTAATTAAATACTAATTTGACAATTTTATTAAAAGTTGTCAAATTTTTTTTACCAATTAAAAATACCTTTTGCAGCCAAGTATGGCAATAAAATCCAAACGGTAATACCTTTAATTAAAAAGAACATAAAGCCCCAAAAGCCTAATTTTTTTATGTAACCAAGCCACTTCCAACGCTTGCCATGAGGAACAGGGCATTCAATTGGTTTTGATTCAGTTTTATTAATTATTTCCACCATGCAATTTTAAGCTAACTACTTTAATTTTTTGTATTGATTTTTGTTTGAATTTTTTTTATTGGGAATTGGCAGCTAGCTGTTGGCTTCTAGTTTTTGCATCTAGCAATTGACGACTAGCTTCTGGTAATTAGATGCATAATGCGGAAACGTAACCCTAAAAGCAGAGAATCAACTATTAAAGTTGTTTTCCGCACCATTTAAAGTACTTTCCTACTTTTGAGGTAAAAGCAGTATTTTAATATGTAGAAAGTTGCAAAGTGCAGGAACATAATTGCTAGAGAAGCTTGGCAATCTTGCCCTCTGTTGTTGTTTTTACCAATCGAATTTGAGTAGTTGTTATTTCACCAACTACTGACAAAAATTTAAACTACGCCTTTCTATTTTGTAACCAATTGCTACTTTTTCCTGCAACTGATTGTTGTTTCAAACTATCTTCGTTTTTATAAAACAACTCTCCTGCAGCATAAGCAAAAGCTTCATCGTTATTGTTAAATGTATTTAAAAATTCAGGTTTAAAGTAATTTTCAATAAATTTTGTATTAAAATTTCCCGAAATAAATGCATCGTGTTTCATTACAAATTTTCCAAAAGGCAAAGTAGTTTCAATTCCTGTTATTTGGTAGTCGTCTATAGCACGAACCATTCTGTTCATTGCTTCTTCCCTGTCTTTACCAAAGGTTATCAATTTTGCAATCATAGGGTCGTATTGAATTGGAATTTCCATGCCTTCCTCAAAGCTATCATCTACTCGCACTCCATAACCTTGTGGTGTTTTGTAGGAATTTAGTTTACCAATATCGGGTAAAAAGTTATTTGCAGGATCTTCGGCACAAACACGTAATTCTATGGCATGTCCATTTATTTTTAAATCGGCTTGCGTGTAACCCAAAGCCTCGCCACGAGCCACTCTAATTTGTTCTTTTACTAAATCTAAATTTACAATTTGTTCGGTAACTGGATGCTCTACTTGTAGGCGGGTATTCATTTCCAAGAAATAAAAATTCAATTTTTCATCCACCAAAAACTCAACAGTTCCAGCGCCCACATAATTGCAAGCTTTGGCTACATTTATAGCTGCCTCACCCATTTTTTGTCTCACTTCTTCGGTTAAGCAACTGCTTGGTGCTTCTTCAACTAGTTTTTGGTGTCTGCGTTGTATGCTGCATTCACGCTCAAATAAATGAACAATATTTCCATGAGTATCGCCTAATATTTGAAACTCAATATGACGAGGTGAACCTACATATTTTTCTATAAAAACGGCATCATCGCCAAAAGCATTTTTAGCTTCCGATTGTGCTAATTTAATTTGTTCTTCAAATTGGCTTTCATTTTCAACCACTCGCATTCCTTTTCCGCCACCACCAGCACTTGCTTTAATTAAAATAGGATATCCAATTTCTGCTGCAATTACTTTTGCTGCATTTATATCAGTTAAAGCATCTTTGGTTCCGGGAACCATAGGAACATTGAACTTTGCTACCGCATTTTTAGCTGAAATTTTTCCACCCATTATTTCCATACTTTCGGCACTTGGGCCTATAAATGTAATACCAGCTTCTTTAACCTTACGAGCAAAATGAGCATTTTCACTTAAAAATCCATATCCAGGATGGATTCCATCCACACCTAATTGCAAGGCAACTTCTATAATTTTATCGCCTAATAAATAACTTTGATTACTTGGTGGCGGTCCAATACAAACGGCTTCATCGGCATAACGCACATGCAAGGCTTTTCTGTCAGCTTCGCTATATACGGCTACTGTTTTTATTCCCATTTCTTTAGCTGTTCGCATTACACGTAAAGCTATTTCACCTCTGTTGGCTACAAGTATTTTTTTCATAAAATTAATGATACGAATATAAAAAGTTTTTAGCCTATTTCTTCAAATAACTTTTATTGGAAATTAAATATATTTTATTGAATATGGCGGTAAAAATTAAATAATCTTGGTTTTTAAACTGATTTATTTACATACTAATTTATAGTAATAATAATATTTTTGTGTGGTTTTAAAACAATTTATTGCTCAATTAATTTATATAATTAATGATAAAAACAGTAAGAGTGGGTGGTGTTCCTGAGCATTTTAATTTGGCTTGGCATTTAGCAATAGAACAAGGCAAATTTAAAACAAAAGGAATTGAAATAGATTGGATAGATGTACCTGGAGGAACGGGAGCCATGTGTAAAATGTTGCGCGATGGAGAAATTGATATTGCAATTGCTTTAACTGAAGGTGTTATTGCTGACATAACAAAAGGTAACCCAAGTAAGTTGGTTCAGTTTTATGTAAACTCGCCCTTGCGTTGGGGAATTTTTGTAAATGCTAAGTCAACTATAAATACCATTGCCGAAATGCAAGGTAAAAAGTATGCCATTAGTAGGTTTAACTCAGGTTCGCACTTAATGAGTTATGTAAATGCATCGAATAATGGTTTTAAAATAAACGAAGAAGATTTTGTAATTGTTAAAGATTTAATAGGAGCAAGGAAAGCGTTAGCCAATGGAACTGCTGAACTTTTTATGTGGGAAAAATTTACCACTAAACCTTTTGTTGACAATGGTGAATTTAAAATGATAGGGGAATGTAAAACTCCTTGGCCTTGTTTTGCTGTTGTAGCAACCAACAACTATATTAATACTCAAAGCGAAACTTTAAACGAAGTACTAGAAATTGTAAATGAAAGTTGCAATGAACTAAAGTTTAATTCTGAAGCAGTTGATTTAATAGCTTGGCGATATCAAATAAAATTAGCTGATGCTTTTAAATGGTTCAATGAATTGGAATATGCGGGCAAAGCAGAAATAAATGAAGAAGAAATGAATAGTATTTTTACTGAATTAGTAAAATATAAAATTATAGATGCTGTTCCAAATATTTTTGATATTTGTTATAACAAAACAGTTGAATTGGTTTAGGGTTGTATTTTTATTAAAGTATAAAAATACACCCCTAAACTATTCGTATAAATTGATTTAGAAAAAATTATCTAACTTATTTTTTGTTTAAGTTATTTATATCAACTCCTCTTTTCTTAGCCATGTCTTCCAAGCGTTGTTGGAATTTAGACTTAGTTATAGGTTTCTTTTTATTTTCTTGTAATTGGCTGTGCAACTTTTCTTCATCAACAAATAACTTAATAATTAATTGTTGTGAAATAGTAACTAAGTTCGATACAAAATAGTAATAATTTAAACCTGCAGCAAAGCTATTTAATGTAAATAAAAATATAATTGGCATAAATAATCCCAACCATTTCATTTGGCCTGTAACTCCTGTAGCTTGGTTGTTATACATAGCGTAAGCAATTGATGAAACAGTCATTAATATGGCAAATAAACTCACATGATCGCCATAAAAAGGAATGCTAAAAGGTAAATCTAATACATTATCAAAGGTCGATAAATCTTCAGCCCAAAGAAAACTTTTTTGTCTTAATTCAAAAGCAGAAGGAAAAAATTGGAACATGGCAAACAATATAGGAAGCTGTAATAAAACTGGGATACAACCACCAAAAGGGTTAACTCCAGCTTTTTTGTATAACTTCATGTTTTCTTGCTGAGATTTGGCTACGTCACCACCAGTTTTTTCTTTTATTTCATCCATTTCTGGTTTTAATAAACGCATTTTGGCAGCACTTAAATAACTTTTATAAACCAAAGGAAGCAAGGCTGTTTTAATTAATAAAGTTAATAGTAAAATAATCAAACCAAAATTTCCAATGTATCTGCTGAAAAAATCAAATACATTTATAACTATATATTTATTTACCCACCTAAAAATACCCCAACCTAAAGTTACAATTCTTTCTAAAGAAATATTTAATGTTTCTAATGTTTTGTAATGATTAGCGCCATAATAAATTTTCATTGCAAAAGTTTCGCTATTACCATGGTTATAAGGAATGGTAAGCAATGAACTAAAGTTACGTAAACTGGTTTTGGTTAAATCGTTTTTAGTTTCTAAAGCTGCTTCAGTAAATCCTTTATCGGCTATAATGGTTTGGTTAAAATATTGTTGCTTATAACTTACCCACTGTAAATTGCTTTTAATAACTTCTTTTGCTTCACTTCCTTCCGAAAGTTTGGTAGGTACTTCTTCTTTTATTCTGTAAAAAATGGTAGAAACGCGTTCTTCTGCATCTCTGGTTTTTTCTTGCATAAGTAAATTTGTAGTCCAATTTATATCTAAACTTTTTTTACTTTTTTGAATTATATTTTCTAAACCAACAAGGTTTATATTGTAATTTAAAATATTGTTATTTTCATTAAAAGCATACAATTGTTCAATGTATTGGTTGTTTCCAATATTTACTCTCATACTCAAACTTTTCTTGTTTTCAGAAAGGGTAGGAGTAAAATACAAATCGTTTGTATTTATAATTTTATTTTCGGTGGTAGGGAATTCAAACGATTGCTTGTTTTCAGCACCATCCAATAAAATTAAATCTTTTTGTTCGTATGTTTTGTATTTTTTTAACTGAACTTTATAAATTCTTCCACCTTTATTAGTAAAAGTTATTTTTAATTCTTCGTTTTCTAAAGTTGTAAAAGATTCTTTGCCTTTAGCAAAGCTCGAAAAACTTCCAAATGCGCTTAAAATTGCTGCGTTGGCGCTTGTGGTATCAATTGAAGCAGCTATTTTATTAGTATCTAATTGTGTTTTTAATATACTATCCTGATTCAATAAAGCAATTGATGTACTATCTTGTTGTTTTTTGTATGCTTCTATTTCTGCATCACTGGGTTTTAAAAAGTAAGCCCAACCTACTAATAAAGCTAAAATTAGCGAAAAGCCAATAAGTGTATTTCTATCTAACATATTTTTTTTAAGGGAGCAAATGTAATTGGTTGTATCAATAAAAAAACCAATACAGTTATAATTTTTTGTACTTTTTTTATTTTACTAAAATAAATTTTTGGTGAAATTATTTTCCTTCAAAAGGAACTATTAATGCATCGCCCCATAATTCTTCTACCCCGTAAAACTCACGCTTTTCGGTTTGGAAAATATGTGCTACTACATTAAAATAATCAAGTAAAACCCACTCGCAATTTTCTAAACCTTCGCGGTGCCATGGAGTTTCTTTGGTAAGTTTTTTTACTTCTTCATCTACACTATTTGAAATGGCTTCTACTTGTTTATCGCTATCGGCATTACAAATTACAAAAAAATCAGAACTTGCACCTCTAACACTTCTCATATCCATTATTTTTATATTTTCTGCTTTTCTCTCAAACATACCCTGTGCCACTGCCCAAGCTAAAAACTCAGTAGGGTCGGTTATTTTCGAAACTTTTGATGTTGTTTTTGTAGGGGTTGCTGTTTTAGCACTTACTTTTTTTATAGCTACTTTTTTAATTACTTTCTTAGCTACTTTTTTGGTAGCAGCTTTCTTTACTGGTTTTTTCTCAATACTCATCTTCTATTTAT
>CAMCEM010000043.1 GCA_945873755.1 Chitinophaga pinensis | reverse complement strand
AAATGGGTAAAATACCTAAAATAATTTGGAGAATTGCCTGTATTGTGGCTGTTGTAATAACTCATAAACTGAGTATTGTCGTAGTAATATAACATTCCTAAAAACAAACTCATGTCGTAAGGGAAACCAATTAATTTTTCGGTACTGTGTGTACTATCCAAACACAAGGTATCGCTATAGCCCGCATTGGCAAAGCGGTTGTATTTTATATGCACAGTATCAGAAGCGGTGCAGCCATTTTTGTATGCTGTTAAAGTATAAGTAATGCTGTCGGTTGGGGTAGTAATAACATGTAAGGTATCTGTTCTATTAAGCCAAGTATTGGGTTGCCAAGTAAAGCTATCGGCATGGCTTAAATGTCCATTTAGTTGAACCGAAGTAGCACCTGAAAGCGATTGACCATAAACTGTAGGTTTGCTTAACAAAATATAAGCACCTGGTATTACAATTATAGAATCCCAAACGGTGGTATCTTTGCAAGCATAAGTGCCTATGGTATGTGCCACTGCATATTTAAATCCACCAATCCATTTAAAATTAGGAAAAGTAAAAGTATCAGGATAGCTTAAGTTTTGGTATTCCCAATCGCCACCATACTGTATTTTTTGCGTGTAAGTATTAACAGAATTAGTGTCAACCAAATGAACATGCCAACGGGTATAAGTTCTATATTTTTTTGAAATGGAATCGCTTATTTCAAATGCTTTTATATTGTTATTACACACATTTTTGGTAATGGCAAATTCAGGGTTTAAATTATGTTGATTGTAATAGTACAAATTAATTGAATCTTGTTGGTCACAATCGTTGGTGGCAATTAGTGATATTCTATACCATTTTCCGGGGTCATCGGTTTGGGTATTGCAAATGGTAATGGGTTCAATGTATTGCAAGGTGTCGCATAAATCGCTACCTGCGCTTGTGTTGGTGGTATTTCCTCCTTTTATATCGGGGTAAATACAATTGGTAAAAATAGCTTCAGGTGGATTAACGGAATAATTGGTATCAATTCTACAAAATTGAATGCTGCGTTTTACATCGTTTAGCATTCTATCAAAATTAATGGTTGGGCACTGCCCAGGGCAAAAAGTATCTTGACTAATGTATGCCCAAGCTTTTGGTTTTACAAAATTAGCAAAGCCCCAATCGCGGTTGTTTACTCCATAACTAGCCCTAATTTGCGCTACATTGCAAATTGCTGCAAAAGTACCAAAAGGAATAGAATCAACCGTAGATAACATAGTTGCCATGCTTGGAGCTATGCCCGCTTTGGCATTGGTACTACTAGGTTTTAACGATATGTAAAACAAATGAATATCGGAGGTATCTCCAGGTTTTTTCCAAAACATAATATCGGCTGAGTCTTCAAAATGAACATAACTATTGGGGTGACAAATTATTTCGGCATGGCCACATCCTTTTTCATCCCCTATGTGTAGCTTGGCATTTTTGCGAATAATTAAACTACCATTGGCTAATACATTAATACGTGTATTGTTTCCAAAACGAGTATACGAGCCACTATCCAATATAAGAGCAGCTTGTGGGCTTATGGTTATTTGCGATTTATCATTATAATCGAGCATGGCAATATTTGGAACTATGCCTCCTGCACTTAAATCAGGACAAATAATTGCACCCGGACGTGTTTCGGTTTTTGGGCAAGGGCCTTCCATTATTAAACTATCGTTGTTGCGCAGCCATTTTTGTGGGCAAATGGTTAAATGGCTGGCATTGTTTATTTTTAGTAAACCATTGGGTTGGGTAATGGTAAGTTTATAGGGCAGGGCTTCGGGCACACTGGTATTATAGTCAAATGTATTTTTTATGCTATCGGTAGCAGTAGGAAAGTAGCAGTTCATTACACAAGGGTCAACCATTTGTATTAAAAAATCGGTATACCCTGCGGGTACTATTAGGGTTATTATATGGCTGGTATCGTTATATACATAAGTTAGGCCTTTACCTAAAGCACCCATAGCATAGTTGCTATCCATATCGGGCAAGTAAAAACTTACCGAATCTATGCTATCGCATTGTATATAGCCTTGGTATTTGTATTTACCTACTAGTTTGTAATATGCTTCGCATGATTTATTGCTTTCTATAAATACTTTATCATTATACATTATCTTTTTACCATTTTCTATTCTAGCTTTTCTAAAGTTGGTATAAGCATTGCAATATCCTGTAGTAAATACAGTATCTTTTGAATAACTAAAAAAAGCCTTTTCAGCATTGGTAATAAAATTGTGGTTAACATTGGTTAAAAAAGGATTGTTTATTATTATACTATCAATTCCATCTCTTTTTATAACATGTAAGTTTTGGTGATATTCAGGCTCTAAGCTATCAAGCACTGAAGCTGCGTAAGCATCGTTAATTAAACTTCGTATTACTACATTTTTACCTAAAATTGAATCCGTACATTTATAAGGCATTAATACAGTTTGAAAAATATTTAAATTATTGGTTCCGGTTTTGGTAGCTTTAAAGGTGCTGTGTTCGCCATAGTAATCGGCATTACTAATTGATGGATTATATTTTGAATCACAAATAAAGCCCGAACTAGCATTATTTAAATTTGTAATAATATTATTTGTATTTTTATATGAAGTTACCTTGTCGTAACTTATAGTACCATTATTAGTTAAACTGGTTGTAGCTACTTTTAAGCCCCAGTTTCTTCCATTTTTGCAAGGGTGATAAAATTTTACCTTTCCATTATTTATTTCACTGGTATTTAAACTACCCTCATTGAAATTTCCATTTCCATTTAAGTTATATACAAACTCGTGATTACTTTTACTTTCAAACGATAAGCAATTATCTGTCATTAAATAATATAAACTACCATTATCTTCTTCTACCTTTATATCTCTGTAAAGATAACCTTCGCTAGGTTTATTATTACCTAAAGCTAAGTAACTAGCATTAAGACTCATACTTGTATAGCGGAAAATTGTTGAAATATAATAAGTGGAAAGTCTAGAAAGTGTGCTAGATAAAGTAATTAAATCTGACCACTCAAAATTATTATTTCCAACAACAGATGTCAATGGGTCAAAATTTTTAATATAAGGCATTTTAATAAATACATTTTTCTTTTTGTCATTGCCATCTAATATAAGCGGATTAGACCATTGAAGTGGGTATTTTCCATTTATACTTACTAAATTATGCATTTCTGCCCCATTGGTTAAATTGCGGTTACTGTAACCTAAATAAGGAGGATCAATTGCTAAGTGCTCAAATTTTGTTCCATCCTGAATAGTAATTATAAAACTAGATGCATCAGGCGATTCGTGACCATGATTTACTGAAGTTTCAACATAATAACGTGCTTTATCAAAACTTGTATTTTTTTCGCCTAATAAATGAAAATAATGATTAACATTATTTTTATCTTTATTTCTTAAAATTAGTTCGCCACTCCATTTATTAAAGTAATTTTCAAGAGAAATGCCATAAGCAGTTTGGGCAGGGTTATTGGCTGCCAAAAAATCAGCTCTTGAATCATATCCATTGCCAAAAGCACTTTGCAAATTTGCCCCCAGTAAGTACGCTACAGTTATCCATTTTTAAAGCAGCTAAATGTGGAATACCTTTACCCAATCCTGTATCATCTATGGTGGGTGGTGTTCCGTTTTGCATTAATGTATTGGTGTACCAATTTATTAGGTTTATCCATTTAATGCTATATTTATGGTTTGATATTCTTTCGGAATTAAACATTTGATTTAAAAAACTAAGACTTAATAAAGAACCCCAATCTGCATCAATTGGTTCATTGTATTCAATTGTATTTGCTTTATTGCCACAAAAATTGTTATAGGCTACTAATGCAGGCACTAACGTTTCCATGGCATAAGCAAAGTAGCCACCAGCTTCTTTATAGCCTCGGTTGCCATCTTCTTCAGTTTGGTTTATGGTGCCTGTAAACATGGTTTCGTGTAGGCGCAAAAATGCTTTATTTGCCCAGTTTTCGGGTTTGGCTATACGGTTAAAATAGGTAGTTTGTCTATCGTGTAAAACAATACTACTCATTATTAATGCACTACAAGTTATACCTGTAATATTATTATTTAACGCTTTTGAAAGCGTTGAAAACGGTTTAGTTGCGTGTTTGTATAATTCAGTAGCAACATTAGCCAATCCATCGCGCGGGTTAAAAAGTTCTTCGGGGCTGGCACCAGCAGCCCGCATTAATTCATATGCACTTAGGTAACACACCAGCTCTTTGCTGCGCCATATTTGTACTGCATCCCATGCTTCACCTACAAAATATTTGTCTAGATCGTTGCCATACCTTACATAAGCATAGCGCATTTCGTTTAGTACATTGTCTTTTAAAAAAGTAAGCTGGGTGCTACTAAGGGCTGTTCCATCTGGGCGCAAGCCAATTAAGTATACAAACGCAGCATTTTTACACCAAGTGCTTATGACTGATTGTGCGGTTGCATCTATGGTATAAACTAATGATTTGGGTGTGTGGTTGTTATTGAAGAGAGTTAATGAGTAAATATCTTTATAAGTTTCATTGAAATCTGGAAAATTTACACCATCAACAACTTTTAATCTTATTACAGATAAATCATTAGCAAAAGTATTATTATGAAACAAAGCCATTGGGGCTGTAGTGTTTTGCCCATTTATTTTAAACTCGCCCCAAACAGGCCTCCAAGGGCTTGCTAACCAATCGAAAAAATCGTTTAAAAAGTCCGGCCACTGTTCTTTGGTCAATGTTTGAATTTTGTTTTTAATTTTTTTGTTTTTAATTTTTTTTGCCTCTGTTACTTGGCATACTGCCAAAATTAACAGCAATGTGTAAATTAGTTTTTTCATATTTTATAATTTTTAAGGTTCAAGTTCGTATAATTCTCCATTGGGCTCGGTTAATTTTATCAAGCCATTTGCTCTACTATAATATATATATGCTATTGGTGGTCCAGAATAAGCATAAGTTACTTGTCTTATGCTATTATAAATTTTGCCATTTACTTTAATATTATTAATAAAAAAGCTTGAAGGGGGGGGAGGGAAAAAAAAAGTACCTGTCTCATAATAACCATTATTAAAATTAACCCTAAATAAATCCCCTCTGTTATATGCATAAAATACTTTAACAAAAATGCTAGTTAGAGATTGCACTGTTGGTTTAAGCTCTATTTGGTAATAT
Source organism: Chitinophaga pinensis (assembly GCA_945873755.1). GTDB lineage: Bacteria > Bacteroidota > Bacteroidia > UKL13-3 > UKL13-3 > JAAFJM01. The sequence continues at coordinate 17,402 of CAMCEM010000043.1, read as the reverse complement.
TGTAAGTAGTAATTATCACCATCACAGCTTCCGCCTGTTACTGGTTTTTCAAACGCAAAGCCACTATCGGGCTTTTGGGCTATAAAATAATAAATGGTGCCACTATTGTGTTTTAACTTTAAGGTATCGCCTTGTTTATAAACATCTACTAAGCTAGTAGCAAAGGTATCGGTAAACCTAAAGTAAATATCTTCAACAGGCCCACATCCACTTCCTTTTGGGTCTTTGGTACAAGCAGTAGAAAGGGTAATTAATACAAAAATGTAAATTGCTTTCATTACAATGGCTTGATTTAATATTTTCATATTTTATATTTTGGTTTTAAAAGTTTAACAAACATTAATTAAGTTTTTCATATAATCAATACCTATTATTGGTATTTTTATTAAACAAACATGAAGTATAAAAACCACAATATCAATACTACACATGTATTATTTTTTGTAATTAACTCTTTTATTTATAAACCCCATATTTAATTGCCATTTGGCTAATTGTATTAAACAATATTTATTTTTAAAGTATGGTTATTTAGTACCATATTAGTGGTTATTAGTAACCATATAGTTTTTAAATTTTAACAAACTTGGTCAAAGTTTTACAAATAATCATTACCAAATTATTGGTATTGTTATTCAACTTAATTTTATTTTGTAGTTTCCATTTCAATAGCAAACTTTAAAAATATTTATAGCAAGATCAATAATACACATGTAGTATTTTTATATGCAAATAATGGTTATAAAATTCAAAGTTAATATCCCCAGAAGTAGTGAATTTTAAAATTCACTACTTCTGGGGAGTCCAATAAAATAGAATAAGTATTTGTTTAAGAGTAATTAACTTAGAGCCTTAAGATATAATGTGAAACGTAGTTTTGAAAACACCCTGGGCAGCAAAGGCGTGAAGGAAAAAAAGATTTTGTAGGAACTGTTGCCAAAAAGTTGGTTTAATTTCGTAACCACAACTCAGGATTTAAAGGCGATTTTGCTTTAAAAATTTCAAAATGTAATTCCGTTTTGTTTTCAGTTTCATCAGTATAAACTGTTGCTAGCGCATCGCCTACGTTCAACTCTTGCCCAACTTTTACTTGTACATTTATTAACTTTGCATATACGGTAAAATATTCACCATGTTTTATTAAAATAAATGTTTCCATTCCAGGTATTGGCAAAATGGCTTTGACTTTTCCTTTAAAAACACTGTGAACTAATGTGCCTTTTTTACAAGCAATGTTAACCCCATTATTATTCGTCTTTATAGATTTTAAAGTGGGATGTTGATGCGTACCAAAACTTTCAGAAACATAACCATTATTAACAGGCCATATTAACCTTTTTTTCATGCTTTCAAAGTCATTGCTGGCTTTCAAATCATCGGGCGATAAAGTGGAAGCAGGTACTTTTTTTATTTCTGGTTTTGTTTCAATGCCTTTTTTCTTGTTATCAGCAATTAATTTTGCCCTGGCTTTTGCCGCTTTTAACTCAGCTATTCTTCTTCGTTCTTCTTCTCTTCTTTTTGCTTCATCTATTTCTTTTTGTATTAATTCAGCTATTCTTAAAGTAAGTTTTTGATAGTTTACTTCATTCTTTACCAATTCAACTTGTAATTCTTTTTGTTTTTGTTGAAGCGTGCTTAATATAATTGTTTCATTTTTTTTATCTACTTCTAGTTCTTTTTTCTCTCCTTCTTTTACATTAAAAAGTTGCTCGCTTTGTTTTTTTACTTGCAACATTTTATTCACTTCTAAGTTAATTTCTTTTTGAATATTTGTTATTAATCTAGCTTGTAATTGTTTATACTCCGATAATTTTTCAAGATATTTTATGCGTTTATTGGCATCGTTAAAACCTTTAGCATTAAAAACAAAGGCAAGGTTATTTATATTATTTTTATTTTTATAAATAGCTAAAATATTTTTAGCATACTCCGCTTTAATTCTTGCTAATTGTGCATTTAATGTATCAATTGTGGTTTTACTTTCATCAACTTCTACTGTTATTTCAAATATTTCTTGACCTATATTATTTATAACTTTTTCCCTAGTTTTTATTTGGGCATTAATTGCTTTTAGTTGTGTAAGTTTTATGCTTTCTTTTTGTTTATTTAAGGCAATTACTTTTTTTGTTTCACTTATTTTTTCAAGTAATACTTTGCGTTCTTTTTCAAGTTGTTTGCGCTTAATATTTGATTTTTGTGCATGTATTTCTCCTTTAAAATTTATATTAAAAAGTAATATAAAAATTAAATAAATAAATACTTTTTTATTAATAGTTAATGGTTTTATAACTTGCTGGAACACGTATTAGTGGATCTTTCTTTTTTACGTATGCAAAGTTGTAAAGTTTCATGTTGCATCCTAAATTTTTTTCTGCCCTAATGTTGATAGCTATCTCAGTTGGATAAAAATCTGTACCATTTTCAGTATACTGACCATATTTTAAATCAAATACTTGGTTTTTAACCATATCCTCTAAAATATTCGATTCTATTTTAAATATTTTGATTTTATTGTATTCACTTTGTTGCAAGGTAGTTTCTAAAATTGTTTTCACAATATATTTTGTTTCACTCGAATCAAGTGTAGAATTGGTTTCACTTTGATTAAAAATAGCATTACCTAAAATTATATTTTCAATGTTTTTAAAGGCTAAATTAGCTGAACTGTATTTTTTTAAATAATCATATTTTGCCAATGTATTGGTTTTTTCAAAATGATTAATGATTTGAATTTGTTCAGGAGTTATATACATTCTAGCCACTTCAATCCCAAGTAAATAGGTTGCTTTTACAAATATGAAGTTGTCTTTTTCCATCTCTAATTGAATATCGAAATTATAAGTATTTTTTCCATCATTGTACTCGCATTCACCTTTACACGAAATATAATTATAAGTACTTTGTTGCAATTTTATATTTTCAAAAATTGCTTTTTTGTTATTTTCAACCGAATTGTTTTTTTCAATATTAATATTGGCAATTATGTTTTTTTTGCTTTTACATGCAAATGTAAAAACCATTAATAATATAAGTAATTGGCTTAATTTAAATTTTATTGTACTCACTTTGTTTTAATTTTATGCAAATATGCTTTTTGAAATTATATAAAAAAAGTAATATTAAATTAATAGACATAAACTATATGTTTGCAACTTAAATTAACTCAGAAAAAGATTTAAGAAACGGAATGAAAAATAAATTAAAAGCGTTAAAAAACTTTAGAATAATAGCTATTTTAGAAGGCATATCATTTATAATACTGCTATTTATAGCTATGCCATTTAAGTATTTTTTAAACATACCCGAATTAGTTAAATACATGGGTTGGTTACATGGTGTATTATTTGTGCTATATGGAGTTTTGTTATTACAAGTTTTTATAGTTGTAAAATGGAGCTTTGCTAAAACAGTGCTTGCTTTTTTAGTATCTTTTATTCCATTCGGAACTTTTTGGCTCGATAAAAAATTGAAAGAAGATTTGAAACAATTTGAAAGTTAGAATAAATTGTTTGAAGTTATGTTTGATATTGCCTATGGTTGGTGTTTAGCACAGCTACACCGACCATATATTGAGCTGGTGGTGATAACACCAACCGCAGGCAAAAAAATTAACATAAAAAAAGCCTAACTATTTTTAAATTAAGTTAGGCTTCGTTTGTCGGGGTGGCAGGATTCGAACCTACGACCTCCACATCCCAAATGTGGCGCGATACCAGGCTACGCTACACCCCGGATGCATTTTTTCAAAAGTGCTAAATTTTTGAACTAAGTAATGCTACTCGCCCCTTAAAGTTATGCGGTGAGAGAGGGATTCGAACCCTCGATACACCTTAACAGCGTATGTCGGTTTAGCAAACCGGTGGTTTGAGCCGCTCACCCATCTCACCAATTTCTTTTTTAAAGGGAGTGCAAATGTAGCATTCTAATTCAATTGACAAAATAATTCTATCAAAATTTTATAAATAATTTTTGTGACTAAATTTTTGAATTAAGTGCATAAATAAAATTTGTTTGACTACTAGCTGTTTATAGTAAATACTTTGTAAAATTTACTTCAACTCGTCTTGATTATTACAATATGCAAATAAAATGTTCGTTAATTAGCAAAAAATAAAATCTTTAGTTATGGCAAAAGATAAATTAATACACTATAAATTTCGCGATATCAAAATTTTTGGTAGCACTGAGTGGCTAGCAAACAATGAAAAGAAATACAGACAAGTATATGATATTTCTGAATGCACATTTATATATTGTGAATTATCGTTTTTTAACAAACTTTTCGATGAAAAAGATTGGGACATAAAGGTAAGTTTAAAATGTGTTAAGCAAGATGACAATAGCGAAATATGCACTTTAACAGCCGATAAAATTATTAAAAAAGATGAACACATTGTTTTTGTAAGAGAAGGTTGGGGTGTAAAATCGCCTAGTACTTATTGGAAAAAAGGAACTTACAGATGGGAAGCTTGGATTGATGGTGTTTTTATTGCTGAAAAAGTTTTTTATATTATTGATGTAGGTGAAGTTACTGAAACTGAAAACCCTTTTTTTAATATTAAAAGTAACAAACTTTACGAAGGAACTGAAATAAATGTTCCTAAAGCAGAAAGAAACTATTTAAGCGCTTTTGATACCAAAGAAACACGATATGTTTGGCTTGAAATGGTTGCTGAAAACTTAGTTAAACAAGAAGAAAAATGGCCTTGCGAATTAATTTTTAATTTCAAAACACGTTCAGGTCAATTAAAAGGATCAGTTGAAAAGTTATTTTTTGTCGAAAATTTTGAAACAGAGTTTGAATGTAGCATTGGGTGGGGAAATGATGTAAAAGGAACTTGGGGTTTAGATTATTATACCATTGAAGTTATATTTATGGATCAATTGGTAGCAAGTATACTTTTTGATGTAGGAAACGAGTTTTTAATTGAACCAAAATTAAAAGAAGTTAAAACCAAAAATAAAATTGTTGAAAAAATTAAAGTTGTTGAACCAACTCCCGAAAACATAGAAAATATAATGCTTGAACTTGATAATTTAATTGGATTAGATTCAATTAAAAAGAAAGTAAAAGAATATACTACTTACCTTAATTTTTTAAAAATAAGAAGAGAAAAAGGATTTGATGATTCAGAAAAAATAAACTTACATGCAGTGTTTACTGGTAATCCAGGAACTGGTAAAACTACTGTAGCCAAAATGCTAGGTAAAATTTATTTGCAACTTGGATTATTAAGCAAAGGGCATGTAATAGAGGCCGATAGAAGTGATTTAGTGGCTGAATATATTGGACAAACGGCACCCAAAACCAAAGAAATTATTAAACGTGCCAAAGGCGGAATTTTATTTATTGATGAAGCTTATGCATTAGCCCGTAAAAATGACGATAGTAAAGATTTTGGTAAAGAAGCAATTGAAATTTTATTAAAAGAAATGAGCGATGGTGATGGCGATATTGCTGTTATTGCTGCGGGCTATCCCGATGAAATGAATAACTTTTTAGAAAGTAACCCTGGTATGAAAAGTAGATTTCAAATGTTTTACGATTTTCCTGATTATTTGCCTAAAGAATTATTACAAATTGCTGAATATTCAACTCAAAAAAGAGGTATTAAATTCAATGAATTTTCGAAAGAATTAATATTTAAAAAATTAGTTGATGCTTATCGTGATAGAGACAGAATGTTTGGCAATGCTAGGTACGTAAACAACTTAATTGACGAATGTAAAATGAACATGGGTTTAAGGATAATGCAATCACCTAATCCTAACGAATTATCGAACGAAATACTTAGCACCATTGAAACTGTTGATATTGAAAAAGTTTTTGGAATAAAACACAAACAAATAACTGATATTCCAGTTGATGAAGAACTATTAAATTCATCATTAAATGCTTTACATGGATTAATAGGCTTACAAAATGTTAAAACTGAAATTGACGAATTAGTAAAATTGGTAAGATTTTATAGAGAAATTGGAAAAGATGTTCGTCAATCGTTTTCGTTACATACTGTTTTTACTGGCAATCCGGGAACAGGAAAAACCACTGTTGCGCGAATACTTGCTCAAATATATAAGGCTTTAGGAATTTTAGAAAGAGGCAATTTAGTTGAGTGCGATAGGCAAGATTTGGTTGGTGGATTTGTTGGTCAAACTGCATTAAAAACCAACGAAGTTTTGAACAAAGCAATAGGAGGGGTTTTGTTTATTGACGAAGCTTATGCGCTGAGCGAAGGTGGCGAAAACGATTTTGGTAAGGAAGCAGTGGAAACTATTTTGAAAAAAATGGAAGATTCGAGAGGTGATTTTATTGTTATTGTTGCTGGTTATACCGATAACATGAAACGTTTTTTAGAAAGCAATCCGGGTTTAAAAAGCAGATTCGATCGCGAAATGCACTTTGAAGATTATGATGCTTCACAATTACATGATATTGCTTTAAAAATGTTATTACACAATAGTATTAAACCTACTGAAGAAGCTTCAAATCATTTAAAAGCGTATGGTGAGTTTTTATATAAAACAAGAAATAAATTTTTTGGTAATGCAAGAAGTATAAGAAAAGTAATTGAAGAAGCTATTAAAAACCAACATTTACGACTTGCAAAAATTGAAGCTGAGAAGCGAACCAAAGAAATGATTTTTGAATTGGTTTTTGAAGATGTGGAAGAATTTAAAATTGATCCAAATGCTTCGGAAGAAAGAAAGACTATAGGCTTTAAATAAAAAAGAGGGTGTCTCAAAAGGGCAACCTCTTGCGTTTTATCAAATTGAGCGAATTCCGATAACTATCGATAGAAATGTTTTGAAACGTGAATATTAACTTCTAGTCCAATAGCAATCGGACTCTGCTCGAATTGACGAGCATTTTAAAGCATTTGATACAGGATCTTTTTTTACTTGCAAGTAAAAGGTATTTTTACCATTGTTTTATCCCAATGAATGTTTAAATAAGGAGTACTTAAACTATCCCTATTATCAAAACTTATCAGTAATTGTTCTTCAAAATCAGCATTGTTATTTGTAGAAACTGTAGTTTTTAAAACATCAGTTTTATGGCTAGCTTCTGTTGCTCCCCATCTATCCCATTCAGTATTAAATAAAATGTCCCAACTTTCTTTGTTAGGAATAGCATATATTTGATACTTTCCAGCTTTAAGTTCTAATCCATTTATAATTATATCCTTATTGTTTTCAAAAGTGGTGGCTTCATTTGCACCCATTCGCCAATACTTTCCATAGGGTTGTAACACTTTTTCAGCTGCTTCGCTAAAAATTGTTCTTCCTTTTTTATAAGGTCTGCAGTAATTTATTTCAATGTTTAAACCCTTTTCACTGTAATTGGCTTTAGCTTCCGGACTGTGTGATTTTGTATTTTTTTTAAGAATATAAAACAGTGCCGAAACTATTAAAACTAATGAAACTATTATTACAATTACTCTATTTTTCATGATTTTATTGTTTCAACAAACATATCTATTTTTTTAAAACAATTAATTTTATTAATAGAATATTATTTTGTGTTAATTTTTTTTAAAAAAATCAAATCCTTTTTTTAAAATATTCACTTACTTTCGCATTTCTTTTATGAGTGATTCAATTAAACACGAGTGCGGAATAGCCCTAATTCGCCTACTAAAACCTTTAAGTTTTTATCAAGAAAAATACGGTTCGGCATTATATGGTTTAAAACGCCTGTATCTTTTAATGGAAAAACAACACAACCGTGGCCAAGATGGAGCAGGAGTGGGAACTATTAAAATAAATGCACTTCCAGGCGAAACGTATATAAATAGACAGAGAGCAAATGGAAGCAATGCCATCGCTGAAATTTTCGAAAAATTAAATAAAAAAATCACTAAATCGGGTACAAAAGACCAATTAAATGATCCTGATTATATGCGCTCAAATGTTCCTTTTATGGGCGAATTGCTTTTAGGGCATTTGCGATATGGAACGCATGGTGGAAACAGCGTAGATTTATGCCATCCGTTTATTAGAGAAAACAATTGGATGAGCAGGAATTTAATGTTGGCTGGTAACTTTAATTTAACGAATGTTGATGAATTATTTAAAGTTTTGGTTGAACTTGGGCAGCATCCCAGCGAAAGGGCAGATACGGTTACAATGTTGGAAAAATTTGGTCATTTTATTGATGAAGAAAACCAACGCATTTTTACACGATATAAATTAGAAGGCAAAAGCAATAGAGAAATTTCAAGTTTAATAGCTAAAGAATTAAATATTGAAAATATTTTAAAACGCTCATTGCGCGATGCTGATGGAGGATATGTTATGGCCGGTTTACTAGGTCATGGCGATGCTTTTGTAGTGCGTGATCCAAATGGAATTCGTCCTTGTTTTTATTATTACAATGATGAAATTGCTGTTGTTACTAGCGAAAGACCTGCCATACAAACAGGTTTTAACATACCTTTAAGAGAAATAAAAGAATTAGGACGAGGAAATGCTTTAATTATTAAAAAAGATGGAACAATTACTGAAACTAATATTATTCCTCAAGGTGAAAATAAAGCTTGTTCGTTTGAAAGAATATATTTTAGCAGAGGAAACGACAGGGATATTTACAAGGAAAGAAAACAGTTAGGATATTTGCTTGCAAATAAAATAATGAAAAGCGTTAAAAACGATTTTAAAAATACTGTTTTTAGCTACATACCTAATACTGCTGCGGTATCTTTTTACGGAATGATTGATGGTATAAATGATTTACTTAATTTACATAAAATAGAACAAATTAAAGCATTAGGTTCTGAAATAAATGAAGCCCAATTAAAAAACATTTTGTCTGTTCATCCTCGAAGAGAAAGAGTAGCAGTGAAAGATGCAAAGTTAAGAACATTTATAACTGATGACACTAACCGCGAAGACATGGTTGCCCATGTGTACGATGTAACTTATGGAATAGTAAATAACAATGAAGACACATTGGTGGTTATTGACGATTCAATTGTTAGAGGAACAACATTAAAAAGTTCAATTCTTCGGATTTTAGATAGATTACATCCTAAAAAAATAATTATTGTATCATCTGCTCCTCAAATTAGATATCCTGATTGTTATGGAATTGATATGAGTAGGTTGAAAGAATTTGTTGCATTTCAGGCAATGATTGCTTTGGTAAAAGAACGTAATTTAGACAAGAAAATTGATGAAGTTTACAAGAAATGTAAAGCGCAAGCAAATCTTCCAAAAGAAGAAATGAAAAACTATTTGAAAGAGCTTTATGACTTGTTTTCAGCTGATGAAATTTCTGTAAAAATTTCACATATAGTAACTCCTACAGATATTACAGCAGAAGTGGAAGTTATTTATCAAAGCATTGAAAACTTGCACGAAGCTTGTCCTAACCACAAAGGCGATTGGTATTTTACAGGCGATTATCCAACTCCAGGTGGAACCAAAGTGGTAAACAAAGCATTTATAAACTACTACGAAGGCAGCGATGCCAGGGCTTACTAATTAAACTTGTTTGGTTAAAACGTAACCAACTGCTACTACTAGCAGAATTATAACTATGCGAATTAGGCTTTTTATTAATAAACTTACATAAGCTAAAATAGCAAATGCCAACGCTATTACGCCTATGTATAACATGGCTTTTTCGTAAGGCAAACCAGTTTCGGTAATCCATTTTCCAAAAGGATAACTCGGTTTTAAATGTTGCATTTTTATATGGTAATATTCTAAAAAAGCCATGCCACTTAATATTGGCGCAGCTAACATTAATATTATAGTAAATGCTTTTGTAATAAAAGATTTAAACATCCTTTTTTTATTATAATTTAAACTAAAGCCGCCTCCACTTTTGCAATTAAAGCATCGGCTTGTGCATGATTTTTTGCCAATAAATTTTTAGCATCTGCAATTAATTGTTCCGCATAAGTTCTGTCTTTTAGCTCTTTTGCATTTACCAAAACGTTAAAATAAGCACCTCTTACAGCAGTTTTTACACAAAGTACTCCCACACCTGCATCGGTTATTGAGTTTTGGTTGCCTTTTTCAATCATTGCTTCTAATAAATACAATGTTTCAAAAGAAGTTTCCATTACTTTTAATGGCACTTGGCAAGCATATTTAGTAGCATTTTCAATGGCTAAAACTCTAGCTGCTTTTTCTTCTTCTGTTGCCTTTGGCAATCCAAAACCTAACATTATTTGGTTAAATGCATGTGTATCTTCATCTACTGCTTTTAGTAATTTGTCTTTTATAATTTGTCCCTTATCTGCCCATTCGCTAAAGTATTGAACTTGGTCTTCCCAACCACGTTTACCAGCTGAAAGATTAGCAACCATTGTACCAAGTGAAGCTCCTAAACTACCCACATAAGCGCTTATTGAACCACCTCCAGGAGCAGGACTTTCACTGGCCGTTTCATTGGCAAAACTGCGTAAGTTCATGCCAATTAGTTTTTCTTTATTGGCATCTTTTAGTTTGTATTCTATAATTTTATTATTGGCATCAAATGGACCAAGTTCATCTAAACCAAGTGATTTTATAGCTATTTGAATTAATTCTTCTTCACTTACACCAACCGAACGTTTTTGTTTAGTTAAATAATGTCTGCCAGCTTCCAACATGGCTTCTAAAGGAATTAATCCAACCAACTCTGAACCTGTTACGCGCATGCCTCTTTTTTCTGCACTTTTGCATACTTCATCAAATGCTTGATGAACAGAAGTAATTTTATAATTGGTTAAATTAATACTTATTTGAGCAATATTATACTCTTCTATAAACCAACCAATGGCTTTGCAAGCTTTTAATGTTCCTGGTATACGTACTTCGTTGCCTTCAGCATCTTTTACTATTTTACCTGTAATTGGATTTCCTTCACGCAATACGCGTCCTGCTTCTCTAATATCAAACGCAACTGAGTTTGCTAAACGAACCGATTTTGTATTTAAATTTACATTATAAGCAATTAAAAAATCGCGGGCTCCTATTACAGTTCCACCTGCTTTTTCGTTAAACTCAATTGGTCCAAAATCGGGTGCCCATTCCTGTTGTTTTATTTTCTTAAAAAAGCCTTCATATTCACCAGCTCTAATTACCGAAAGGTTATTTCTTTCTTTTTTAGGTTGAGCGTATTCATATAAATAAACAGGAATATTTAATTCTTCACCCACTCTTTTTCCTAACTTCTTAGCATATTCAGCGGTTTCTTCCATGCTTATTCCACTAACAGGTATTAATGGACAAACATCGGTTGCTCCCATTCTTGGGTGTTCGCCTGTGTGTTTGCTCATATCAATTACTTCGGCTGCTTTTTTTATGGCTAAATAAGCCGCTTCTATAACTGCATTTGGCTCGCCAACAAAAGTAACTACAGTTCTATTAGTTGCTTTTCCAGGGTCTACATCTAATAGTTTTACACCTTCTACATTTTCAATTACATCGGTAATTTGTTTTATAATAGCCATGTTTTGGCCTTCACTAAAATTAGGAACACATTCTATAATTTGAGTCATTTCAATTGATTGTTTATATTACAAATCTAATTAAAATCTACATATCAAGAAAGTTCCTTAATTTAATTATAAATAGCATTATTAATTTATTTTGAAGTTAGTTAGACTTAAATTTTGAAACTTATTTTTACTTTGAAATGAATTATAAATAAATTTATCCTTTAAGATGGTTTTCTATAAATATCAATTAATTAACATTGTAATTATATAAAAAGTGTATGTTTGATTTACATTTTAATATGAAAAAATATGAAAAAAAATTATGAATGGTTTGGGAGCATTGGGAATGCTAACACCAGCAAAGAAAAAAGTAAGCTACAAGCTTATTTAAAATTAAGTAGTAAATTAATAATTAGCCTTTGGCTAGTATTATTATTTACCAATTTGCAAGCACAAACTTTTAATGCGCCAACCTTAGAATGGCAAAAAAGTTACTGGCCAACTACACACCCTGTTTGGGGAACACAAACTAGGGCGAATAGTGGTGAAGATTGGTTTTATTCAGTGACTAAAAGTAAAGAGAATGGAATTCAAGATGGCTACATGTGTGCGGGTTATAACACTTATGTTAATACAATTGTTACAGATGGAGGAGGATGTATGCGATACGACCCTCAAGATTTCGATAAAGAATGTTGGGAATTTGAAACTGAGACATATAGAAAAAGTTTTGGAATACAGCAAATAAGTTTTGTAGATTTAGATGGTAATAGAAAATGGCATAAAAACTATTTACAAGGCGATTTTACTAAAATAATACCTTGCACAGATGGAAATTTTTTAGCCATTGGTAATACCAGAGGTACTAATAATTTAGCTTATAATCCTTCTAATAATTCAAGTGATAAATTTTTTAATTGCAATTCTATTTCAAATAAAAACAAAGTGAATGTTACTAAAATAAATAAAGATGGTGAAGTTATTTGGAGCTATATTTATGGTATGGAACCTTATGTAGGAAGTGGGAGTAGTGCTTATGATTTAGCAACTAGCGGATATAATATTGTAGAACATGAAGGAAGTTACTATTTTGTTGGAGAAGCAATACATTCTGCAACAGTTGCTAAAAATGATGTATATTTAATGGAAATAAATACTAATGGTAAGGTTATCAGGCAGCAAGTAATAAGTCCTAGTGGTTATGATTGTAGGCATCCAACCATAACAAAATTAGGTACAGGTACCAATACAAAATTTTTAGTGGCATTTGAAAAATATGTAGTTATAAATTCTGGAAATGCTGATGCTGCTTTATATGAACTCAATTTTGATTTTAGTGTTAACTGGAGTAATACATACTTTACTAACCCTAATGCAGTTAGAACTTGGGATATTACAATTAATAATGCAGGTGAAATACTTTTACCTGTAGTAATTAATGGATATTACAGGGGCAATTTTCATGGAGATGGTAACCTTAAAGTATGCCGCATTGATGCAACTAATGGTGATGTAATAGGAATACCGACTGATTTAGGGCAAGTAACTGCTTACGATTTAAGACCTGGAATAATTGCTACATCCGATGGTGGTTTTGCAACAGTAAGTTCTAGAAAAGATTTAGCAAAATATATACCTTCTTTTGCTACAGACCCTGATAACTTTTGTTCTTATAACGGTTGGAACACTTTCTGGAGAACTGATGCCTATATTGCTAAATGCAATGCAACTGGAACCATTGAATGGCAAAAAATATTTGAAGCAAACACACCACAACAAGCAGGTGATATGGAGGATGATTGGACTTATCCAAATTTAAATTTTGATGTAAAGACATCGGAGTGTATGTATTCAATTGTTCAAAACGATGATGGGGGTTATACAGTTGCGGGTAATAATAGTACTAATTTTGATGATGATTATTTAGTAAAAGTTTATAATGATTGTGACTCTAGACAAACATATACCATACAAAACAGCAGTAATGTAATTAATATTAATAGTAATACGACTTGGTCTTCATCGGCTAAGGTTTTAGGAACAGTAGTGGTTAAAACAGGTAATATTTTAACTATTAATGGTACTAATACTGAAATTGAGTTTGCTGATACCAGAAAAACAAATATTAGAACAGGAATTATTGTAGAAAAAGGTGCACAACTGATAATAAACGATGCTAAACTTACTTCGTTACAAAATTGCCCTGATTCAAAATGGGATGGTATATTAGTAGAAGGGCAGCCTACAAAAGACCAAATACCTAATTCGGAACAAGGCTATGTGAAACTTACCAATGCCACAATTGAAAATGCAATTACAGGTATTTCAACTTCATCAAACATATACAATGATGGTATATATACGACCACTTGGAGTAAAACAGGAGGGGGAATTATTATAGCAAATAACAGTACTTTTGTACACAATAATCGCCATATAGAGTTTATGCAGTATAAACGAAGCCCTTTAAATGGTATTGAAAACAATAATCTTTCCAATTTTTCTAATTGTTCTTTCCAAATTAATGGTAGTAAAAATATTGCTTTATCTACTAATAATAATAAAGGAACCATGGTAACTGCTTGGGGAGTTAAAGGCGTTAGGTTTTTAGCATGTGAGTTTAAAAATAATAATGGTGCTTTAAATGCTGATTTACCAAACATAGATCGGGGAACAGGTATATATACATTAGATGCTTCGCTAGTGGTAGATGGAAGCATAAATGCTGCTAATTGTGCTGTAACTACTTGGGGTACTTTTAACGATTTAAGTGCAGGTATTATTAACAAATGGAGTACTGGTGCTACATTAATGAGCACTTACAGATACCTTGATTTCCAGAAAACTGATAGAAGTATTTGGTTGGCTAGTGGAAATACCGCTACTATACATAATAGCAAATTTGATTTAAACTTACCTGCCACCTATTACAAAGTAGCCAACGGAACCAATGGTAATGCTTTTAATACAGGAATAGTTGGCATACATGCCAATGAAATGGGTGCGTATGTAATAGAAAACAATGAATTTTTTGATGCTAGTAAAAAGGATAAAATAATAGTGGGAAGTATATTACACAATAGTGATGTGCAACAAACAGGTGCAAAAGTGCGCTTAAATAAATATGTAGATGTAGCTTTAGGTAGCCAAACCCAATTTAATAACTTTGGGCTTGCACTTACCTGTAATGAATATACTAATGTAGTTAGCAGCGCGGTAAATATGAACCCATTTAGTACTACTAGTAATACTCCTTTTTTTGGTGAATGTGACCCCAATAGTGCTTTGGTTAGAAAAGACTATAAAAACCAATTTATTAATAACCCCACAAACGATATGTTTTATCATCCTATAGGTACCAAAACATACGTAGTGGCACCAACAGCAATTAATCCGCCTGTGACTCTTAAAGTGGTAAATGTAAATGTTGATAATTGTCAAAATGGACCTATTCCACTAACAGTATCAGAAAAAGAGCCATGCACTGCTACTCCAGGTTTGAGCTGTACCAATGTAGTTATTGACCCTGAAGGTGCTAAAACTAAACTAAGCCTAGGTAAAACCCAAATTATAAACCTAAACAATGCCATAAATAGTGGAAACCTAACTGATGTAGGCATGCAAGAAGCTTTGGCAGAAAAAAGTTACTACGAGCGCGAAGTTCTACAGGCAAGAGGAGAGGTACTTTGGGCTTATAATAAAATGGGCGAAATAGATAGCACAGTTAATAGTACAGACTCTATTATAGCTTTTTTAACTGCTCAAAACGATGCAGCAAGCAAAAGACTATTAGTAGCTACTTATTACCTAGCAGGCCAATACGTGGCAGCCCAAAATACTTTAGACGAATTAAGTACTGATGGAAGTGCTGAAATGACTAATTTTATAGCTTATTATACTTTACTTATTAATGCTAACCAAGCAAATAGAAATATATACCAACTTACAAGTGAGGAATGGACTAGTATGGAACAAATAGCAGCAAGTAATAGTAGCGCAGCCGAAAGTGCCAAAGGCATATTAACTTTGGTAAAAGGTAATTACTACGATGTATATATAGAACGTGCTACAAGCACAGGAGGGTTAGGCAAAGCAGGTAAAATTACTGCTACTGCCCCCGAAAAAGCCATACAAAATACCTATAGTGCTTTAACGGTATATCCAAACCCTGCACAAAACAGTATTTTTGTGAAATGTAATATAAATACCATTAACGAAAATACCACTGTCAGCTTACTGGATATTACAGGTAAAGTTATACTTACTAAAAAAGTAAACTTAACCAATGAAGTATTAGAAATAGAAACCCAACCATTAAGAGATGGTTTTTATTTTATACAACTAAATAATACTACAATAGAAACCAAAAAAATAGTAATTACCCACTAACAAAAAAACTAAAACAGCATACAATTATTGTATGCTGTTTTTTATATTATGAAAAAAATTGTTATCATATTTATATTGCTTGTTTCTATTAATAGCATAAATGCACAACAGTACTACTCAAAAATGTTTGATGTATACGGTAACTGGGAAAGTTTCTCTGAGACTTTTGGTTCAAAAAAAGACACTACTTTTCTTGTAGGATTTAATGCTAATTTTTTTGTAGCAGATAGTACGAGGTTTCAAAGTGTATTTATAACAACTTTAATTCAGGATTCTATACTAGTAAATAAAATACTTGTTGCTAAAGATAGTTTTAATGTTACAGGCCTTATGATTGATAAAAATGGTAAGTCTAAAAAATTCATAAATAGCACGCTTGATTTAAGAGAAAAAACATATTTACAAGTCACCTATTTTTTAAATGAATTGAGTAACAATAATGATAGTATATTAACAAAAAAGCAGCTATCTATATCCAACAATTTTTATAGTAAATATTGGATTAAGGTTGATAATAGTTTTTATTGTTTTGGTCAAATTGGCAACTATGATTTAACTAGTACAACAGGTTTTTATAAATTTGATTTAAACGGTGAAAAAAGCAAATACAACCCTATAAATGGATCAGGTAAAATAATAAATAATGTAGTAGAAACAAAAGACGGCAATTTTTTAATTGCTGGGTTGAAATATTTTGGAATTTCTGGTAATGACTCAGCCTTTGCTTGGTATGCTAAAGTTGATACTTTGGGGAACATACTTTGGGAGCAGGTACTAAATAGAGGAAGTGAATTAATGTGTGAATATGTATGGGCAACTAATGCTAACGGAAATATCTATTTAACAGGTACTAATTATGCCAATTATCCTTCAAGTTGGTATAGAACTGTTTATGGTGATTCCTCATTTAGTTATATGCTAAAAATAAATGAAAATAATGGAAAAATAGAATGGCAAAAACGGTTTTTATATAGTATTAATCAAACTAGAGGTTTAATGTCCTCAATGGGCGGAATGACCTACTATAATGGGTACTTATATAGTTTAATAAGGCATAATGTAACCAATACAAGCAATCAGTATGTAATGTTTGCTAAGTTCGATTTGGAAGGAAATATGATTTGGAAACGCCTTTTTCAGCAGGCAGATTACAGCAACCGTGCTTATAGCCTTACACCAATAGATGATGGTTTCCTAATTTGTGGTGATGCTAAAGACAGCACCCACACCAAAGGTGACTCTGATGCTTGGTTAATAAAAACAGATAGCAATGGCTGCATTATACCGGGCTGCAATGCTACGGATAATGTGGTACAAATTATAAACCCCGAAAGAGTATTTACCGTGTACCCTAACCCTGCACAGAATGAAATAAATGTAAGCAGTATAAATTTAACACAAAAAATAGAAAACTTAGCTGTTTATAACATGCAAGGGCAGTTGCTAAAAAGTATAAATACAAAAGCAAATAACCAACAAACTATTAATATAGAAGATTTGGTTAATGGTAATTATTTATTAATTATTACTACAGATAAACAACAAATGGCTGGGAAGAAGTTTGTGGTGGAAAGGTAG
>CAMCEM010000042.1 GCA_945873755.1 Chitinophaga pinensis | reverse complement strand
AACCTAACAATAAATCAATAAAATCTATCTTAATTTTACTAAGCAAAAATGAATAATTAGTAATATTAAAAAGCACCTATAACTTGTTCGACCCCTTTGGGGTCGCATGTTTATAGCATGATCATTTTATTATAAACATACGACCCCATCGGGGTCGAACAGCAGTATAAGATGTTTTTAGAAAGTTTGAGAATAAATAATTTAGAATACAATTATCCGGAGTCTTGAGCCAAGCCTTAGCCAAGGGGGGACTTCGGTTTTAAAATTAAAAAGAGTTTTTACTCGTTATAATAAGCCCGTGTCAGATTCCGATAGCTATCGGAAACAACATTTCATTTAAAATCCGAAGAGTGCTTTGCTAACTCTTCGGATAGTTTAAAAAGACATCCAACATCCAAATCCCAAAATCCAAAATCCAACATCCAAAAACCTACATTCAAAATCCAACATCCAAAATTCCACATCCTACATTCAAAATTTATTATAAATTTGCCAATAATGATTAAAGCAGAAAATATTTGCAAGAGTTATAGCCAATTGCAAGTGCTTAAAGGCATAAACTTAAATATAAATAAAGGCGAAATAGTAGCCATAGTGGGCGCAAGTGGAGCTGGTAAAACTACTTTATTACAAATATTAGGTACATTAGATAAGGCAGAAACGGGCACTTTATTAATTAATGATCAATTGGTAAATAAATTGAACGACAAAAAATTGTCGGATTTTAGGAATAAAAACATTGGTTTTATTTTTCAATTTCATCAGTTATTACCTGAGTTTACAGCCTTAGAAAATGTAATGATTCCAGCTTGGATAGCCAAAACCAATGAAGCAGAAGCCAATAAAAAAGCATTGGAATTATTTGAATATTTAGGCATAAAAGATAGAATTACTCATAAGCCAAGTGAGCTAAGTGGTGGGGAGCAACAACGAGTTGCAGTGGCTAGGGCAATTATAAATAATCCGGCAGTGCTTTTAGCCGATGAACCAAGTGGAAATTTAGATTCGGCAAGTGCCCAATCGTTACACGATTTATTTTTTGATTTACGAAATAAGTTTAATCAAACCATTGTAATTGTTACCCATAACGAAGAATTAGCTAACCGTTGCGATAGAAAATTAACCATGAAAGATGGATTAATTATTTAATATTTAAATGCAACAAAAACCAATTACACCTCAGCATATTTTACAACAATATTGGGGCTATAATCAATTTAGGCCACTGCAAACCGAAATTATACAATCGGTTTTAGATGGAAAAGATACGCTTGCCTTGTTGCCAACTGGTGGCGGAAAATCGTTGTGTTTTCAAGTACCTGCAATGCTTAAAGAAGGTTTTTGTTTGGTGGTTTCTCCTTTAATAGCTTTAATGAAAGACCAAGTAGAAAACTTAGAAAAACGAAATATTAAAGCAAAAGCCATTTACAGTGGTTTAAATTACAAAGAAATAAATTTAATACTCGACAATGCTTGTTTCGACAATGATTTAAAGTTTTTGTATGTATCGCCCGAGCGGTTAAATACCAGTTTGTTTTTAGATAAATTACCTGCTTTACCTATTAATTTAATTGCTATTGACGAAGCACATTGCATAAGCCAATGGGGACATGATTTTAGACCTGAATACAGACAAATTGCTGCACTAAGAGAGCATTTACCCAACATAAATATTGTGGCATTAACAGCATCGGCTACTAAAAAAGTGGTTGCTGATATTGTAACACAATTGAATTTTAACGAAAAAAATATTTTTGCAAAAAGCTTTGAACGAAAAAATTTACAATACATTGTTAGGCAAACGGAAAATAAACCAGAAAAGCTTTTATCAATAATAAATAATAGCAATGGAAGCGGTTTAATTTATGTAAGAAACCGAAAACAAACCGAAGAAATCAGTAAATTTTTATTGCTGAATAACATAAGTGCCGATTTTTACCATGCAGGATTAAAAGGGGAAACTAGGAATTTAAAACAAAACTCTTGGATAGAAAATAAAGTAAGAATAATGGTTTGTACCAATGCTTTTGGCATGGGAATAGATAAACCCGATTGTAGGTTGGTAGTACATTACGAAATGCCCGATTGTTTGGAAGCATATTACCAAGAAGCGGGTAGGGCAGGCCGCGATGAAAAACCAGCTTATTGTTTGTTGCTTCACGATGCAAGTGATGATATAAACGCTAAGAAAAAAATTGGTGTAAATTATCCTGATGTAAATGAAATTAGCTTGACTTATCAAGCCATTTGCGATTACTTGCAAGTACCAGTAAACGCTAAGCCCGACCGTAGTTTCGATTTTGATATTATTTCGTTTGTAAAACGCTATAATTTTGATGCTTTTAAAACATTAAGTTGTTTAAAAATATTAGAACAAAGTAATTTACTTGTGCTTTCGGAAGCATTTTATGAACCATCGAAAATTAAAATTATTTGTAGCCACGAAACTTTGTATAAATTTCAAGTTGAAAATGAAAAATTAGATGCATTTATTAAATTTTTATTGCGAAGTTATGGTGGTTTATTCGACAATTATGTAAGATTAAATGAATTGGAGTTAGCCAATAGAATAAAATTGCCAGTAGCCAGTATTTATAAGTACTTGGAAAGATTACATACTTTAGAAATTATAGATTATATAAAAAACAAAGAGCTTTCGCAACTTACTTTTACTGTAGAAAGGCAGGATATTAAATACTTGGCATTAAACAAAAAATACTTAGTAGATAGAAAGCAAACTTATATTGAAAAAATACAGGCGATGATGGTTTTTGCTAACCCATCATTCATTTGTAGAAGCCGGCAAATACTGGAATATTTCAATGATTTTTCGGCAGACGATTGTGGCTATTGCGATGTGTGTATTGATAAGAAAAAAATATTGAGTGAGCAAAACTTATCGAATGTAATGAAAAAGGAAATTTTAGCTATTGTTACCAAAGCACCTATTTCGGCTATTGAATTATTTGAACAATTAAACAAATACGATTTACAAAAATTTACTATTGTATTAAGACTTTTACTAGATAATAATATATTGCATTACAATAATAATTACCAACTAATTTGCAGTTAAAAAATAAAATAATATTTACAGTAACCAACGATTTAAACTTTGACCAACGGATGCAACGCATTTGTTCAACACTATCGAATGCGGGTTATGAAGTGGAATTAGTAGGTAGAATTTTACCAACTTCAAGTGAGTTAAATGCATCTTTAAATTTTAAACAAACTAGAATAAAATGCATTTTTAATAAAGGTAAATTATTTTATTTAGAATATAATATTCGATTAATTTTTTATTTATTAAATCAAAAGTTCAATACTATCTGCTCCATTGATTTAGATACTTTATTAGCAGGAGGAATAGTTTCAAAAATATTAAATATTAATTTGTTTTTTGATGCACACGAACATTTTACCGAAGTACCTGAAGTTACCAATAGAAAATTTACCAAATTTGTTTGGAGTAAAATTGGGAAAATGTTTATTCCAAAAGCAAAATTGTGTTACACAGTTGGCCCTGCTTTGGCGCAGTTATTTGAAGAGTTGTATAACAATAAGTTTGAAGTAATTTTAAATGTTCCAATTAAAAACGAGCATGTTTCAAATAATGATATTTCTGGTTACAACATAAATGAGCCTTATATTTTATACCAAGGTGCATTGAATAAAAGTAGGGGATTAGAACAAAGTATAATGGCGATGCAACAAGTAGAAAATACTTTACTTGTAATAGCTGGAGAGGGCGATTTAAGTTTGGAGTTAAGAGATTTGGTAAAACAGAATAACCTTGAAAATAAAATAATATTTTTAGGATTTATAAAACCAACTGAGTTAAAAAAATTGACAGCAAATGCCAAAATTGGATTGAATTTATTGGAACACAATGGCGAAAGTTACTATTATTCGTTAGCAAATAAATTTTTTGATTATTTGCAAGCTGGTGTGCCTTGTTTATGTGCAAATTTTCCCGAATATATTGCAATAAATAATCAATATAACTGCTGTAAGTTAATTAATTGTGAAGTTAATACCGTTGCAAATGAAATAAATAACTTGCTAAATAATTTTGAAGAATACAGTGTATTATCTAAAAATGCTTTAACTGCTAGTGTTTATTATAATTGGAGTGTAGAAGAAGATAAATTATTGAAAATGTATGAAAAATATATTTAGCTACTTGTTGAATAAAAGTAAGTTATCTGTTTAATTCAAATTATTTATTTAATAACACAAAATAGACTTTGATTTTTAAGTTAAAAACATAATTTTGGCAAAGTTAATACTATCTCAATCAGCAACTTGAAAATTCATATAATTTCGTTCGATATTCCATCTCCACCTAGTTATGGAGGTGTGATAGATGTATATTATAAAATAAAAAGTTTGTACCAAATTGGCTATCATATTACACTTCATTGTTATGAATACAATGATAGAAAAATATCTGACGAGTTAAAATCGTTTTGTAAAGAAATACATGTTTATAAAAGAAATAATTTCTTGCCAAATCCAATTGATTTTTATAAGCCGATGATTGTTTTTACTAGAAATCACAATCAGCTTTTAAAAAGATTATTATTAGACGAATCGCCTATTTTATTTGAAGGTTTGCATACTACTTATTTTTTAAATAATGAAAAATTAAAGAATAGAATTAAAATTGTAAGAATGCACAATATTGAGCATGATTACTATAAAGAATTGGCTAAAAACGAAGTTAATTTTTTTAAAAAAACATACTATTTTGTTGAGGCTTTATTATTAAAAAGGTACGAAAAGGTGTTAGAAAATGCCAATGCAATTTTAGCAATTTCATTAAATGACACACAGAAACTTTTAAAAAGTTACAAGAATGTGTTTCATATAAATGCTTTTCATGGTTTTGAAACAGAAAAAAATACCAATAGCAAATATTACGCCCTTTACCACGGAAAATTAAATGTAAATGAAAACGAAATAGCAGCCAAGTTTTTAATAAATAACGTTTTTTCTAAAATAGATTTTCCATTTTTAATTGCAGGCAATAATCCTTCAATGGTTTTAAGAAGATTAGCTAAAAAATACAAACACACTCGAATAATAAAAAATCCATCTATGAAACAAATGTCTGATTTGGTTCATGATGCGCATTTAAATATACTACCTACTTTTCAAGCTACAGGCATAAAGTTAAAGCTATTACACGTTTTGTATCACGGAAAATTTGTAATTGTAAATAAACAAATGATTGAAAATACAGGCTTAGAATCGTTGGTTATTGTAGCCAATACTCCTGATCAAATTTTAGAAAAAATAGAAATTTATAAAAATAAAACATTTGAAATAAGCGAAATTGAGAAAAGAAAAAATATATTAGCAAAGTATTTTAATAATGAGGAAAATGCTCATAAAATACATGCTATTATTACTGACTTAAAATAATTTATTTAAAATGCTTTTTGTTTATCCGTTTTTTTTGTTTGCAATTAGTGCAATCCTTATACCTATAATAATTCATCTTTTTCAACTTCGCAGGTATAAAAAAGTTATTTTTAGCGATATTCGTTTTTTAAAACAAATTACCGAACAAAACCAAAAGCAGCGAAATATTAAAGAATGGATAATATTAGCTGCTAGGTGTTTAGCTATTATTTGTTTGGTGTTTGCATTTGCAAAACCTTTTATTCCTTTAAGCAATACAACTGTAACAAAAGCTGATAAAGCCATAAGTATTTTTATTGACAACAGCTTTAGTATGAGCCAGCAAAACAAAGAAGGTGAATTGCTTGAAGTGGCTAAAAATAAAGCAAAAGAAATTGTTTCATTTTATAACGACAATGATATTTTTCAAATACTAACCAACGATTTTGAAGGAAAACACCAACGTTTTATAGATAAAAAAGATTTTTTATTATACTTAGATGAAATAAAGTTAAGTAATCAATCAAAATCGTTCGAAAAAATATTAGCACGCCAAAATCAGCTTTTTACTAGCTCGTTTAATAGTAATAAAATTGCATATTACATAAGCGATTTACAAGAAAATCAGTTTAAAAATATTGAACATAACGATTCGAATTTAATTTTTAATTTTGTTCCAATAATACCCAATCAAAATTCAAATATAAACATTGATTCTGCTTGGATAGATCAACCATTAATATTGCCAAATACACCAGTATTATTAAAAGTAAAAGTTAGTAATTATGGTAAAAATGGAATTGCTGATATTCCTTTAACTTTTAAAATAGATGGGGTGCAAAAAGGAATTGCAAATATAACTTGTGGAGCCAATAGCAGTGCCGAAGTTCAAATACAATTTACACTGAACGATATTGATTACCATGCTGCCGAGTTAAGTTTACTAGATAATCCCGTTGTGTTTGATGATAAACTGTTCTTAACTTTAAAAGCATACGGAAACCAACAATTAATTGCCATTAATCCAAACAAAAACATACAAGATGTATATGCAATTGATGAAAACTATAAATTGGTTTCGTTTAATACAAATGCCATCGATTTTAGTGCTTTTAATAATGCTTCGTGTATCATTATAAATGAGTTAAATAATTATACAACTGGATTGCAAAGTGAATTACAAAAGTATTTAAGTAATGGAGGAGTAGTTTTAATAATTCCAAGCGCTAATTTAGATGATATAGCTAAAACCAATTCTTTTTTACAAAGTATAAATGCTCCTCAATTAAATTTATCCTCCAATCAAAATTTAAAAGTAGCCAAAATTAATTTGTTAGACGATGTTTTTAAAAATGTGTTTAGTAAAATTCCCGAAATACCCAATTGGCCAACTATAAACAAGTTTTATTCTTTAACATTAAATTCAACCATAAAAGGTTATAATATTTTAACCTTAACCAACGATGCTCCTTTTATTTTTAAATCGAAGTACGGAAAAGGAAGTATTTATTTAATGGGTTCGCCTTTTAAAACCGATTGGTCAAATTTTACAGAACATGCTTTATTTGTTCCTTTTATGTTGCGTTTACCTTTGGTAAATAAGCAAAGTGCTGCTTTGTATTACAATATAGATAATCCCGAAAACTATGCTTTTGAAAAGAATACTACCAATAAAATAGTTTATTTAAAAGATAAAAAAGATGAAATAGCATTTGATGTAAACAACAACGAAAGCAAAAGCAGTATTTATTTAAATGGAATAATTACACCAGGAACTTTTAATTTATTGGCACAAAACAAACAAAGTCAATTGGCAAAAATTTCGTTTAATTTAAATAGAACAGAAAGCAATTTAAAGACTATTTCAAACGATAGTTTAGACTTTGATAATGCACAAATTATAAATGCAAATAATTTAGTAAAACACCAAAAAGAAATAGAAAACAACTTTAATGGCACTCAACTTTGGCGTTGGTTTTTATTAGCAGCAATTGCATTTGTGCTGTTAGAAGTTATTTTACTTAAATTAAAATAATTCTTTTCATCTTTAAAATAATACAATTTAGGTTTAAAAATTGTTGTTTCATTCTGCTTTTATTTTAAAATGATAGCATATAAAATAAATTGCAACTTCATATATTAATTTTATAAAATCATGATTGAAATATTAAATTCATTAAAAGTAAGGAACGAAGTTTTATTTTATACAGGTGCTATCAGTTTAATTTTGGCATTGGCTTGTTTGGTTTTATCTTACACTACCAAAACTCAAGTGTTAGGTATAAATGCATTTATAAAACCGTTGAAATTTTATGTATCAACTGCTATTTATACATTTACAATGGCTTGGATTTTACATTATTTAAACCAACCCAAATTGGTATTTGCTTTTAATTGGACATTGGTTATAACGTTGGCTTTTGAAAACATTTATATTACATATAAAGCCTTTATCGGTCAGCAATCGCATTTTAATGTATCGACTTCAACTAATGCTGCTATGTTTAGTTTAATGGCTATTGCAATAACTATTATTACTTTATTTACAGCATACATTGCGGTAGTATTTTTTACCAAAGATTTTCCTAATTTATCAAACAGTTATGTATGGGGAATACGATTGGGTTTATTGTTGTTTGTAGTTTTTGCTTTTGAAGGATTTGTAATGGGAGCAAAATTAAGTCATACTGTTGGAGCGCCTGATGGTGGTGCAGGTTTACCGTTAACTAATTGGAGTAAACAAAATGGCGATTTACGCATAGCGCATTTTTTAGGAATGCATGCTTTACAAATTTTACCATTAATAGGATATTATTTAACCAATAATGCTAAAATTACTATATCAATGGGAGTGCTTTATTTTGTGTTAACCAGTGCTATTTTAATACAAGCTTTAAACGGAAAATCGTTGTTTAAATGGTAATAGTTTTTGTTTTTATTCGGGCAGTCACATTGGTCTTCGACCTGCGGTTGCTGCAATAAAATCAAAAATCATACATCAAAAATCACAAATCTAAAAAATATATCGCGCTTCCATTCTGCCAACATGCAAAATAGTATTGCTAATGCCCGATGAGCGGCCATCGTAGTTTAAGTTTATTTGAATATTTTGTCCTATGCGTTGTTGTAAATTAAGGTTCCAAACTTGGTTTTTGCCTGTGGTTAATCCTTGTAACATATCATAACCCAAGTTGCTTCCAGCTTCGCCATTAAATTCAACATCAAACAAACTATACTTGGCACTTAATGCACCAACTTGGGTAAAGTTATAACGCATTTCAATTCCTAATTCAGTTGTTTTTCCTTTTTGGTTTCCATATTCTTTTGCATTATAGGCTTCAAAATAACTTGCATTTAAAGTAGTTCTAAAATTTTTATTTGCTTGGTAAATCAACTTTGGTTTCCAATCGGTAAATACATAATTATAGTTTTGAGCAATAAAAAATTGCGATAAATAGCTACGTTCGCCAAAGGTATATTGTAGGTTTATGGTCCAAAATTCATTGGCATTCCACCTAGTATTTAAACTATTTTCTAACTTTCGTCTACTGTCAATCCCATTGGTTAAAATTACTTTACTTTGGTTGTCTTGGAAACTCCAATCGGCTCCAAACGTGGCATTACTTCTATTAAAAAACAAAGTATTTCTAGCCAAACTATTTACATTTATTAAGGCAGTATCGTTAAATACATTATAAAATGGATTTACAAAATCAAAAGTATTATCGGCAATTATTTTACGTTCTATTCGCAATCCCGATTGATTATTAAACCTACTTAAAATTTTTAAAATACCTTTTTTATTTAGCCAAATACTTGCCGGATTAATATTTAATGTTTGGTTAAACTGCACTGAATTGGTTCTAATAGTTGAATTAGTTGGTAAATAAACACGGATGTAATTGGCTATATTTCTATCAACAAAACTGGCAATAACAAACTCGTTTAATTGCTGAATATTGTCTGTATTAAAATCTTTCCATACATAAACACCTTGTCCTTTTGGAACTTCCAAATAACTAAAATCTCTGCGTAACTCATTTCCACTTCCTATTTGATAATAAGTATTTGCTGTAAAAAAGCGTTTTAAAAATGCATAATCGTATTCAATTCGAGCTAAAATAGTTCTTTCGGGTTTTAGGTTTTTAATAGATGAATCGTTTATTTCAAAATTTCGGAAAGTAAAATTTAGGTTCAATCGGTTTCCGTTATTTTGTTTTAATACTGTGTTAGCATTAATATTTTGGGCAATACTTGCTAAGTAAAAATCAGTGTTGCGCGCTTGATAATCGTTTCTATTGGTATAATCTATTCTATATTTTAGTTTTAAAGTATCGGTATTTTGTAAAAAATAATTGCTTTGGTTATAAGTAAAACTTCCAGTTAATAAAGTATCATTAGTTTTAAAAAACTTGCTTTTTTCGGTTAAATAATTTACTCCAGCTTGATGTTTAAATTGTGTTCGGGCATAGCCAGCTTGGTATTTATAAGTTTGGTTTTGGGCAATGCTTTGTTGAAGCGCAGCATTATTTATACTTATGGTTAAATATTCGGCATTTGCATTTAATTGGTTATTTTTATAGGTAAAATTACTTCCAATTTGATTCAATAATCCTACATAGTTTTGATTGCGATTATACATTTGTAATTGGTAAAATGCATTGAAAAATTGTTGTTTTTCAATACTTGTTTTGGCAGATAAAATGTGTTCGTTATAGCCAGTATCTGTATTATTGGTATTGTTTAATTGTCGGTTAAAAAGCCTATCAAATTCTACATTTCTATATCGTTCCACATACCTAAAATTATTATCAACCCACTCATAATTAATTTGATTTTGCCAAAGCCAGTTTTTATTTATTTCGTTTTTATTATTTATAAATATTTTGGCTCCAAAACCTTTGTCGTTTTGTTTATCTAAATTGCTAAATAAGTTTCTATTAAAATTACTTTGTGCCAACTCAACAGTTACTTGTGTGTTTTTAAAAGCATTAAAATCAATGGCTGCATTTAGCATTTCCATTTTATTGGGAGCAGTAAGTAAAATAACAGGTTCAAAGTTTCCGTTG
Organism: Chitinophaga pinensis; assembly: GCA_945873755.1. Lineage (GTDB taxonomy): Bacteria > Bacteroidota > Bacteroidia > UKL13-3 > UKL13-3 > JAAFJM01. Next base: position 12,588 of record CAMCEM010000042.1, on the reverse strand, counting down.
TTTATTCCAACATATTTAAAAACCCTACCGTTTGCAGCCGATGCAGCTTGAATATAACTGCCATTATTTACGCCTACATTACTAAATTTAACTTCATAAAACAATGAATCATTTCCTTGTAAGTTAGTAAATACATAAACTCCAATACCTCCCAAAGTATCAGTTTTTCTGTACAAAATTTTAGTGTTACTAAACTCGCTAACTTGGTTTGCACCACTTATAACAGCTTGGTTTAAGTTATTGCCAACATTAGCCAATACTAACTTTTCTGCTTCGTTTATTGTTTGCTGAAATGGTTGGTTTCTGTCGTCTTGTTCAGTAAAATAACTTGCTCTTAAAGTGTAATTTTTAGTTTTATAGTTTGTAAAAGTAGTAAACACAGTTCTAGCAAAATTTCTATCGCTATATTGAAACTCGGCTACAATTCGGCTGTATTGAGTAATTATTCGTTTTGGAGTAAAAGTAATTTCTCCACTGTTATAATCAATAATGTAATCGTTTTGTTCGCCTCGACTAAGTTTTTCTCCATCTAAATAAATGGCTTCTGTCCCCGAAATAAGAATAATAAAGAGTTCACCATTTACGCCATTTAATCGGTAAGGTCCTTGGTTTCCTTCAATAGCGGTTAAGGTATTTCTAGCAAAGCGGCCTCGACTTATGGCAGCATCAGCACCAATTTGTAAAGTTGCAGTATCTTTTTTATCACCTAAAATTGGTTTTATGTCAAAGGCTGTTTGTATTTGTGCACCACGTGATTTTTTATTGTAGTTTAAAAAATAACTATCAGTTGGTTTTCGCATTTCAAAATCGCCAATAATTACCTGTGTTTTGTTTTTGGTAAGTTGAATATATACTTTGTCAAAATCTTGCAACTGTTGCGTATTTCCTTCGGGTTGAATAGGGTTATTGTCATCGCTTATGGCAGCTAATACTTCAATGTCGTTATTAATTTTACCACTTAATTGTAAATTTAAATTGGAGTTAACCACCACATTTTGTGCATTGCCAAGCCCTAATCCGCGTGAAATGCTTCCATTCATTTTTAAACCATTATCGTAAATTTGGGTATTTAAGTTTTCACTTTCGTTAATGGAATACAAAAACGGATTTTGTGTTTCTCTGCCTTCTTTGTCTATAATATTAGTGTTTTTGTTTTGGTAAATTTTACCAAAATTAAAGTTCGCAACATTATATTTTACTAGTAATGGTGTGTTTTTAGGAAGTTTTAAATTAATTAAATAACCAGTAAAATAATTGATTTTAAAATCAATGTTTTCAATAAAACTGCTGTTTTCTTTACTTATTACAACCGATTTTTGAGCAATAATTTGAGAATCTAAAAGGATACTATCGGTAATTAAAACTATTGTTTTTTGTCTGTTTTGGCCTATGGCCAATGCAGCAAAACAAACAAAAATAATTACCCCAATTGTGCGCATCAGAGCAAATAAACGAATTTTATGTGATTTTTGGTTTGTGACTTATGATTTATGAATTTGGATGATGTATTTTTAAGATAACATAAAGTTGTTGTCTAGTAATGAGATTGAAGATAAAATTTAAAGTATTTATATCTTATTTTATTCTAATGCCATAAAACTTCATGTTTAATGTAAAAAACTGTATCAATAAAATAAAGTATTTCATTAGCAGTTAAAACATTCTCATCGTGCAGGTCTTCAAGTATTATGCCTAAATCAGGATTGTAATAATCGTGATTTTTCGTATTAATAAATCCATTGTTTCTTAAAAATTCTTTAACATTTGATAAATCTGTTGGTTGGTAAGATTCAACATAATTTTGTTCAACCAATGCATAAATTGTATCATTATCTGATTTGTAAAAACCTAATAATTGATAAGCGGTATCTGGAAAAAAATAATTGTTGAGTAATAAGTTATTAAAATAATCTACCCACGATGCATAATAAATTGAATCATTCAGTTTTAGAACTTTAGTTTTACTTTGTAAAAAAACCCTTTGTTCAGCACCTTGGGATATAAACAAACTAAAATTTACATCACAGTTCCAAAGATTATTTTCATTTATATATTGAATTAAATTCTTTGTTTCTTCTTTTTTGTTTGGCTCATTTGTTTGAGCCATTGCACTTGTTTCAGTGCTTTTTCTAAGGTAAGAGGCGATTGCTTGGATAAGTTCTCCATGGCTAACTGAGCTCTTTCCTTGAAGGATATGTTGAAGTTCATTTTTTACAATATTTAATTTCATACAAATTTACAAATATTTTTCAAATAAATTTATTTGGGATTGTAATACAACTCTAATCTATAAAGTGAAATTATTTGCAATGGTTTTTCAAAACTATTCACGTTAAAGCAAATAAACGAATTTTTGTTTAAAGGTGTATATGTTAATTGGAAATTGGTTATCAAATCAATAAATTGATTTATTAACAATTGAAAATATTTCCTTTTATTTGTAAATCAATTTATGAATAATAGATGGTTAACTATAATCAAAATAGTTTTTATTAATTAACTAAGCAACAATGAACAAAGTACTATTAACAAACATAGAAGAGCCAAATGAGAAAGAACTTGGTTTATTAATGCACGAAGTAGCCATTGAAGCTAAAGAGAAAGCTAATGAAACTAAATTTGTTTTGGCAGAGAAAATAAAATTATTGATTCAAAATTTAACCATAAAAAATGCTTAATCAAGAGCATAAAAAACCTGTATTAATAATTATTGCAGGTCCTAATGGTTCGGGAAAAACTTCTATAACAAGTAAAATTTTAGAACATAAATGGATAGAAAATTGCGTTTATATAAATCCTGATATTATTGCAAATGAAACTTTCGGGGATTGGAATTCACCTGACGCTGTTTTAAAGGCAGCAAATTTAGCAGCTCAAATGCGAGAAGAATGTCTAGCTAATGGAAATAGTTTAATTTTTGAAACAGTTCTTTCAGCAAATGATAAAATAACATTTATAAAAAAAGCAAAAGAGCGAGGTTTTTTTATTCGTTTGTTTTTTGTAGCCACTGAATCTCCAACTATTAATGCAAGTAGAATAGCACAAAGAGTTTTAGAAGGTGGTCATGATGTGCCCATCACAAAAATTATTGATAGGTACAGTAAATCAATTGCAAATTGTTGTTATGTAACAAAATTGGCAGATAGAACTTATATTTACGATAACTCAACCGATTTTGAAGATCCTAAACTATTATTTAGAGTAAATAATGGTAATGAAATAAAAAAATACCATTCAATAAATGATTGGGCTAAACCAATCGCAGCGTTTATTGGAAGTTTATAAAGCTAATAAATTTATAATGTTGTATATTTCATATTTAAACTTATTTAAAATTAATTCCCTTTATTTGCAGCCCAATTTATGAATAACAATAAAGAGTGGTTTGCCGATTGGTTCGATTCGCCATACTACCATATTTTATACAAGGATAGAAATGACAAAGAAGCAGAATTGTTTTTAAACAATATAGTTTCTTTCTTAAAAATTCCTTCTCATGCTTCCATTATCGATTTGGCTTGTGGTAAAGGCCGCCATTCGGTATTTTTAAATAAAGCTGGTTTTAATGTTACTGGAGTCGATTTATCAGAAAATAGCATTGTATTTGCCAACCAATTTGCTAACGAAACTTTACATTTTGAAGTGGCAGATTTAAGAACTTTTGAAAGCAAAACACACTTCGATTATGCTTTTAACTTATTTACCAGTTTTGCATATTTTAAATCTGATTTGGAAAATAAACAGGTTTTAAATCGTTTTAAAAAATGTTTAAAACCCAATGGTACTTTATTACTCGATTTTTTTAATGCTGAAAAAGTTATGCAACATAAAAGTTTGTGCGAAACAAAAACCATTGAAGGAATTACATTTAATATCAATAAATTTATAGAAAATAAAAAAATTATTAAGCGAATAGAATTTGAAGTTGATGGACATAATTATTTTTTTCAGGAAGAAGTGCAATTGCTGAACTTGGCCGATTTTAAAGAATTGTTTGCTAAAACCGGGTTTGAAATTTTACATGTTTTTGGTGATTACCAACTTAATAATTACCAAGAAACGGAAAGTGATAGATTAATTTTTATAGCTAAAACTTAAACTAAAATGGAAACAATTATTCAGTACGATAAAATTTGGTTTTTGTTTGTAAATAATACTTTATCCAATCCATTTTTCGATTGGCTTTGTCCTTTACTTCGCAATCAAAAAACATGGTATTTGTTTTATGCTGCTATCATCTATTTTTTTTATAAAAACTATAAAAATGATACTTGGAAAATACTTTTAGTAATTGCATTGATGATAGTTGTATCCGATCAATTTAGTGCCAATTTGGTTAAAAAAACATTTATGCGAATTAGGCCTTGCAGCGAACCTTCGTTACATGGAATGGTTAAGCATTTAATTGCAAGTTGCAATGGTTATAGCTTTATTTCGGCCCATGCAACCAACCATTTTGCATTGGCTTTATTTTTTATTTTTTATTTTAAACATTATGGCAAATGGGTAATTTTTGTAGCTTTATTTTGGGCTTTTAGCATTGCTTTTTCGCAGGTTTATGTGGGTGTTCATTATCCGTTAGATGTAATTGTAGGGGCTATGGTAGGAAGTTTATTTGGAACTGCTTTTGCCCGTTATAGTTTAAAATTTATAAAATTAACTAATTTAAAAATACATTAAATACATGAATTTTTTATTTTTAATTGTATTATTTATTTCCCCTTTTTTGGGTTCATTGGCTGCGCTTTTTTCAAACAGCTACGATGAAAAAAAATTGAAATTATTGTTGTCGTTTGCAGGAGCTTATTTGTTTTCCATAACCATTTTAAGTTTAATGCCCGAAGTATATTCATCGGCAAATAAATATACTGGTGTTTTTATTTTAGGTGGTTTTTGGTTTCAAATTTTGTTAGAAAGGTATTCAAAAGGAATTGAACATGGACATTTTCATTTACACGATGTAGTTAAAAAACATGTTATTCCATTTGGAATAATTGCTAGTATGTGTTTACATACCTTTTTGGAAGGAATTCCTCTTGGTGCATTTATTGAAAATAATACGAAAATTAGTTACTCCATTTTAGTTGGAATTGCGTTACACGAATTTCCCGCTGCATTTGCTTTGGCAATAATTTTAAAAGGATTGAAATTAACAAATAGAACTATTTTAATATTAATGACCATATATTGTTTAACCTCTCCTTTTGGAGCTATTTTAAGTTATTCATTAAATTACAATGTATCTGAAAGTGTTTTTAGTCAATTTATGGCATTTGTAATCGGTACATTTTTACATATTTCCACCACCATTTTATTCGAATCAAGCGAACACCATAAATTTACTAAATTAAAAACTTACGCTGTTTTTATTGGAGTTTTATTGGCTTTATTTGTGGTATTTATTCAATAAAATTGTTAACAACCTTGAATTGATTTTGTGAAATTTGCTTTTAATTTGAATCAAATAATAAAATCATGTTATCAATATTTCATTTTTTTGTAGCCTTATTGGTTATATATGTAGCATATAATGTTTTTTATTTGTGTTTTTATGCTATCTGTTCCCTTTTTGGAAGTAATAAATTAGCTCCTGAAAATCCAATTAAAAACAAAATTGGGGTAATGATAATTGCATATAAAAATGACCATGTTATTTTAGAAAGCATTGAAGAAAATTTGAAACAAACTTATCCTAAAGATAGGTACGATTTAATTGTAGTTGGCGATCATTTACAACCTGAAACTGTAGCAAAGTTAAATGCAATGCCTATTAAAGTAATTGCTTTCGATTTGCCTTATTCAACCAAAGGAAACAGCGTAAAAAAAACTGAAGAAATGATTAGAGAAAGCGATTACGACTACATAGTAATGCTTGATATTGACAATGTAATGGAGGTTGATTTTTTAAACAAATTGAATAACGAATTAACTGATAATGTAATAATAGTTCAAACTCATAGAACTGCTAAAAACTTTGATACTCCCATTGCAATTTTAGATGCTTTTAGTGAAGAAATAAATAATTCAATTTTTAGAAAAGGACATGTTGCCATTGGTTTACAAACAGCATTAATTGGTTCGGGAATAGCAATGACAAAATCGTTTTTCTTAAACGATGTATTAACTATAAAAGCAGTTGGTGGTTACGACAAGGAAATGGAACTGATTATGGCTTTAAATAAAGTTAAAACCAAATACACTCCAGATATTGATGTGTATGATGAAAAAACAAGGTATATTGACGATTTGAATAAACAACGAACCCGTTGGTTTGCTGCACAATTTTTCTATTTAAGAACCAATTTGGTTAAATCGTTTTTAAGTTTATTTACAAATAATAATGTAAATTATTTTAATAAAACTTTGCAATTAATGTTAATGCCCAAAGTTTTGGTTTTAGGATTTTCGTTTATCTTGCCATTTATAACTTATTTTTTTTATAAAGAATTGTTTCCGTTAAGTATAACTACTTTTATAGCTGTGCTTGTTGCTGCAGTTTTAGGTTTACCAAAAAGATATTACAAAAGAGAGTATTTTTCAGCTTTAACACGATTACCAATAGTGTTTTTAACTTTATTAAAAAGTTTAGCAAAAATTAAAGGAGCCAATAGGTCGTTTATTGCAACACCTCATCACACAAAAGATAGTAAATAATTTATTGTTTTTGGCTAGCTAAAAGAAACATGATAGCCATTCTAACTGCAACCCCATTTTCTACTTGGTCAAGTATTATTGAATGTTTGCTATCTGCCACATCGCTAGTAATTTCTACGCCTCGGTTAATTGGACCTGGATGCATTACTACAATTTCTTTGTTTAGTGAATCTAGTCGTTGTTTATCCAAACCATAAAGCATACTGTATTCGCGCAGCGAAGGAAAGTATTTTATGTCTTGTCGCTCCAATTGAATGCGTAACATATTGGCCACATCGCACCAGTTTAAAGCTTTCATTAAATCGGTTTCTACTTTTACTCCTAGGCTTTCAATATGCTTAGGAATTAAAGTTGTAGGGCCACAAACCATTACTTCGGCTCCTAATTTTTTTAAGCAAATAATATTTGAAATAGCAACTCTCGAGTGCATGATGTCGCCCACAATTACTACTTTTTTTTCAGCTACTTTTCCAAGTTTTTCTCTTATTGAAAAAGCATCTAACAACGCTTGAGTAGGGTGTTCGTGGGTTCCATCACCCGCGTTTATAATATTAGCATTAATGTGTTGCGATAAAAATATAGCTGCTCCTGGAGCTGGGTGGCGCATTACCACCATATCTACCTTCATTGCCAAAATATTATTTACAGTATCTATCAAAGTTTCACCTTTGGATAGGGAAGAAGATGAAGCAGAAAAGTTAACTATATCGGCACTTAAACGTTTTTGAGCCAATTCAAATGAAATACGTGTTCTGGTAGAGTTTTCGAAAAAAATATTTGCAATAGTTACATCTCTAAGCGATGGTACTTTTTTAATTGGGCGGTTAATAACAGTTTTAAAACCATCGGCTGTTTCAAAAATTAACTCTATTTCATCTTGGCTTAAGTCTTTTATACCAAGTAAGTGTTTTTGTGTAAATTTTTTCATTTTTGTTTTTTGCTTTAAATAATTGTAAGTAATTAAAATTGTTTAATCACTAATTATCATGGCTGCATCAGCTTTGTTATTTTCCTTCCATTCCACTTTTACTTTGTCATTCGATCGGGTGTCTACTGTTATTCCGGTATAATCAGGTTGAATTGGTAAATGCCTACTATATCTTCTATCAATCAATACCATTAATTCCACTTTATCTGGTCTACCAAAATCAACCAAAGCATCTAGTGCCGAACGAATACTTCTGCCTGTGTACAAAACATCATCAATTAAAACTACTTTTTTATTTTCTACAGTAAAATTAATTTTCATTTCGCTTGGCACTATTTGTTCATTACCTCTTCTAAAGTCATCTCTATAAAACGAAATATCCAATTCGCCATAAGTAATAGAATTGTTATACGTTATTTCATTTAATCTTTTCAAAACTCGTCTGGCTAAATAAATGCCCCTTGGCTGTAAACCAATAATTGCAGTGTTTTCGAACAATCCATGCTTTTCTATTAGCTCATAACAAAGCCTATCAATAACAATACTGAATTGTTTTTTTTCTAAAATAATTTTACTGTTAATAGGCATACTTCAATATAAATAATATATTTTTTAAAAACGGTTTAATGGTTACAAATTTGCATAAATTAATTTACAATATATAAATTTTACATCTCTAATAATTTAAAAGCATGTATTTTATCTTTATACAATTGATTTTTCAATTCATCTAATCCATTAAATTTTTCTTCATTTCTTAGTTTTATTTCAAATTCAATTTTCAACTCTTCATCATAAATTTCTTTATCAAAATTAAAAATATTTACTTCAATGCTTCGTACTTTGTTTGATACAGTGGGGTTGTTTCCAATGTTAAGCATGCCACCAAACTTTCCTTTATTGTACCAAACCCATACAGCATAAACGCCATCTTGAGGTATTAATTTTAAACTATTTTCTATTTCAATATTGGCAGTTGGATAACCAATGGTTCTACCTAATTGCTTGCCTTTTATTACTTTTCCCTCAATACTGTAATTGTTACCTAAATATTTTTTTGCTGTTTTAATATCGTTATTCAATAAAGCTTGTCTTATTTTAGTTGAACTAACTGCAACATCATCAATATCTTGTTCGGGTATTTCTTCCACTTCAAATCCATATAAATCTGATGATTCTTTTAAGTGCTCAAATGAACCCTCTCTGTTTTTTCCAAATCGGTGGTCGTAGCCAATCACTAAAGTGTTTGTTTTTAATTTATTAACTAAAAAATCTCTAATAAACTGTTCCGATGTTTGACGGGAAAACTCCTTTGTAAAAGGCAAAACAATTAAATGGTCAATTCCTGTTTTTTCTAATAAATGTATTTTTTCATTTAAAGTACTCAAAAGTTGTAATCCATTATCGTTTGGAAATAATACAATTCTTGGGTGTGGCTCAAAAGTAATTAAAACAGTTTCACCATTTTTTATTGATGCAATTTGTTTTAACCGTTCTATTATTTTTTTGTGGGCCAAGTGCACACCATCAAAAGTACCTTGGCTAACAATGGCATTTTTTATTTGTGGTATATTTTTTATATCGTAATGAACTTGCATTTTTTATTAATAAAATTTTGTAAAGCCTATCATTTTTCTAGCTTCGTTTATGGTTTTTGAAGCACTTTCTCTGGCTTTTTCAGCTCCATTTTTTGCAATTTTACCTAGCATTTCATCGTTTCCTTTTAGGTCATCAATTTTTTGTTTTATTGGTAAAATAAATGCAGCCATATCTTCAGCCAACTGTTTTTTCATATCGCCATATCTGATGCTACAATTTGCAAAAGTATTTTTATAATGCTCAATTACATCATTGGTTGAAACTAATTCCATCAATTCAAATAAATTTTGAACTGCTTGGCTAGGAGTGGAGTTTGGCAAAGTTGGAGTAATATCGGTTACCGCTTTCATTATTTTTTTTCTAACTGTAACATCGTCATCATTTAAATTAATAACAGAATTATCTCCATCGCTTTTACTCATTTTTCCTCCGCCTTGTAAGCCCGGAACTTTTACTAAAAGGTTGCCATAATTAAATGCTTGCGGTTCAGGAAAAAGGTTGTTATTATAAATTCTGTTAAATCTGTTTCCAAATGTTCTTGCCATTTCCAAATGTTGTTCTTGATCTTTGCCTACAGGCACTTTTAATGCCCTATGAATTAATATATCGGCAGCCATTAAAACCGGATAAGTAAGTAATCCTGCATTGATGTTATCAGGATGCGATTTTGCTTTTTCTTTAAAAGAAGTTACTCTCTCTAATTCACCTTTGTAAGCATGCATATTAAGCAATAGATATAATTCGGCTATTTCGGGCAAATCGCTTTGAATATAAATAGTACTTATTTCTGGGTCTATACCACAAGCTATGTATTCAGCTAAAACTTGTTTTACATTTTGGTGTAAATCAGTTGGATTAGGATGAGTAGTTAATGAATGATAATCTGCAATAAAAAAATAGCAATTATAATCGTACTGCATTTTAATAAAGTTTTTAACAGCACCCATATAATTTCCTAAATGCAAATTTCCTGTTGGCCTTATACCACTTACAACTATTTCCTTATTCATTTTTTATTATTAAATACTGTTGCAAAATATATTTAAATTGAACAAACCACAATTGTTTAATTGTAAGACATTGTTTTTTAAAAACTTATTATATATTTGGACGTTACAAATAATTATATGAAGAAAAATTTTACTATTTTAATGCTCTTAGTTAGCACCTTTTCAATTGCTCAAATTAGCAACACCGAACTGTTACAGTACCTTAATAAACTAGGGTTCAAAAATTTAAAAACGAATGATTTTATTGTCAATAGTTCATCAACCGATAAGAAAACAGGAATTACGCACATTTATTTTAAACAAGCCATAAATGGAAATGAAATTTTTAATACCCAAAGTAGTATTCACGTTGATAAAAACAAAAATATCCTTTCTAAGAATTTGGTAATCAACAATATTTCTGTTGTATCAAACAATCAAATATTAAATGGAAATGCTGTTTTAACAATTGCTTTGAAAGAAGCTTCAATTGTAAAAAAGGTGTTAAATAAAGTTGAAATAACAAATGATTTTAATTTTAAACTAATTGATAAAAATGTTTCAAGTGAAGAAATTGTAGGTAAAAAAGTTTTTTATTTAAAAAATGGTCAACTATTAAATGCTCATCAAGTTGAAGTTTATAACGATGAAACTTCAGAATGGTTAAACATAATTATTGATGCGGAAAATGGTTCTATTATTGAAAAAATAAATTATACCACAAAATGCAATATTGATGATATAAAAATAAATAATGAAAGTAATCCATATATTTTTCAATTTGATGATGAAAATAAATTAGGAAAAACAGGTACTAAAGGAACATACAATATTTTTCCAATTCCTTTCGAAAGTCCATCTTTTGGAAACAGAAATTTAGTTTCAGATGTTCATGATTTATCTGCTTCTCCATATGGTTGGCACGATACAGATGGTGTACAAGGGCACGAATTCACTATTACTAGAGGTAATAATATTTGGGCTAAAGAAGATACTTTAGCTAGTAACTCAACCACAAGTGGATATTCTCCTAATGGTGGAACCGATTTGACTTTTGATTTTCCTTATAATATTGATAATAATCCAAGAGCAAATTTAAATGCATCAATTACAAATTTGTTTTACATGAATAATATAATGCACGATGTGATGTATCAATATGGATTTGATGAAGAAAGTGGAAATTTTCAAATGAAAAATTATTCAGGAAAAGGATTACAAAACGATTTTGTTTGGGGCGATGCGCAAGATGGAAGTGGCACAAACAATGCTAATTTTAGTACCCCAATTGATGGAACAAAACCTAGAATGCAAATGTTTTTATGGGGAAATAATTTAACCGCTACTTTAAAGGATCAAATTCAAATAGATTATCCAACTAGTATTGCAAAAAAATACCAAGGAATAATTTCTGCTTTTGGACCAAAACTTACTAAAGCTCCAATATCAGGTAAATTAGTTTTAGTAAATGATGGAAGTTCACAACCTACATTGGGTTGTAATACTTTGGTAAATGCTGATTCTTTAAAAGGAAATATTGCTTTAATAGTAAGAGGAACTTGTGGATTTACAACTAAAGTTCAAAATGCACAAAATGCTGGGGCAGTTGGTGTAATAGTAATAAATAATTCTGGAAATACTCCTACAGCTATGACTGGAACTAGTACCACTATTACAATACCTTCGTTAGCTATTAGTCAAGCCAATGGAAATTCATTTATTCAAACTTTAACAACCGATTCAATTTTATTAAGTTTATTTGATTCAACCATTGTTACTGCCGGAAATAGGACTTATGATAGTGATTTTGATAATGGAGTTATTGCTCACGAATATGGACATGGCATATCAACACGCTTAACTGGAGGACCAGGAAATTCTTCATGTTTAACAAATCAAGAGCAAGGTGGAGAAGGTTGGAGCGATTTTTTTGCTTTGGTTTTAAGTGCAAAACCTTATGAAACTAATATAACAGGAAGGGGTATAGGAACGCATTTAATTGGGCAGGATACAAACGGTGTTGGCATTCGACCATATAGATATAGCAGAAGTATGACCATTAATCCGGTAACTTATAATAACATAAAAACTTTGTCTGTTCCTCATGGAGTAGGTTTTGTATGGTGCAGTGCATTGTACGATATATTGTTAGATATGATTGACAAATATGGTTTCGATGAAAATATTTATACTGGAACTGGAGGAAATAATAAAACATTAGAATTAGTAATTATGGGATTGAAATTACAACCATGTAATCCTGGTTTTATGGACGCAAGGGATGCTATTATTTTAGCAGATTCATTATTAAATGGTGGTGCAAATAAATTATTGTTATGGAAAGCATTTGCACGAAGAGGAATGGGAGCAAATGCAAGCCAAGGTTCAAATACTTCAAGGTCTGATGGTGTTGATGGA
>CAMCEM010000041.1 GCA_945873755.1 Chitinophaga pinensis | reverse complement strand
GCATGGTCGAATTCATCGGGCAATGGTCCATGCTGGATGTGTTTGTGGAATTAACTTTTGCCTTAATGTTTGAAGGTAGTTTTCATTATTTAATCTTACCAAATTCATTTTGAAATTGGCTTTACTTACAGCTAATTCTGTGTTGGCTTCTATACTTTCCGACCTTGAATCTAAAGTGGCTAAAAACGAAGAACTTCTGCCTTCTACTTGAAATGAAATTACATTGTTATCAGAAATAATAATAGGCCTTACATTTAAATTATGAGGGGCAATGGGTGTAATTACCAAACTTGCTGATGTTGGATATAAAATAGGCCCACCACAACTTAAGTTATATCCTGTGGAACCAGTAGGAGTTGAAACTATTAAACCATCGCTCCAATACGAATTTAAAAACTCGCCATTTATAAAAGTATGAATTGTAATCATACTTGAACTGTCTTTTTTGTGAATTACAAAATCGTTTAAAGCATATTTAACTCCCCCAAACATATTTGGTTTGTTGCTGTCGAGCTTTAAAACTGTTCTGGAGTCTATGCTAAAACGTCCTTTTATTAGGTCGTCAATCATTGCCGTTGATTCATTTGCTGCAACACCAGCCAAAAAACCTAATCTGCCGGTATTTATTCCTACTATTGGTGTTTCATTTTCTCTTACAAACTCCAAACACATTAAAATAGTTCCATCGCCCCCAATACTTACCACAAAATCAAATTTCGATTTGTTAAAATCGTTGTAATTGTTAAAAGTTTTGGTTTTAGGCGAAACTTTTAGACCATTTCTTAACCCATCTTCTAAAAACTTTCTGTAAACCGAAAATTCAATTTTTTTAGTTTCTAAATAATCAAAAAATTGTTGAAGTTCGTTATGACGTTCTTCTTTAAAATACCTTCCAAAAATTGCAATTTGCATAATAAATTATGTGTTCAAATATTTAATTAACCAATCAAATCTTTCATTTGAACTTTCTGTTTGAGATAATTGTTGTGAGTTATAAATAATCAAATAGCCAAATCGTTCAAAAGTAGCAGCAATGTACTTTAAATCGATTACATTATACTTTAAAGAAACATGAATATTATTTTCTTCATCGGCCAAGGGAGAAACATGTGCATATAAAATTTTAGCACTATTTATTTCAGTTATTCTAGCTATTTCGGCCAATGAATAATTGCGCGAATTCATTTGTAATACAATAATCCCCCCTTCTTGCCTTAAACTACTGTTTTCGTATAAAAATTTTGCCAAGTCTTTTGCAGCAATTATACCTTTAAAATTCATATCAAAATCTAATACTGATATAGTTGATATTTGTTGATTAAAAATCAGTTTTAAAACATCGTAAAAATGAGTGTTTTCTAAACAATAAACCAAATCTGGACTGAGTATATCCGCAACTTTTGTATTACTATTTTCGTTTAAAACGCGCTCATTTACAGTTCCTAATATTTTTGAATTTTGAACCACAGGCAAGTCTTTAACCTGCCAATCTTCCATAAAAACCAATGCACTCGAAGCTAAATCGCTTGGTTTTAATGCAAAAATTTCGTTAGAAATAAGTTGGTATGCAAACATTAATTATAAATTTTTTAGCAAATATACTGAGTATAAAATGCTTTTCAATAATTATATTGTTTAACCATTTCAATAAAGTTCTTAATTATTTCAATTCCATCATTTGTTTTACAGCTTTCAGGGTGAAACTGAATTCCCCAAATAGGTAAACATTGGTGCTTAAAAGCCATCAATTCGTTTTTACAGTAACATGTAGGAATTAATGGAGATTCTAAATTTTCAATAATTAATGAATGGTAACGAGTGGCATAAAAGTATTGAGGAATATTTTTAAACATAAAATTGCAATGGTGTTCCATTAAATCAACCTTTCCATGCCTGGGTAAAAGGGCTTTTTTTAACACTCCTCCAAAAAATTGAGCCAAAGCCTGGTGACCCAAACAAACACCCAAAAAAGGCTTGGTTTCATAAAATGAAGCAATCAAGTTCATTACAATTCCAGCATTGGCAGGTTCTTTTGGCCCCGGAGAAATTACAATTGCATCAAAGGTTAATTTTTTAATTTCATCTATTGATATTTCATCATTTCTATGTAACAAACAAATAGCCCCACACTGCTCAAAATAATCTTTAAGCATGTACGTAAACGAGTCGTAATTATCTATTAGAAGTATAATGGGATTTTGATTCAAAGTTGTGCAATTTTCTGATAAAAAATGAAAGTACAAATAAAACTTAAATTTAAATTACTTTATATTAAATTAGCCTCATATTTAGAACAATTTTTAATATACTTGCAGCTAATAAGTTCATTCCGACTAAAGCCGAAAGAATTACATCACTTATGTTTTTAAGAATAATTAATAAAACGCTACTTTTTTTTTCCTTTAATTGGATGAGGTTAAAATGGAAAAATATTTATTATTCAACCCTGGCTGAAGTTAAAAACAATACCAATTTTAGCATAGAAAGTAGAATTTTTAATTTACAAAACAATAAAAGCAAAATAAAAATCGGCAGTTATTGCACCATAAAAGGAGAGTTACTTTTATTCGCTCATGGAGGAAAAATATCAATTGGAAATGCTTGTTATATAGGCGAGCAAACTAAAATATGGTCGGCTGCAGAGATAGAAATAGGAGACAATGTATTAATTGCTCATAACGTAAACATACACGATAATATTTCACATCCTTTAAACCACGACCTGCGTCAAAAGCATTACATGGACATTTTAAAAGAAGGACACCCAAAAGAAAATTTAGATTTAAGAGAGAAAAAAACAATAATTAAAAAAAATGCATGGATTGGTTTTAATGCAACCATTTTAAAAGGAGTAACCATTGGTGAAAGAGCAATCGTAGGAGCTTGTTCCGTTGTAACTACCAATGTGCCAGATGATGCAATAGTTGTAGGAAATCCAGCAAAAATTATTAATTATTAAGCAAATAAAAATGAAAAAAGAGATAAAAAAATTAATAAGCCCAATAAGAAAAATAGTTTATAACGCAACAGGCAAAAAGCCTTGGGGTTATGGCTATGGCGATGTAAGATGGGAACTAATAGAAAATAGTATAAATGACAGTGCGCTTATAAAAAGTTTTAGCAATAAACATATTCCAGAAGGTTTTGGTGTTGGTCTTGATGAAAGGGTGGTGGAATATCCTTGGCTTTTTAGTTTATTAAACAACAATGAAAAAAGCACTTTATTAGATGCTGGCTCTACTTTTAATTTTTCACAAATAGTAAATCACCCAAATGTTAAAAATAAAGAAGTAACCATATATACTTATTATCCCGAAAGCGAAAACTTTATAAATAACAGAATTTCCTATCAATTTGGCGATTTAAGAAACATGCCATTAGCTTCTTCTTGGTTCAATGAGGTTGTTTGCCAGTCAACCATAGAGCATGTTGATATGGACAATTCTATTTACGGCTATGAACTTGAAAAAGTAAAAGATATAAAAGAAAAAAGTTATGAATATTTAAAAGTTATAGATGAATTGATAAGAGTGCTTAAGCCCAAAGGCAAGTTATTATTAACTTTTCCTTATGGAAAATTTGAAAACTATGGTTTTTTTCAACAATTTGATGCTGAAATGGTAGGTAAGATTTTTGAAAAATTTAATGCAAACGGAACCTTTAACGACAACTATTTATTGTATTCAAAAAACGGATGGCAATTTAAAACAGCCAACGACTGCAAGGATTCCATTTCTTACAACCCACATACAGGACAAGGAAAAGGAACTGATGGAGCAGCTCATTGCAGATGCGTTTGTTGTATTGAGTTTATAAAAAACTAAAATAATGACTTGGGAAGAAGCGGTTCAAGAACTAAGAAGTAAACCTGAAAACAAACAGGCTATTTTAGATAATTATTTTGATGCTAACGTAGAAGTGGCATGCAATCGTTTTTCTGAAAGCGAAGAGTTTGACGAGGTTGTAAAATATATACCAAGTAATGCCAAAACAGTTTTAGACATTGGCGCAGGTAGAGGAATGGCAACGTATGGATTTGCTAAAAAAGGCTTAAAAGCCACGGCTTTAGAACCCGATGGCAGCAACGATGTGGGAGCAGGAGCAATTAGAAATTTAGCAATAAAACACAATTTGCCAATCACAGTAGTCGAAACTTTTGGAGAATCATTGCCTTTTGAAGATAACTCGTTTGATGTAGTTTATGTTCGCCAAGTATTGCACCACGCTAATGATTTAGCTAAATTTTGCAAAGAAGTTCAACGTGTTTTAAAACCAAACGGAACATTTATAGCGACTCGCGAGCATGTTTTATCAAATGATAGGGATTTACAGGCATTTTTAAATAGCCATCCTTTACATCATTTATATGGAGGTGAACATGCTTTTACTTTAAATTTTTATTTAAAATGTATTACCGACTCGGGAATGAAAATTTCAAATATTATTCATCCTTATGCCAGTGTAATTAATTTTGCTCCATTAACTAAAGTTCAAATGCGCCAAAACTTTGCAAATAGTTTAGCAAAACTAACAGGTGTTTTTTTGGCTAATAAACTTGTAAACATTGACTTTATATATAACAATATGGTTGATTTAAAAGCAAGTAAAGACAATACTCCTGGGCGTGTTTATTCATTTATAGCTACTAAATAAATTATGAATATTTTAATAATTGGTAGTAAAGGTTTTATTGGCTCACATTGTGTAAATTTTTTTAAAAACAAAGGTTATCATGTACATGAAGCGGGTATTTCAGAAAATGACCATACCAACTACACAAAATTAAATAAAAACAATACTAGTTTTGATGATTTATTCAAAAACCAACAATACCATTTATGCATTAATGCATCAGGCTCGGCTCATGTTGGATTTTCGTTCGAAAAACCAGATATTGATTTTGAATTGAATGTTTTAAACGTTCATAAAATATTGGTAAGCATTCGTACTTTTCAACCAAAGTGTAAATTCATCAATTTTTCGAGTGCAGCAGTTTATGGTAATCCAGAAAAATTACCAATTACAGAAGAAAGTCATAAAAACCCTTTGTCCCCTTATGGGTTTCATAAGCTACAAAGCGAATATTTACTTAAAGAATACCATCGTTTTTTTGGACTTTCAACTTGTAGTTTAAGGGTTTTTTCGGCATATGGACCTGGTTTACAAAAACAATTGTTTTGGGATTTATTTCAAAAAGCACTACAAAACCCATCCAATATTGAAGTATATGGAACTGGAGCTGAATCGCGCGATTTTATTTATATTGACGATTTAATAAATGGCATTGATCTTGTTTTTAATAAAGGTAAATTTGATGGTGAAGCATTTAATATTTCATCAGGAACAGAAACAACAATAAAAGATGTTGTTACCTTGTTTTACAAACACTTGAACCCTAATTTAAATTTTTCTTTTAATAATAAACAAAAACAAGGCGATCCCAATAATTGGAAAGCTGATATTTCTGCATTAAAAAAATTAGGTTTTACTGCATCTGTCTCTTTAAATGATGGTTTGTTAAAAACAACTAATTGGTTAAAAAGTATTTGAAAAACAAAAAACTACATATCTGTTTGCACCTTATTTCTGACCCTAATTGGCATGCAGGAAATATTTATATCTTTAACTTAATAAGTGCTGTAAGTAAATTAGAAAAACAGGAGCGAGATGGAATAAAATTAAGTTTGGCTACTCGCAATATAAAAGAAGTTCCAGCAGATATTCAAAATTTGTTAGACCAAATATATATTGATTCAATTTTTGTTCTTGGTTTTTATAAAATTCTATCCATTTTACCTGCTTTTTTAAGGTTTAAGCTGTTTAATTTTAGGAAAATAGATTTTTATTATCCGCCTGGTAACTTTCCTAAAAAATGGATATTTAATTGGGGTGGTTGGATTCCCGATTTTCAATACAAACATCTACCACATCTTTTTTCGACCGAAGAATATAATAGCCGAGAAAACAGGAATAAAAATCTAGCAGAACAATCACCAATATTGGCATTTAGTAGCCAAAATGCTTTAAACGATTATAAAAAGTTCTTCCCATCTAATGCAAATAATGCTTACTTATTGCGTTTTGTAAGTAATGCCAATGAAAACTGGTTTAAAAGCGATGCCATTGCTGTGCAACAAAAGTTCAGTTTGCCTGATAGTTTTTTCATTGTTTGTAATCAATTTTGGAAGCATAAAGACCACCAAACGGTTATACAAGCCATGAGTTTTTTAAAACAAAAAGGCATTGAAATTACGGTAGTTTGTACTGGTGCAACTGAAGATTTCAGAAACCCTGATTATTACCCGTCATTAATTAAGTTGGCTGAAGATTTAGGCGTTTCCGAAAATTTAAAAGTACTCGGTTTTATTTCTCGCCACGATCAAATACAACTAATTAGAAGGTCAATGGCAATTATACAACCTTCGCAGTTTGAAGGCTGGAGTACGGTAGTTGAAGATGGCCGATCATTGGGAAAACATATTTTCTTAAGCAATTTTGATGTTCATTTAGAACAAAATCCACCCAATACTTGGTTTTTTGAAATGGGTAATCCGGAAGATTTAGCAACAAAAATAGAAAACAATTTAAGCCAATTAAACGCTGGCCCTAATCAAAAAAAGGAAGAAAAAGCATTTTTAGAAAACCAATATTTAATGAAAGAATACGGTTTAAATTTTATAAAAATGGCAGAAAAGAGTTTAAATTAAAAAGTAGAATTTTTATTTACCAGCTAATTTATTGTAAAATCGAATCAATTTGTTTTTAAAAGAATATTCTTGCTTTCGAAGTTGTTTTTTTAACTGTAAAAAAAGCATTTCGTTAACTTCTATTTTTTCTGGAAATAATACAACTTTATTCTCAACATTAAATTTCGTTTCTATAGTGGAGTTTGCTTTATGAGTTCCGCTTCCATCAAAGCCAATATTTGAAACCAAAGTATATTTTGGGAATAATACTTTATAATTATTTTTAAAAGTATGAAACCAAAACATGATGCCCCACGATGATATTTTTTTTGTTGAATTTATTTGTTTTAATAGCATCGAATAATAATCATATGAATTATCAAGGTTAAATGCTTTGATCGCTTTTTTATTTGATAACACGTTATTAAAATCTGATCCATTAAAATCAACCTCATCCCAAACCCTTTTCCATGTTGCCCAGCCCCATGTTGTGGTTAATGGTAAAAAATAGGCATCTTCTTTTAACGAACTTACATTAAGTTGAAATGAGTGACCAGAAATTTGAGAAACAGTTAAATCGTTTTCAAATAGCTCAAGTCCTTTGTTCATATAGGTTAAAAAAAACTTACTCAATATTAAATCGTCTTCAATGATTATCGCTTTTTTATAATCATTGAATACTTGTCTTACACCATTAATTACTGAATTTCTAAGTCCTATATTCAGTTCTTGTTTATTAATTAATACTTGTTTACACCATTGTTTTTGTGAAATTATGCTTTGAACTTCTTTAATATTGACAATATCTTCTTTTGATGCATTTTCTTTAGCCCCATCGCAAAAAATATATAATGTAGACTCATTTGCTAACTCGTTTTTCTTTAACGACTCTAAACACCTTAAAGTATGTTCAGGCCTATTGTAAACAAATAGTATAATTGGTGCTAAATTATCCATTTGCCAATGTTAATGATTTTTCCCATATGTAAGGCATAATTGCTTTCCAAGCATTTTCGCCATCTAGGTATGTTGCACTTTCGTTTTTTTGTACTGCTGTAATTTTACTCCTTACCAATTCACTGTTTATTATTTCAGAGTGATTAAATTGCTGTGAGTTTATTTCATCATTAATCCACGATTTTAATGGCCCCTTTATCCATTCTGAAAATGGAGAATTAAACCCAATTTTAGATTTGCGGTAAGTTATATCATCTGGAGCAAAAGGTTTAATAGCATCTCTAACAATTGCCTTGCTATATCCGTTCCTTATTTTAGATGACCAAGGAATGGAAAATGCAAAATTTACAATTCTATAGTCTAAAAATGGCATTCTTATTTCTACTCCATTTATCATTGAATACCTGTCGTAATTCCTTAATAATGTTGGTAAAATGGTTTCAAAACTCGATTGGTATAAAAGGTTATTTAAGTGGTCTAAGTTTTTATATTTTTTACCTTTTGCAATATGCAATAATCCATTGTAAGAGCTTGTTCCAAAATCATAATAGTAGCTTTTATTGTTTAATAGTGTGTCTCTATATGTTTTAACAATATCATTTACTTTTACAGGATTAGGAATTGCATCTGCTACAGCCCTGGTGAATTGAAATGGATAACCTGCAAACAACTCATCACTTCCATGCCCATCTAATGTAACAGTGGTTCCATTTCTTTTTACTTCATTGTATAATTGAATAAATGGAATTGGTGAAGTTAAATACAATTCTTCGAACAGGTAAGTATATTCAAATATTTTATCAATATTTTTAACAGGATCTATTTCTAAGTAAGTTGCGCCTATTCCCAAATAATCAACTACTCGTTTTGCGTATTTTTTTTCATCAATTTCACTTCCAGGAAATGTAGCAACATAAGCATGTTGCCAATCGTGTTTAAAAATATTTTCGCTTGAGTTTTGTTGATTTGCAACATTGGCCATTGCGCAAATTGTTGCAGTAGAATCTAGGCCACCACTTAAAGCAGTTCCAATTTGAACATCGCTACGCATTCTTATTTTACATGCATCTAAAAACAAATGCCGTAAGTATTCTACTTGCTCCTCATACTTTTTAAATTGAGGGGTTTCATCATCAAAAACGGTCCAATACTTTGAAAGTTGTAAATGTCCATCTTTTAAAATACCGTGGCTAGCTGCTGGAAAGCGACTGATTCCGTTTATTAAGCATTCATCAGTGTTTTCGTATGAAAACACATCATTGATTGCTTTATTGATTACATCTGTGTTTTTTTCTACTTTTTCTAATAAAGGGTATATGGCTTTCATTTCGGAGGCAAATGCAAAACCGTATTTAGTTTTTGCATAAAACAAAGGTTTTTTACCCATTCTATCTCTTGAAAGAAACAAAGTTTTATTTTCTTTATTCCAAATTCCAAGTGCCCACATTCCGTTAAATTTAGTGAAACATTTTTCACCCCATTTGTCAAAAGCTGCTAAAACTACTTCAGTATCTGATGCCGAAATAAATTTATAGCCAAATTTCTCTAGCTCAATTTTAATTTCTAGGTAATTATAAATTTCACCGTTAAAAGTGATGGCATACTTATTTTCAAAATGCATTGGTTGCTTGCCATTATCGGTCAAATCAATAATAGAAAGCCTCCTATGTCCTAAAGTAACCCCTTCGTCTTGCCATATACCAAATCCGTCAGGACCTCTATGCTCCAATTTTGACAAGCATTGTTCAAACTTTTCCGAATCTATATTGCCAATAAGGCCCAATATTCCACACATATTTTTTTGCTTTTAATTTTTGTGTTTTGCTTAAAACACTGAATCAATAGTCCAAAAATAATGCTTTTATTTAATTATTTTAGTAAATATGGTTTGAAGGTTCGTAACAATTTTTATAGTATACAAGCCACTAGTTAGCATTGATGCATCAATTTTTGATTGGTTACCATAACTCTGTAATATTTCTTTACCTTGTAAATCTAGAATAGTTAATTCTTGTATTTCTTCTCCGTTTTCTAAACTTATATTAATTGTATTTTGAAATGGATTTGGAAAAATTTTAATTTCATTATTTGTATTGTGTTGCAATAAAACCACTTCGCTATAATTATAATTTCCGTCAAAATCTACTTGTTTTAAACGGTAATAAATTGCTTCTTTTCTAGCATCTAAATTACTTTCAGTATCAATAAATTGGTATTTTAGTAGTTGGTTGCTATTTCCCGCACCTTTTATACTTCCTATTGTTTTCCATTCATTATTGTAAAGTCGTTCTATTTCAAAATGACTGTTGTTTTGCTCACTCGCTGTTTGCCAATTTAATTGTGCTTGTGCATTGATCCAAGATGCTTTAATTGAAACAAAAGTAACTGGCAATGAATTAATTGAACTGTCAGAAGCAATGGCTAAATCACCTCCAATATTACTCATACTTTGAGCAGAAACAACAGGTACAGAAATTGAACCACTTCCAACAACAGAACTTCCTGCTAACGACCAAGAACCTGTAGGTGAACTTCTTTTTACTAATCTTAAATCGCTTACAGAACTGATGCCTGAAAATCCTGAACCAGTTACAAAACTAGTAAAATTACCTCCTGTTAATCCATCATTTGCTGCCAATCTCCAAAATCCATCTTGAGCAGTTTTGTTTAGTTGCACAACAGGAGTTGTAGTAAAATCAAATAATGGGAATCCTGAATTACCTCCAAAGCTTGATATAAAACTTGCCGTTAGTGTTCCTCCACTAGTTGGTGCTGTTGTATAATTAATTTGAATTGGACGGTAACTATTGGCTGTTCCTATTGGCATTAAACCAGAACTTCCACTGGTGTTGGAAGCGCTGAACCATCTTTTAAAGCTTCCTATAATAGAGCCTGACGACCTGTTTAAAACGCCAAGTTGCGACAAGCTTTCACCTAAAGTAAAAGTAAATCCATTGCAATTAATATTGCCAAACATTGCCAAAATTCCTCTGGCCGTAACATTACCCAATAAAGTTTTTGTAGAACTACTTAATACCAGGTTGCCATAACTAGCAGCCACTATATTTTGAGCTGTATTTAATGTATATTGAGCTGTGCTATTTAAATTAAAACTTGCTTTGTTGGTATAAATTGGTCCTTGAATTGTAACAGTATAATTATTGTTTACATAAAATGAATCAACACCTAAAGATAAGCCCGAAGGAAGTGTAAAATTTCCTGAATTACTACCATCACCAAAAACAATTGTAGTATTTGTTCCTGTTACAAACCAATCGGCTGCAATTGTAGGCGAGCCATTGTTTGCAACATAATAAACGGTATTATTACCCGAAAAATTGGAAGGACTTGTGCCTGTCCCATCTGGATTGGTGCCCCAAGTGTTTAAAGCATTTAAGTTACCTGAAATTTTACTAAAATATGTAAATGTAAGTAGCCTACTACCTATTAAATTTGTTGAAGTTAAATAATTGCTATAAGCGTTAGTTCCATTGTATTCGAAAACTGCAAAATAATAAGTGGAACCTACATTCAAACCTTTAATAGTAAAGGTATTTCCCGTATCGCTGTAAACTACATAGTTACCCAAACCCAATTGGGAACCTAAGCCAAATGTATCTTTAGCAGTATAACCAAAAGAATCTAGTGGAATTGAATTAACAACAGCGTTTTCCTTTACAATAACCATTCTTCTTGAACCATTTCCTTTAGTAAAGGTGAGTGTTGTACTATTGCCTGTAAAGTTACTAAAAACCAAGTTACTTGATGCTACTGTTGGTTCATTTGCTATAATTTGGTTTCTAAGTATTGATACGTTATTTGATTGATTATTAGTAACGATTAAATCTCTTTTACCATCATTATTAAAATCAACTGCACTAATAACTGAAGGGTTAGAATTAGCCCCTATTGTAACCTGAGATGCTAAAGAACTACTATTAATAGTTCCATTTGTTGTTATGTTTTTAAAAATAGAAATAGTATTGTTATTTCTATTACAAACACCAATATCTTTTTTGGTGTCATTGTCAAAATCCTCTAAAACTATTCCTTCTGGATAGGAAGTACCAGATCCAGTTGCGAAGTTTTGAGGCGTTTGAAATGTTATTGTTCCAACAGATGTAGTTGTATTTTTTAGTATTGAAATATTATTACCATAAAAATTAGCTGTAACTAATTCATTTTTTCCATCACCATCTAAATCTGCATTATTAATATAATTGGGGTAAGAAGGCGATGATATATTTTGAGAAAATGCAAACGTGGGTGATCCAACCGAAGTTGTGGTATTTCTATATATTGAAATCTGAGAGTTTGTATATAAAGTAATTGCTAAGTCTTTTTTTCCATCATTATCTATGTCATAAACCGAAATTGAACCAGGATTTGCTCCACATGAATAATCAACTCTTGTTGCAAAACTAATTGAACCTAAAGTACTTGTATTTCTATAAACCGAAAAACTACTCGAAAAATAATTAACATATATTAAATCTACTTTATTATCACCATCAACGTCTGCAGTGTCAAAATTTGCTGGTGCAGATTGTCCAGTAAAGTCTTGTCGGGTTGCAAATGTTATATTACCAACCGAAGTTGTAGTGTTTCTGAAAACAGAAAACGCAGTTCCACTGTTTGTAGACGTTACTAAATCTCTTTTCCCGTCATTATCTAAATCAACGGCTTTAATATAACTTGCTGTACTTGCAGTAGGGTAATCAACTTTTGTTGAAAATACTATTTGTGTTGAAGTTGTAATATTTCTAAACATTGAAATGCTAGCATTTCCTAAGTTTCCAACTATTAATTCATTTTTGCCATCACCATCTAAATCTGCACCTGTATTTCCTTGTGGATTCGAAGTACCTGTACCTGTTGCATAATCAACTCTTGCTGCAAATGATGTGCTATTAATTTGTGCAATAACTAAATTAACTGATAAAATGGCAGTTAGTACAAGTATAAATTTTTTCATAATTTCTTTTTAAACTATATCAAAATTAATTTTTAATTTAAATAAAGCAAACAGCCAATATTTAAAATTAAATTCCAACAAACAAAAACTAAATTTTTATGCTTTTTACGATTGGTTTTATCTGAAAACCCTAATGTTTTTAAATTGTTAAATTTTTCTTAATTAAAATTGTTTGTTATAAAACCCTTTTTATAGACCAAATATTTTTAATTCTCAAACCAAAATATTCTCTTATTTTTGACGCTTCGAATATTTGTAAAATGATAAATAAACTACTTCAATCTTTCGGTTTTAAATTGATTAAAACAAATCAGATAGAAAACAAATTTCCTGATTTTGAACCTTCGTTTAATTCCATTATGGAAATGTGTAAACCATTTACTATGACCTCGGAAGAGAGACTTTATTCATTTAACAAAGCCATTGAATACATTGTAAAAAATAATATTGAAGGCGATATAGTAGAATGTGGTGTTTGGAAAGGTGGAAGTTCTATGTGTGCCATGCTTAGTTTGGCTCAACTAAAGGCAGCAAACCGACAATTTTACCTTTACGATACCTTTGAAGGAATGAGTGAACCTACTGAAATGGATGCTGATTTGTTAGGTAAAGACGCCAAAAATTTATTAAACCAATCAGAAAAAACGAAGGAAGATGTAATGTGGTGTTATGCACCTATTGATGATGTAAAAAACAACGTGGCTATAACCAATTATCCTTCAAATTTAGTTACTTATGTTAAAGGTAAAGTAGAAGATACGATACCAGGAACTGTTCCAGAAAAAATTGCCATTTTACGCTTAGATACTGATTGGTATGAATCAACTTACCACGAATTGGTGCATTTGTTTCCAAAATTAGTAAAAGGCGGAGTAATTATTATTGATGATTACGGACATTGGAAAGGTGCTAGAGAAGCTGTTGACCAATATTTTAAAGAACAAAATGTTCAAATTTTATTGAATAGGATTGATTACACCGGTAGAATAGGAATTAAAAACTAAAATATGCTTTACGAAGAATCACTTTGGTTTAAAAATACCATTCAAAAACATGCTCAACCCAATTCGTTGGTATTAAACATTGGCTCAAGCACAAAGGAATTTATTGAGGTAACCCAACCCTATATTAAAGCCAATTTATTTGATGAATTTGCTAAGAAAAACTGTATAATAAAAAACATTGATATTAAACAAGCGGAAGGCGTTGATTTGGTTGGCGATGTTACAGATCCTGCATTTATTGAAAAGTTAAAACAGTTGAATGCTTCTTTTATAATTTGTTCCAACTTATTGGAACATTTAACCGAAAGAACAGCTTTTTGCGGAGCTTTAGTTAAAATTATGAATGCCGACACCAAATTAATTATTTCTGTTCCGTATAATTTTCCTTATCATGAAGATCCAATAGATACTATGTATCGTCCTGATTTGGATGAATTGCAACAAGCGTTTCCAAATTTAAAACTTGTGGAAGGACAAATAGTAGATTGCGGAACTTATTTTAACTACTCAACAAAAAACTTTACAACATTCGATAAATTAATTTCTTTTTTAAAGCTTTCCGTTGCTGCTGCTATTGCATCAATAACTAACAAAGAAAAACACGAACGTTTGGCAGCAAATTTTAAACAGATTTCAGCCACTTGTGCCATTTATAAATTAAGCTAAAAATTGATTCATATAGCTTGTGCAGCCGACAATAAGTATACGCAACACGCAGTAGTGATGCTTACTTCATTGTTTGAAAACAACAAAGAAAATAAAATTCATTTGCACTTTTTTAGTGCTGATTTTAATATTGAAAATAAAAAAATATTAGAAGAAACGGTAAATAGATATGAACAAACCTTTTCGTTTTACGCTTTAGAGCCCACATTATTTAAAGACTGTTATGTTTCTGACCATGTATCGTTTGCTACTTATTATAGAATTGTAATTCCAAATATTTTAGCAAACACAACCAATAAAGTTTTATACTTAGATACCGACATTATTATTTGCAAGAACTTAAAACCTTTATGGGAAATTAATATAGACAATTATACCATTGCGGCTGTAAACGAACTTAATTTTGATGGTCCTGCTAGACTTAATTTTGATGAAAAATACAAATATTTTAATGCAGGTATTTTATTAATAAATTCAAAAACGTGGGTTTTAGAAAATTTACAAGAAACCCTATTTGATTATATAAAAACACACACCAATAAATTAATTTTTTGGGATCAAGATGCACTAAATGCAAATTTATTCAATAAAAGATTACTCATTGAACCCAAATGGAATCAATTAAGTCCAGTTTTTGAGGTTGATGAAAAAACGCTTTTAAAAATATATTCCAAACCCGAAATAGAGGAATTGATTCAAAGCCCTGCAATAATTCATTTCTCGGGTTCTTCAAAACCATGGGAATATTTAAATATTCATCCTTATAAAAAGGAATATTACAAATATTTACAGTTAACTCAGTGGAAAAACTTTAAACCGTCAGCTAATTTTAGGATAAAAATTAAATTTGTTTTATTAAAATTATTAGGACGAAATTTTTACACTAGCTTTTTTAATTTATTTCGCTAATTCGTTTTTAAGCATTGATTACAGAAGCCAAAATAATTGGAAAACTATCTTCGCATTTTCCTGAATTCGATTTTCAGATAACTATATCAATTGGAAAAATACACATTGCTTTTTTAGAAACTAAAGTAAGTTTTTGGTTAGATGATTGGATAAATAAAAACGACATCATTTTAGGGATAATTCAATCCATATTAGGTAAAAACGAAAAAATATTTGCACGCAATTGCGATGTAATTAAATTGGATAAGGAGTTAACAGAAAGGTTTTTAAACGAAAATCACTTATTAGGTTTTAAAACAGCTTACCATAAAATAGGCTTGTTACACAAAAATGAACTAAAGGCTGTGGCCACATTTAGCAAGGGTCGGAAAATGGATAGATTAAGCTACGAAAAACGCTCTTTCGAATTAATAAGTTTTTGTTGTAAAAAAGGATTTTCGGTAATAGGTGGATTAAGTAAATTAATAGCTCACTTTGTAGCAAAAACAAAGCCGGGCGATATAATGACCTATATTGACAAAGATTGGAGTAATGGAAATGCATATTTAAATTTAGGATTTAAGATTCACAGTGAAATTGAACCCCTTTCTTTTGTTTTTGATAAAATAAATTTTGTGAAATATAATTTTGAAAAACTTCCTGAAGATATTTTTATAGCATTACAAAGCCAAAATGAAAACTTAGCAATTGTAAAAAATGCAGGAAATTTAAAACTAATTTACACACTTTAAAACACCCAACTTTGTCATTTCATACCGATACGGTTCTGTATTAGTCCAAAAAATTGCTTTGCAATCTTTGAACTAAACAGCTACTCTTTGGGCATTAATAATACTAAACTAAAAAATTCTTTTGGATTATTTTGAGCTAAGTATTGATTTTATTTACAATGTGGTAAAACATGGGTAAAACTGTTTGTATAAAAGTATGGCTATACAATACTACTTGATTACATTCGCATAAATATTTATTAAAAAACTATATTTAATGGCAAATACAGAACAGCTACAAGCTATTTCAAGTCAAATACGAAGAGACATATTACGGATGGTACATGCTGTAAAATCTGGTCATCCCGGAGGTTCATTAGGCTGTGCCGATTTTTTTACAGCCATGTATTTTCAAGTTATGAAACACAATCCATCTTTTAACATGGATGCAACAGAGGAAGATGTTTTCTTTTTATCAAACGGACATATTTCTCCTGTTTTTTATAGCGCATTGGCTCGTTCAGGTTATTTTGAAGTAAGTGAATTAAATACATTTAGAAAAATAAATAGCCGCTTGCAAGGTCACCCAGCAACTGCCGAACATTTGCCAGGAGTTAGAATTGCTAGTGGTTCGCTTGGTCAAGGAATTTCGGTTGCTGCCGGAGCTGCATTAGCAAAAAAACTGAATGGCGATAAACATTTAGTTTATGCTTTAATGGGCGATGGAGAAATACAAGAAGGTCAAAACTGGGAGGCTTTTATGTTTGCAGCCCACCAAAAAATTGATAACCTAATTGTAACTATTGATTTTAACGGCCAACAAATAGATGGAAGTACCCAAAAAGTAATGGGAATTGGTGCTGATATTGAAGATAAAATGAAAGCATTTGGTTGGCTTGTTTTACACATGGATGGACACAACTTTGAAAGTATTTTAACTACTATGGCCGAAGCAAAAAACGTTTGTGGAAATGGCAAACCAGTTTTTATAATGATGAAAACCGAAATGGGCTACCCGGTTGATTTTATGATGGGAAGCCACAAATGGCATGGTGTTTCGCCTAACGATGCTGAACTTGAAAATGCATTAGGTCAATTAACTGAAACACTTGGCGATTATTAAATACTTTTTTACAAATATTTGCGTTTAAAACAATACTTATTTTGATAAAACAAAAAACATTAAAAGGAAATAGAAAATGGCTACTAGTTTTAGTAGCTCTTTTTTTATTTAACAGTGTTGTACATACATCTTTTGCACAGCAAGTTTATCGCCCTGCCAAAACCCGAATACTTTTTTTACTCGATGCAAGTGGAAGCATGTTTGCCCGGATGGAAAAAGACACCAGAATAAATGTTGCTAAACGTTTGCTATCAAACATTGTAGATAGTTTACAAGGGGCTAAAAATTTAGAAATAGCCTTACGAGTTTATGGTCATACATCGCCTCCAGCAAAGCGCGATTGTAAAGATACAAGACTAGAAGTGCCCTTTAGGGCAAATAACCACGCAGATATTAAAAAACGCATTCAATCTATTTCGCCAAAAGGAACTACTTTAATAGCTTATTCATTACAACAAGCGGCTTACGATTTCCCTTTAGAACCCAATACCCGAAATGTAATTATTTTAATAACCGATGGTATTGAAGAATGCCAAGGCGATCCTTGCGCTATTTCGGAAGCATTGCAAAGCAAAGGAGTAGTTTTAAAACCTTTTATTATTGGTTTAGGAAGCACAGCCGATTTTAGAAAAGCATTTGAATGCGTTGGAAGATATTACGATGCAAATACTGAAGAGCAATTCAATTCTGTTTTAAATATTGTTGTTTCTCAGGCTTTAAACAATACTACAGCCCAAGTTAACTTGCTTGATATTTATAGTAGACCCACTGAAACCAATGTAAATATGAGTTTTTACGAAATGGATAATGGTCAATTATTATATAATTACATGCACACTATAAACGAAAGAGGAAACCCTGATACTATTTTATTAGATCCACTTTATAAATATAAAATGGTTGTGCATACCATTCCTCCTGTTATTAAAGAAAACATTAGCGTTACTGCAGGAAAACACACCATTATAGGAGTTGATGCACCACAAGGCGAATTATTAGTAAAAATTGAAGGTGCCACCAATTACGAAAATTTAAAATTTATTGTAAGGCCAAGTAATAAAACCAATACACTTCATGTTCAAAATGCCAATATAAAAGAAAAGTATTTGGTTGGTAAATACGATTTAGAGGTTTTAACCTTGCCAAGGTTTACCTTTAAAAATGTAAGTGTTGACCAAAATATGGTTACTACTTATTTAATACCACAACCAGGAAAATTAAATATAACTTACCCAATTCAATATTTTTATGCGGATATATACCAAGTTATAAGAGGAGAATTAATTTGGGTGCATAAACTTCCGGTTGACTACCAAAGACATAATTTAATTATACAACCGGGCGATTACAAGTTAATTTACCGAGGAAAAGGCATTACAAGAAGCAATAATACATTTACTCGAGAATTTAAAATATCATCAGGCCAAGCTACCAATATTACTTTAAACTAAAGCTATTAAATTGTACTTCAATTATTAACAATTTTTTATTACTTTAAAATAAAATAATTTATACTTTTGCATAGGTTAAAAAAAACTAAACAAATTATGAAAAAAACAATTATTTATTTATTTATTGTTGCTATAGCATTAAGCCTTACCTCTTGTTCTAAAGACACTGAAACAACTGCTATAACCGGCCCAAAGGTTACCTTAATCGATTCCCTTGGCGAAACCGTGCTTGATACCTCTAACTTTTTTGTGACTCCTTATTTAAAAATTACAGTAACTCCTTCATCAGGAACTACTTTAGCTTCATCTAAAATAGATTTGAAAGTAAACGGGGCTGATTTTTATTTGGGCTCATTTTCTACCATTGATTCATCTGAATTGAATGGATTTAGTTCAAGCATCTCTGTAATAGAGTTATTGGATTTCTTAGGATTTAAACCTGCAAATGGAACTAACATTACCTTTGTTGCAACCTTTAAAGATAATAAAGGCAACTCAAGCTCTGCTAGCTATTTATATAATGTAGCAAAAGACAATAGAATCATTGCCTCAAACGAAATTGAATTAGGCGCGCAAAACAATGCTAATATTCCCTATAAATTTTTAGGTTTAGCCAACAGTTTTGCTACATATACTCCCGGTGCTAATGGAACCGCTCGTTTAAATTCAGGTAGTATCGATTTTGTTTATTATTATGGAACAAATGACAACAATGCTTTTGCTGCACCAGCAAATGCTGATGGTGCAAAAGTTATTTGGGCAACTGAAATTAGCTCATGGGCTCGTCAAAACAGAACCAAATTTAAAGCTACAACTATCTCAGCTACTGATTTTGATAATATTAAAAATAACTCAAAAGTAGATGATTTATTTTCAGGAATAGATTTTACAACAGGAACAACAGAGAAAGCAACTCTACTAAATGCTGGATCAGTTACTTCATTTCAAACTGTTGATGGTGTAAAAGGTTTAGCTAAATTTACTACAGTTGGTGCAGATGCAAGTGGTTCAACCAAAGTGGTTTTAATTATTCAAAACTAATTATTTAATAATTAATATTTAAAAGGCTGTCACAAAAAGACAGCCTTTTGTGTTTTGTAACATTGAGCGAATACCGACAACTGTCGGTAGAAATGTTTTGAAAACGGAAGCATTAATTTCTTGACTTCGCTACCATTGACATTTTTACCTAAACTACTAATTATTAGTAAAATAAAAGACCACATAGATACATAGATAACATAGTTTAAACGCTATGTTTTCTATTTTTCTTCTATGTGGTTCAAGTTTTTTTAAACAAGGACACATAGCATTGCAACATCATTTTATCTTGATATTTTGAAAAAAATTATACCTCGAACTGACGAGCACTTTAAAGCATTTAATACAGCCTCTTTTTTTTATTAAATTGTTAATAATAATGGCAAATAAAATAACTTCATTTTCCCTTGTCATTGATTAATTTGCCAACCTAAATAATAAAACTATTATCTAATGAAAACATTTGAAATACAAAACACTAAAGATACCAGAAGCGGATTTGGCGAAGGATTACACGAATTAGGAAAACAAAACGAACGTGTGGTAGCATTGTGTGCCGATTTAATTGGTTCTTTAAAAATGGATGCTTTTATCAAAGATTATCCAAATAGGTTTTTTCAAATGGGAATTGCTGAAGCAAATATGATCAGTGTAGCAGCAGGGTTAACCATTGGTGGACATATTCCTTTTACAGGTACATTTGCTAATTTTTCAACTGGCAGGGTTTACGATCAAATTCGTCAATCGGTAGCGTATTCAAACAAAAATGTAAAAATTTGTGCCTCACATGCTGGTTTAACTTTAGGCGAAGATGGTGCAACTCATCAAATATTGGAAGATATTGGCTTAATGAAAATGTTGCCAAATATGGTGGTAATCAATCCTTGCGATTTTAACCAAACCAAAGCAGCTACCATTGCCATTGCCGATTATGAAGGCCCAGTTTACTTGCGTTTTGGCCGCCCGACTGTTCCTAACTTTACCCCTGTTGATCAAAATTTTGAAATTGGAAAAGCCATTATGTTAAATGAAGGTGCAGATGTAAGTATTTTTGCAACCGGCCATTTGGTTTGGAAAGCCATTGAAGCAGGTCATATTTTAGCCGAAAAAGGAATCAATGCTGAAATTATAAATATTCATACCATTAAACCACTAGACGCAACTGCTATTTTAGCTAGTGTAGCCAAAACAGGTTGTGCTGTTACTGCCGAAGAACACCAAATGAATGGTGGATTAGGCGATAGCATTTGCCAACTATTTGCAATTAACAACCCAACTCCACTAGAAATGGTAGCCGTTAACGATAGCTTTGGCGAAAGTGGAACTCCAGATCAATTAATGGAAAAATATGGCTTAACAGCTAACGCTATTGTAGAAAAAGCCATGAAAGTAATTGCTAGAAAAAATTAAATGTTAATCCACTACAAACAAAAAAGAGGACTAAATTTTAGTCCTCTTTTTTTGTTTGTTATCACTAGCAAATCAAATTTATTTACCGTAAAAACCTTTATAACGTTCGTTTTGTGCTGAAGAAAAAATACTTAATTCTTCCATTCTTTTTTTAACCCTTTTAGGAATATCATATATAGATAATTTAGCAATTAAAGATTTTGCTTTTGAAAAATCATCTACAAATATGTATGCTTCAATTAAATTTAAGTAAGTGGCATAAGTAACTTCTTCATCTATTCTTGCTTTTTTGTTTTCTACATCCGATTCTAATAATGCTTTTTCCCAAATTGCAATGGCTTCATTAATTTTAGCTTTTGCCGCTATTTTTTCATAGTTTTCAGTTAGTGAATTATAACCTTCTATAACTGCAAGGTAAGCATTTTGATAATCAGTATAATCTACTTTTTTGTCTTTTACCAAATAAATGTCTGCCATATAATTAACTTTTTTAAATGCATAATTGTCATTTAAAAGAGTTTGAATAACGCTTAGGTTTTTTTCTACTGTTTCGTTTTCCAAAAGATCTGTAATTCTTACTTTGTTTGACGTCCACCAATTATTTAATTCATACTCGCTTTTGAATTCACCTGGTGATTTATAAGTTAGATCTTTGTTTATTTCAATTGGAACTTCATTATAAACAACTCCTTGAGGGGTTTCTACAATTAATGTGATTAAACGTTTGTATTTAATATGATACGAATATGCTTTATAAGGTGTTGATTTTCCGTTACTGTAATACGTCATATCAGCAACTTTCATTTCAGGTACCAAAGGACTTAAATCACCCAATTGAGCAGTAATATTTACTGAATTGGTTGAGCCCTGTTTGAATCCTTCTAATTTTAAATAAGTACCTGCCAATTGCTCTACGTTAAAAACTTTAGCCAATGTTGGCATATTAGGTATGGCTTTATAAGGCATATTAGGTGTTTTCTTATAGGGTTCTCTTGGAATATTTTTAACTGGTTTTCCCTCTTCACCCAATTCTCTTTCGGCTAGTTTTTTTACAATTGACTTTTTATCGTACAATTCTTTTTCTTTTAAATAAGTTTCATTGGCATACTTTAATAAAGCAGGATAGGCAAGCAATTCTTTTTGATATTCTGCTTCGGCTTCTTTTAGTTTAACAGAATAGGCAAGCATGTCTTTTTGATAATCTTCTTCAGCTTTTTTAATCTCTAAATTATAATCGTCCATTAGCTTTTTGTTGATGGCTTCTGCGCCACTCACTATTTTGCTAGTATAGTTTTTTATGCTTTTATCAAGTGGTTTTAACGGCAATTGAATGTAATCAAACTTAGTTTCCATTTTGTCTACATCCTGAGCTTGAATGTTAAAAGAAATAACAAGCAAGGCAGCTCCTAAGAGTATGTTTTTTTTCATTTTTGTGTATTTAGGGGGCAATGATAATAAAATAAAAAAGAATAAAAAATGTGGTTAGTTATTTAACACTAATCTATTTTAAATATAAAATTATTAAGAAAATCAAGTAATGAGCTGATTTTAATTCAATGAATTTTACAAAACTTTTTAACAGGAAAATATAATTAGGCGGTTTAGTTTTGCAAACCACACTTTGCAAATATTTGCATATGTAATCCATAAAACATCAATTCCATTTAATACATTTTCTTTATGATTGGCATAGTAAAAAACGGATTACAAATCCTTGGAGTAAATGATTTGGATTGCAAAACCAAATAAGCGTGGGTACTAGTTGCCTAGAAAAAGAAGATGCTTCCCGCATGACGTTTTTTCATCTATCGTCTATGGTCTATCGTCCATTGTCTATTGTCTATCGTCTATTGTTCATCGTCTATCGTCCATCAACCAAAAACCAGCCGCAACTAAACCCAAACAGTCTTTACATTACAAAACTCTCTTAATCCAAATTCGCCCAATTCGCGACCAAAACCCGATTTTTTAATACCTCCAAACGGAAACCTTGCATCGCTTTTTACTATTTGATTAATGTAAATCATGCCACTTTCTATGTTATTGGCTATATTTTTTGCTTGCATAATGTCTTTACTCCAAATACTAGCGCCTAATCCGTAACTAGTGGCATTGGCTAAAGCAATGGCTTCTTCTGTTTC
>CAMCEM010000040.1 GCA_945873755.1 Chitinophaga pinensis | reverse complement strand
TTGACTTTGGTTAAAATCGATTTGACTTTGTTTTATTGCTAAATGCCATTTAATTAATTTTGTAAAAAAATTAAATTTGTTAAAATTTTATTTGTTTTGTTTCATTGGTTATACAATCATTTTCATTGGTTTTACAACCAATGCAACCAACATATCGCTCCTATGGAGCTAGTTGATGGGAACCACATAGTGGCGACATGTTGGTTGCACCATTTGTTAGCTCGGTGAAAGAAAGAAAAATATAAGCAAAAAAATTACACTGTGGCAAAAGTTAAATACAATGGCAAATAGTTATTCTCAAATCAGTATTCAGTTTGTGTTTGCGGTTAAATACCGAAATACAGTTATTTTAGAAAATTGGGAAACCGATTTGTATAAATACATCACAGGGATTGTACAAAATAAAAACCATAAAATGATAGCAATTAATGGCATGCCCG
The DNA here is from genome assembly GCA_945873755.1 of Chitinophaga pinensis. GTDB lineage: Bacteria > Bacteroidota > Bacteroidia > UKL13-3 > UKL13-3 > JAAFJM01. The sequence continues at coordinate 23,399 of CAMCEM010000040.1, read as the reverse complement.
ACCATATTCATATTTTGGTTGGTTTTAATACTGTTCAATCAATGGCCGATTTGATGCGAGATGTAAAAGCAAACTCTTCGAAATGGATTAATGAAAATAAAATAACCCCTGAAAAATTTGAATGGCAAACTGGCTATGGGGCATTTAGTTATTCTAAATCACATGTTCGAAGGGTGGTTAATTATATTAAAAATCAAAAGCAACACCATCAAAAACAAACATTTTTGGAAGAATACAAAACATATTTAGAGAAATTTGAAATTGAATATAACAAAGATTTTATATTTAATGAGTTGATTTAACCATAAAATTTATTTTTGGGGAACAAACATTATCAAAAGTTTTATATCAATAATTTTAAATTGAAACTAACTGGAATTGATTAATTGTACAAATACTTTAAATTTACCACTTGAAATTAATCCAAAACAAATATCTCCTCTTTCTAATTATTACCATTGCTTATATTTTTTGCAATGGCTATTTTTTTAATACGGGCGATCAAGCGGAGCATTTACCTCAAGTTTATCAAAAGCTAAATCCGCAACTTTACCCAAATGATTTCTTTTTAAATTACTATAATCATACTTTTACAGTTCGCTATTATTTTACTTATTTAGTGTATGGTTTTTCATTGCTTTTTGGAGTAAAAGCAAGTTGTTTTATTATTTATTTTATATGTTTGTATGCTGCCACTGCTGGAATTTTTGAGTTAGCCAATTACTTTTACAACCATGAATTAAAATCTTGGTTATTGGTTGTTACATACTTGTTTTTCTTCCGAAATTTTACTGTTGGTGGAAATTATTTTCAAGATGATATGTTGGTGGGGAGCAGTTTGGCTGAAGCTTTATGTATGTGGGCTTTTGTGTTTTCATTCAATAATAAATTCTTTTTATCTGGATTATTGTGTGGCTTGGCTTCCTTATTTCAACCATTAATAGGTTTACAAGTTGCTGGCATTATTGGACTGGTGTTATTGGTCAATTTATTGGTAGTAAAGCATAATAACATTTCATTTAAAAATGTGCTAACTTATGGTTTGGCTTTTACAACTATTGCATTATTTATTTTTATTCCAGTTTTTTTATCACAATTAAGCAGCAGTCAATCCAACCAAATTGAAGCCAATAAAATACTTTTTGAATACCGTGGTGCTTTGCATTATTTACCTCAATTATTTCCTTTAATAGAATATGTTTACACATCCTTTTTTGTAATTATTTCATTTATTGGATTGAACTATTTTATAAAAAAGGACAAGCCTATTTTTATAACAATCCTTTCTGTAATTGTTGGAATTTGCATTCTATTTGCTATCATTTTATATTTTAATCCAACCAATAATTTAGGAAAATTCCAATGGTATAAAACTACTGTATGGTTGGGAATATTTTGTAGTATACTTTGTATTAATTTAATTGCAATTAAGTTCTTAAAAACAATTACCTATTTATCAATTTTAACAATTTTGACTTATCTGATTTTTAATTTTATAATTTTAAAAGACCCAATTAATATTCAAATAAACAACCAAAGTATTTCAACTCAAACACATGAATGGATAAAGAACAATACACCAATCAATGCTTTGTTTTTAGCACCTCCAAACGATTATTCATTTAATTGCGAAGCACAAAGAAGTACATCAGTAAATTACAAAGCCATTGTTCATGAATGTAATTATTTATTGGCTTGGAAAAAATCGATGGAAAAATACTATAACATGGATTTTACTAAAGTAGAAAAACTGGAATGTTTGCCTTCAGCAGTTAGAAGTTTTTATAAAATAGATTTTACAAAATATCCTTATCAAGAAATTGATTATATTTTACTTGCAAAACATCCTCGACAAAAAGCCAACTACAACCAAAGCAAAGTTCGCTACGAAAACGAAGAATTTGTGGTGTTAAAAATGAAATAAATTACCAAGTAATTTCCTTTGGCAAAAACTGCGAAGTATCGCCATTGTTCCTTATTAAATCGCGCACTACCGATGAACTGATTGGCGTATAAGCAGGATCGCACATTAAAAAAACTGTTTCCGTTTGCGGATGAATAATTTTATTCATTTGGGCAATGTTTTTTTCATAGTCAAAATCGGCCATGGTTCTGATTCCACGTAAAATATATTGGGCATTAATGGTTTCACAAAAAGTAACTGTTAAACCTTCGTATGCCATTGCTTTTACTTTTGGTTCGGTTTTAAAAATATCAAAAATCCATTGTTGGCGTTGTTCAATTGTAAATAAAGTGCTTTTAGAACTATTGTTACCAATGCCAACTACAATTTCATCGAACAAAGGCAATGCACGTTCTATAATATTTACATGACCAATGGTAATAGGATCAAAGGTTCCAGGGAAAAGTGCTATGCGTTTCATTGTGTAATTTTATGTGTTTTTAAAAAAACTAAAAGTAGATTGTCCGTAAATTCTTTTTTCAAAAAAATGCTTTTGTTGGCTTAAATCCAAATTACTTGGGTGTTCAACTATTAACCAAGCATTATTATTCAACAATTTTTTTTCGAATACTAACTCTGAAATTGATGCTAATTTATCTAAAGCATAAGGCGCATCAGCAAAAATAATATCAAACTTTTCGGTACACTGATTTATAAAAGTAAAAACATCTTTCTTAAATACACTTAACTGCGAAAAATGATGTTTTAAAATCATTTCCTTAATAAATTTAACGCATCCATAATCAATATCAACACTGGTAACTTTTAATGCTCCCCTACTGCATAATTCGTAGGCTATATTTCCAGTTCCACTAAATAAATCCAAACAATTTAATTCATCAAAATTAAAATTATTTTCTAAAATATTAAATAAACTTTCTTTTGCTCTATCGGTTGTTGGCCTAACTGGCAAGCCTTTGGGAGCATTTATAATAATGCTTTTATGGGTTCCACTTATTATTCGCAAAGCAAAACATTTAAAGCAGTAAAATAAAAGTTTTCGGGTAATGATTCCATAGTAACTGGATAAATATATTGTGAACTTCTTTTACCTAATTTCATGTTTTTACAATATTTTCCAAGTAATTGAAACAAGCTATTGCTGCCTTCTATGTTTCCATAAATTGTTAGATGCCAATCGTTAGAAATTTCTAATTGCTCCACAACAGCTAAAATATAATAAACAATATCCGTATGGTTATCAAACTTAAAATTATTAAAAAAATGAAGTTTTGAATTTTTAAAATTCAATAAATCTATACTGTCATTATTAAAATTTAAAAAAACATGATTGTCATTTTTGCTTTGCTCCAACTTGCTACAAGCCTTTACAAACAATAAATTTTGGTGTAAAATATCGGCTGTTGGCATATTAAATCTTATAAATTTAAGCGTTTCGTTTCTTACACAAAACAAATTTACTATATGCTGAAAGTTTAGTTTGTTATATAAAACTTGAGCATTAACTTTTACTTTTTTATTTATTTTAAAATAGGTTTCTAACTCTACCGAATTGTATAAACTATCGGGTGAAAATATGGATGAAGTATCAGCTATTATTACCTTCTTCGACTTGTAATCTGGTTTAAAATCGTCAGTAATTTCAGTAAATAATTTCAAATCGTCATAGTTCATTTCTAAAAACGATTGAACATCGATAGAAGTTCTTTTAAAAATTTTAAATGAAGTAATAGCATTCCTTTGCTCATCAGCAATAACCGAAATCATTTCATATTCTCCAATAAATAAATAATAATGATATCTAAAATTACTTTCAGTGTTGTAATCACTATCGGTGTAATGATTTATTTCTAAATTTAAATTATTTTCAGATTGCATGAGCTAGACTTACATTCGCAAAATATTTTATTTTAACCATAAACGTAAATAATTTTTTTAAATATGATAGAAAAAATTGAATGGAAAGCAAAAGATCCTGATTTTAAAGAAAAAATCAATTCGAAAGCAGCTAAGAACCATTTTATGCAAAATGTAGGTTTTAAGTTTCAATCAGTAGAGATAGGTTATGTAGAAACGTTTTTAATTTTGGAAGAAAAACATTTACAACAAATGGGCTTTGTTCATGGAGGAGTTACTGCCACCATGGCCGACATAACAACAGGATTTGCTGCATTTACTTTAGTTGATAAAAATGAATCTGTTGTAACTGTAGATTTAAAAGTCAATTACATAAATCCAGGAAAAGGAGAAAAATTAATAGCTAAAGCACATGTTTACAAAGCGGGTAGTAAATTAATATTTTGTAAAACTGAAATATTTATTGTTGATAACTTAACAGTTTCGCAAATTGCTTTTGCTGATTCAATTATGGCTGTTTTAAATGAAAATCCTGTTGTTAATCAAAAATAATTTTGTATATTAATTAGCACATTTTTACCCTTTATATAACATTATACGCAACTTAAATAAACATTTGTTAGTTTAAATAAAATTATTACATTATTATTGTTACATGAAAACAAATTATAAAAATAATCCGAAGATAAAATCTTTAATTTCAATGCTTTCTGTTTCAGTGTATTTAATTTTGTTTATACCAATGTTTTTTAGTTTTGCAATAACTTGGTTATTAACTCCAATTGAACCAGAAAAACTTAGTGATTTAGAATTAATTTAACTTCTACTAATTTGTAATAATAGACGATTAAAATAATAGTGTGAATATTTGATTACACAATATTCTTTATCGTGGTAAGTTTATTATAAACTTGCATAATGAAAAACAAAATTTTAGCCTCATTTACGAAATATGGATTAATAAGTATTATTCCATTACTTATTTACCTTATTTTAATAATTCCAACTTTTATAATTTATTTTTTTACTTGGGTATTAAGTCCAATACAACCTGAAAATATTAGAGATTTAGAATTAAACAGTTAGGTTCTATTCAAACCCTAACTGTTTAATAATTTGTTCTATTTGCCAATCCTCCACAGGGTTGTATTCATCTTTTAAATTTCCACCATAAAATTTGGTCATTCCTTGCCAAAAATAAGCTGTAAAACTTCCTCTATAGGTTTCCAACAACTCATAAGTAGTTTTTCCAGTTTCTCTAAATATTAATTTAATTAATATTTTACCTTGGCTTACAGTTAATCCTTTCAAATCGTCCATAAACTGGTCTTTAATATTGGCTTCAGTTTTCTTTAAATAAGCTTTTTTAGCTTTTTCAGTTTGTAACAATTGTAAATTTTGTTCTAACATTTGGTACCTAAAAGCTGCCAACTTTGCATAAGGAAGTGCTTTTTTTACATTGTAAACCAATCTTTGATACTTTTTTTCGTATTCAGGATCTTTTTTAGCTGTTACTATAAAGTCGGGTAGCGTAATATTTTTAATTGTGTCTTGAACAATTTGGGCATTTACAGTTGATACAATTGCCATAAAAAATAGTAAAATATTAAATTTAGTTTTCATAAAAATAGGGATGAAAAAATAATGCCAAATAATTAATCTACTCGAATTTCTATTTGGTGCTGTTTTATAAGTTCTTTCAATTTTTTAATTCCGTACCTAAATCTTCCTTGAACAGTATTAATATTTTCTCCAATTTGATCAGCTATTTCTCTAAACTTTAAGTTTCCCCAATGTTTCAAAATTATTACTTCTCTTTGGTCTTCTGGTAGCTGTAAAATTAAATTTCTTAAAATAGTAGCTTCTTTCTCAGCCTCTATTTCTTCAAAAGGCGCAGCAATTTTATTATCGGCATAATTGTCAAAATAAGAGTAACTTTCATCCTCATTACTATTACTTAAAAAACTTGAAAAAAGGAGTTCTTTCTTTTTTACATTTTTTCGCAAATAATCAATTGAAAAATTATTGCACAAACATAGCAAGTATTGCTTAAACCTTCCAGTTTCTGCATATCTTCCATCGTTTAATACTTCAATGATTTTTATAAAAACGTTTTGGAAAATTTCATCAGCAACATCCTTGCTTTTTACTTTTTGTAAAATAACAGAATAACTTGCGTTTTTGTGTTTTCTGAGCAATGTCTCGAAACTACACACATCGCCATTAAGATACCTCAGTATCAATTCATCATCACTAACTTTTGAAGTTTGCATAATAGTAAGCATTAATTGGTTTATAGTAGTTTTTTAAGCAAACGATTATAATAATTGGTTAGTGTAAAATTTTATATTTATAGGCGATGAATTGGTTTATATGTTTAATCAAATTTACTAACAAAAATCATACATTCAAACAAATTTATAAAAAAGTAATAAAAAAAACATAACTACTTCATAATGAATTTCTTTATTTTTTAATTGTGTTTATTAAAAGGTAAATTGAATATATTTAAGACAAAATTAAATACTAAAATTTTTGAGTACACTAAATATTTTAGTGTGTTTCATCATTTAAAATTACAATTATTGTACAATGAAAAATTACATATACACGGTTGCAGAAAGATTAATGAAATATGTTCAAATTGATACTACTGCAAACCCTAATAGTACAAGCAACCCAAGTAGTGAAAAACAAAAAGATTTAAGTAAATTGTTATGCAATGAACTTATCAATTTAGGAATAAATGCCGAAACGGATGAATTTGGATATGTATATGCAACTATTCCTTCAAATACAAAAAAAAATGTACCTGTAATTTGTTTCTGTTCGCATGTTGATACAAGCCCTGATTGCAGTGGAACAAATGTAAAACCTATTTTACATAAAAATTGGGATGGCACCGATATTGTTATGCCCGATGACCATTCGGTAGTACTTTCAAAAAATAACCATACTTACTTAAAAGAAAGAATTGGTGATGATATTATTACTGCAAGTGGATTGACACTTTTAGGTGCTGACGACAAGGCAGGAATAGCAATAATTATGGATTTTGCTCAGTTTATTATTACAAATACCGAAATTAAACATGGTGATATTCGAATTTTATTTACCCCTGATGAAGAAATTGGCCAAGGTGTAGATAAAATTGATATGAAAAAACTAAATGCCGATTTTGGATATACTTTAGATGGAGGAGAAAGAGGGCACTTAGAAGGCGAAACTTTTAGTGCTGATGGTTGTAAAATTACTTTTAATGGAATTAGTGCACATCCGGGTTACGCAAAAAACAAAATGGTAAGTGCCATAAAAGCAGCAGCATACTTTACTTCGTTACTTCCTTCAAACTCTATGTGTCCTGAAAAAACTGATGGTTACGAAGGATTTGTGCACCCTGTTTCATTTGAAGGAACGGTTGAAAAAGCTACTGTTAGTTTTATTATTCGCGATTTTGAGACTGCAAAACTAAAAGAACATGAAGCATTATTAGAAAATTTAGCTCAACAAACTATTGAAAAATATGAAGGTGCAACTTTTGAAATAATTGTAACGGAGCAGTACCGGAATATGAAAGAAATTTTAGACCAATATCCTCAAGTAATGGCAAATGCAGAAAAGGCTTATGAGAGGGCAGGTTTAAATTTAATAAAAACCAATATTAGAGGTGGAACTGATGGCTCTCGACTATCGTTTATGGGTTTACCTTGTCCTAATATTTTTACAGGCGAAATGGCTATTCATAGCAAACAAGAATATGTAAGCGTGCAAGACATGCAAAAAGCAGTGGATGTTTTAATGGAATTGGTTCAAGTTTGGGAACAACAAGCATAATAGAGCCGATAGACAATAGACAATAGACAATAGACAATAGACAATAGACAATAGACAAAAGACAAAAGACCATAGACAATAGACCATAGTCCATAGACAATAGGCAATAGACAATAGACAATAGACCATAGACAATAGAAAATTTTCTATCAACTATGGTTCTATTAACAATAAACCTAATTCATTGCAAATTCTTTGGCGCCTAGGTATCTTTCAGCATCTAAAGCGGCCATGCAACCACTGCCAGCAGCAGTAACAGCTTGTCTGTAAATTTTATCTTGGGCATCTCCACATGCAAATACACCTTCAATTTTAGTTTTGGCTGTTCCAGGTGTTGTAATTAAATATCCAGTTTCATCCATGTCTAAATAATCTTTAAATATTTGCGTATTAGGCGTATGCCCAATTGCCACAAAAAAACCACCAATATTATAAGTGGTAAGTTCGCCCGTTAAATTATTTTTTACCCTCACTCCTTCTACTTTATTCTCCCCTAATATTTCATCTGTTTCGGTGTTAAATAATATTTCAATATTTGGAGTATTTTCTACTCTGTGTTGCATTGCTTTTGAGGCCTTAAATTCGCCTTTTCGTACTATCATATAAACTTTAGTACAAATTTTTGCTAAATAACTTGCTTCTTCGCAAGCAGTGTCACCAGCACCAACTATTGCTACGTCTTTTCCTTTAAAAAAGAAACCATCACAAACTGCACAAGCCGAAACGCCATGTCCGTTTAATTTTGCTTCGCTTGGAATACCTAACCATTTTGCACTGGCACCAGTTGAAATTAAAACTGTATCGGCCAACACTTCTTTGCTTTCATCAATTTGAACTTTGTAAGGAGGTTTTCCACTAAAATCAACCTTTGTAACCATTCCGTATCGCACATCTGTTCCTAATCGTTCAGCCTGTTTCCTAAAGTTTTCCATCATTTCTGGTCCCATAATTCCATCAGGATAACCCGGATAATTTTCCACATCGGTAGTAATTGTTAACTGTCCACCAGGCTGAGGACCAGTGTACATAACAGGTTTTAAATCGGCACGCGAGGCATAAATTGCAGCTGTATAACCAGCAGGACCACTGCCTATTATTAAGCAATGAATATGTTCTAATTGTTCAGACATTTTTTTATTTTTAAGATTTCAATTTTAGCAATTATTGCTTACTTATTATAAACAAAAATGTAACAGTAAGTTTTATCGTAAAACAAAAAAACCTTTATAAGTTAATTTCACTTACAAAGGTTTTATATCAAAAGGAGTACCCGGAGCCGGAGTCGAACCGGCACGATTTCTCGCTAGTGTTTGAGACTAGTGCGTCTACCAATTCCGCCATCCGGGCAATTAATTGGGCTGCAATGATAATAAAAAAATAGTCGCTATAAAAAATAACTATAAAATAATTTATACCGCGCTTACTTTCAGTAATTAACATTTACTCCCCATTTCATTTAATTGTAATAATTATATAACAATCATTAAAATTGTATGTTTTAACAAATAAATCAATACTTTTGCCATCATAAAATTTTAATATTAATTAATGGAATTAAAGGATATTGTAGCAGTTTCAGGTCAAGGTGGATTACACAAAATTATTGGTCGTACAAAAAATGGACTAATTTTAGAAACAATTGGCTCTAACAAAAAATTTGCAACTGGTTACCAAGATAGAGTGAGTATTTTGGAAGATATAAGTATGTATGCTGTTGATGGTGATGTAAAAATTGCTGAAATATTTTTTAAAGCAAACGCTTTTGGAAATGTTCCAACTGCTAAAGATGATGCAAAAATTCAGCGCAAATATTTAATTGATTTAATTAATTTAGATAGCGAAAGAGTTTATGAGAGCGATATTAAAAAGTTTTTTACTTGGTACAATATATTAATAGGCTTAGTTGACTTTACTACTTTGAATAATGAAATTAAAAACGATGCTACCGACACAGCAAATGTTGATGAAGATGCTGAAAATAAAGAGGAAAAACCTAAAAAAGTAGCAGAAAAGAAAACTACCAAAACACAAACTATAGCTCCTAAAAATACAATGCCAAAAACAAACTCAAAAGGAGCAGGGGCTTCAAAAACTACTTACAGACCTAAATCAGTTTAGTTTATAATTTTTTATTAAATCCATTTACTTAACTGTAAATGGATTTTTTTTGTTTAAAATGAGTAATTTTTCAATAAAATTAAAATTTATTTTAACGAATTAAATTTATAATATTGCCAACTTTAAAAACACAAACTAAAATTAATAAATAAATGGAATTATACTTAGACTCAGCTAACCTAAAAGAAATTGAAGAGGGTTTTAAACTAGGATTTTTAAATGGATTAACTACCACTCCTACTTTTATGCAACGTGAAGGAATTACCGACATTGATGGCATGATAGTAAAACTTTCGAAAATTGTTCCTGTATTACAAATAGAGGCATTAGGCGATACAGCTGAAGATATTTTAAAAGAAGCACAACGCCAGTTAGATTTAGGTTTAGACATTAAAAAAACTGTTTTTAAAATTCCAGTTTCACTTGAAGGTGTTAGGGCTTGTAGATTATTAAGAGACCACGGAATGTTGGTGAATGTTCATTTGGTTTACACTTTACAACAAGCTTATATGGCTATGCATGCAGGCGCAACTTATGTTTGTCCTTTGGTTGGTCGTTTACAAGACCAAGGTCACGATGCATTAGATTTAGTTGCTCAAATTATTGATGCTGTTGACCATTACGGTTACGATACCAAAGTTATGTTCTCATCAGTAAGAACAATGGAACATATAAGAAATGCAATAAATTTAGGTGTGCACACTATTACTGTTCCTTTAAAAATTATGAAACAGTTAACTGAAAATCATTTTACAACAGTAGGAACTGATCAGTTTATTCAAGACACGCGTTTAATGACTGTAAGGGTAAAAGAAGCTTTAAATGGAATAAATCCAATTGTTGAAGCCGATACTACTTTAGCTGAATCAATTGTTAAAATGACTGAATTTGGCTTTGGTGCTATAACTGTTGTAAATAATGATGGTAGCTTAAAAGGAGTTTTTACTGATGGTGATTTAAGAAGAAAATTAACAACAGATGGCAGAGATGTTTTAAGTAAATCAATGAGTGATTTTACATACAATGCAGCTATTTCGGTTGAAGGAAGTGCTTTGTTAAATGAAGCAGCAGGAATATTCAAATCAACTAAAGTTGATACCATTTTAGTAACTGAAAATGGAAAACCCATTGGAATGTTAGATATTCAAGATTTAGAAGCTTAAACTGAGTAGAAAATTTTAAATTAAAATATTTATTAAAAATGCTGTTTTTTCAAAGACAGCATTTTTTTTATGCTTTGCCTCAACATATTTTTAGAAGTAAATATGTTAAACAACTGCTTAAATTAAGTTTGATTGTTAAAAATAATTGATACTAACAGCACAAGTTTGCTATACAATTTTATAACAAAGTGTTTTCTATTTTAACCATATAAAACTACTCTAAACAGCTATTGATTAATAGTTTAATAATAACCTATAACTAAAAAAGTAATTAACTTTTGAATAACATGACATCAATAAATTAAAAAATGGTGAATAATTTAAATAATGAATTCAAAAATCAGGACAATTGCATTTTTTTTAAATAAAACAGTTTATTTTGTTCAATCTATTAATTAAAACTTTAATGAAACAAATAGGCATTTTTTCAGATACACACAGTTATTTTAATCCAAATTTGTTTAAGTTTTTCGACAAATGTGACGAACTGTGGCATGCAGGAGATTGGGGTGATTTAAAAACATTTGAAACAACAGAAAAATTTAAACCATTAAAAACAGTTTGGGGAAATATAGATAACCAAGAATTGCGACTTAGAATGCCGGAAATTTTGATTTTTAATGAACAAGAATTAAAAATTTGTATGCTGCATATAGGTGGATATCCAAAAAATTATTCCCCCAATTTTAAACAAATTGTAAAAAATCAATCATTTGATTTAATGATTTGTGGCCATTCTCACATTTTAAAAGTAATAAAAGACCCCTTATTTAACCTATTGCATATTAATCCAGGAGCAGCTGGAAACCATGGCTTTCAGAAAGTTGCAACAGCAATACGTTTTAAAATAGAAGGTAAAAAAATGTTTGACCTTGAAGTATGGGAACAAAAAAGAAATTAAATAAAAATGCAACCCATTTAGTTTTAGTATTGACATAGTAATAAATTTTATTATTTTGCTAACCAAATTACACGTTTTAAAAATGAAAAAACTGTTATACTCTTTATCTTTTATTGCTATTGGTTTAAATAGCATTGCTCAACAAAAAACAACCTTTTGTGGTTCCGATGAGCACAACAAACATTTACAATCTTTAAATCCTCAATTAAAAATTGAAGAAGCTAATTTTAATAAAAATTGGAAAGAATATTTACAAACTGTAAATGTAAATGATTTAAAAAACACCAATAAATTAGGCAAAGCATCCGCTCCTAAATACATCATTCCTGTTGTTGTTCATGTAATTCATTCGGGCAATAGTGTTGGTTCTGGAAACAATATTTCTGATGCTCAAATTTTAAGTGAAATTGACTTTTTAAATAAAAGCTTTAGAAACTTAAATTCTGATTCGGTAAACAGAAGAGATATTTTTAAAGATATAGCAGCTGATTCGGAAATAGAATTTAGAATGGCAAAAAAAGATCCTAATGGAAATTGTACTAACGGAATTGTTAGGGTTTATTCTCCAAATTCGGATAAAGGTGATGACGATTTGAAAAAATTGAGCGTTTGGAACACCAAAAGCTATTTAAATATTTGGATTGTTCAAAGCATATTAAAAGAAGTTTCAAACGGAACTGTAATTGGATATGCTCAATTTCCTTTTGCTGCTGGAGTAATTTCTGCTTCAACCGATGGAGTAGTGCTACAGTACAATGTGTTTGGTCAATTATCTCCATCACAAAATGTATTTAATACAACAACTACTCATGAAGTTGGTCATTGGTTAGGATTATATCATCCTTTTCAGGGCGATAGTTGTAACAATGCCGATAATGATGGTTTATTTGACACCCCACCAACTTACAGTGCTGGTGGAGCAAGAAGTGGTCCATTTAGTGCAACATTAAATACTTGTAATTCTGATAATCCAGATTTATTTGATCAACAAGAGAACTATATGGATTATTTTGATTGTAAACAAAGATGCCAAAACATGTTTACTTTACAACAAAAAGCAAGAATGCATTATTGTATCGAAACATATAGAAGAGATTTATACAGCCCATCAAATTTAGTAAAAACAGGAGTTAATAATCCAACAACAACCTGTAATGCAATACCTAGCTTTTATTCAACCAATGCCAATATTTGTAGCAATGGTACTGTTTCATTTACTCAAAACGTATATAATGGAACTGCATCTGCTTATAGTTGGACATTTAATGGAGGAACACCTGCTACAGCATCTACTGCAGTACCTCCGGCTATTAATTATAGCACACCAGGTAGTTACGATGTAAAGTTATCAATAACAACAAACGGAACCACGGTAGACACTATTTATAAAAATTATGTAACAGTAGTTACCAATGTAGCACCTGTTGCTGAAGTTAATTATGCAAATTGGCAATATAAAACTGATTGGTATGAGCAAGGTTGGAGATTTGTATCTGAAAATGGAAAAGCCACTTGGAGAAGAGTGGTAGGTGTGTCTTACAATCAAATTGCATGTATGAAATTAGATGATGATCCATTTAACCAAGTTCCAACTAAAGGATTTGAACAAAGTTTTATTTCACCATCTTTTAATTTAGTAAATGCTTCAAAACCTACTTTCAGATTTGCTTACGCAACAGCATTAGTTACAGGACCAAACCAAGGTTCAACTACCTTCAATTCGAGCGATGATTTGAGAGTTTACCAATCAACTAATTGTGGTACTACTTGGACTCAAATGAGTGGAACTGGTTCTGTATTTTCAGGAACTGGTATTTCTACTACTGGAACTAACAGATTAGATTACACCAATGGATTTGTTCCATCTGATAGAACTAAATGGAGAGAAGTTTCTCTTGATGCTCCTAAAGCAGCTAATATTCGTTTTAAAATTACTTTAAAACGTGCAGGTGGATCTAACTTTTATTTAGATGATGTTAGAGTAAGTTCAAGTGGTTCTTTGAGTTTAGCTGACGATTTAGCTAGTGCAATTAATTTTTCGGTAGCTCCAAATCCTTTTAATTCGACTACAGAATTAAATTATGAGTTAAAAACTAACGAAGAAGTTAATATTTCGGTAATTGATTTATTGGGAAGAAATATGGGAAATGTATTTAATGGAAAAAACACTGCAGGTTCGCATACTGTTAATTTAGATAGAAATGCATTGGGTTTAAACAACGGCATTTACTTTTTAAACGTAGAAATTGGTAAACAAAGTTTTGTTAAAAAAATAATGGTAAATTAATTTATCAATAATACTTAAGTATTTTAAGTGTTTTAAAGGTTAAAATAAAAATAAAAAACCCTGACTATTAAAGGTTGGGGTTTTTTATTGCCATAATTTTAAAAAAAATTTGTGAGAAATAATCTGTAGCCTTACTTTCGCAGATGGAGAGTTGGCAGAGTGGTCGATTGCGGCAGTCTTGAAAACTGTTGTCTGTTACAGGACCTGGGGTTCGAATCCCTAACTCTCCGCCACAAAAATCTTGAGATTCATATCTTAAGATTTTTTTTTGCATTGAAGTGTGGTAATTTTAAGTCATTCATATTATTTGCTTTTAAAATCTTTAGTATTCAAAAAAGGGTTAGCAAGGCATTAGTTTTAATAATAAAAGTTTGAGTATTTGCTTATGTGCTAACTATACAATTAATTTGATAACGATAAAACGTTCGGGAAAAACACACAACATAAAGGCAGCAATGAAAATAAAAAAAAATTATTTTCAGATTGGAGATTACAACAATAGAGGACAGCAAAAAAACAACCAAGGATAAAAAATTTTATTGAATTTTACTTCTTTGTTCCTTCAGCAGTAAGCACAAAGTCAATATCATTTGATTTAAAAGTAAATGCAAAAGATACTTTTTTAGTAGCTGTATTATAATTTCCATGGTATCCTTTACCATCAACAGTAAAATAGTTATAGCCTTTATAAGAAACACCATCAACTTCTTGATTTAATATATCAAATTTATATCCTTTTGTTGCAGTAGTTATCTCTGAAAAATTACTTCCTTTTACAAATAATTTACCTGTTATATCATTAAAATTTATTTCATTTAAAGCACCCGCTTTGTTTAATTTTAATTCAGAAATTGATGAATCGGATAAGTTCAGCTTATTTTCAATATCAATAATATAAGTTTTAATATTAAAATTGTATTGCCCAATTACATTTTCTCTTAAATCTATTGCAGTAGTTGTGATCTCTTCTTTAGCGCAACTAACTAAAGTAAATAAAATGAGGGCAATATATAAATATGATAATTTTATTTTCATAATTGTTTTATTTAATTTCAAAAATAATAATATTAAATAAGATACTTGTAAAAAATTAAACACAAATTGAGTAGAATAAAACTAGAAATGCCCGAAATATTTGAATTTAGGACAAATATTAAAGTAAGAGTTACTGATTTAAACTACGGAAACCACATGAGCAACGATGTATATTTGGCTTTTTTACACGAAGCAAGAATGCAGTATTTGAACAATATAGGTTATTCGGAACTTGACATTGCAGGTTGTTCAGTTATTATGGGCGATTCGGCAATTGTATATAAAGCTGAATGTTTTTATGGTGATGAATTATTAATAGAAATGGCTATTGAAGAAATAAGTGTACGAAGCTTTGATTTTTATTATAAAATATGTAAACAAAATGAAAACAAAACCTTAGCTGCAATAGCAAAAACTGGTATGGTTTGCTTTAATTACAAAGAAAGAAAAACGGTAAATATTCCAATTGAATTTATTGATAAAATTAATTTACTCAAAAAATCAATATGAGTTTCTTTTAAATAAATCGCTTAATCCATCAAACTCTTTGCGGTAATATAAACCAAGTCCTTGTGTAGTAATATTTCTATTAAAAATTGGGTCTGTGGTAAAGCGGTTAAATGCACGGGCTTTAAAATTTCCATTTAACGAAATATTGTATTGAGCCAAAATATTGTTTTGCGAGTTATCCGTAGCAAAACTTCCTCTTACTTCTAATTTATTATTTAACCATGAAGTTGACCCTGAAATAAGAACACTTCTGTTTCGAGTTGGGTCAATTGCATTTTGTAAATCAAAGTTTAAATCAAAATTGGGAATGTATTTATTTACCAACGAACTTACTTGTGAACCTGCCAATTCGGATAATGTATTTACTCCTACATTATTGTTAAACCCAGTAGTTGAATTGTTGTTATTAATGGCAGTAAATTTACCAAAAACTATTAAACTTATTACTTGCTGAGTCATGTTTTCCGGCTCTTTTCTTAGGTTATTTAATACTAAATTTAATTCTGAAATATTGCTGCTATTGGTTGAGTTATCAATTTCAGGAAAATTTAAATCAAACAAGTACTGAGGTTCTAACAAAGAGCCCTTTATATTCATAATAGCTTCTACGTTAGTTTTTTGATCGTTGCCTGAATTTGCATTTTGACTCGATGAACTAACTAACTCTTTGGTTGTAGTTCTTGCTTTGTAAACTCCAGTAATATCTAATTGTGCATCTAATGGATCGCCACTCCAATTAATGGTACTTTTTTTAAGTTTAAATTTTTTAGGAACAATATTTAAAGCGGTAAAAACATAATCTCCTTCATTTACTACATACTCTCCATACATATTAAATGCACCTTGCCTTGTTAACTCTAATTTAATATCCCCATTTCCAGTAGCTTTAATTTTATCATCGGTTTGTTCGTTAAAAATAATTTGAATTTCGGCATTGGGTTTTGCTTTTATTAAACAGTTTAATGCAAAACCACTTAAACTTTGCTGTCTGTTTAACAATAATTTACTTACAGTATCTCTACTACTAAAATGTATTAATGAATTTTCAGTTTCATCGCTCACACCAAAAGGTGTTAATGCTACTTTAGTTCCTTTTTCAGTATTGGCCACAATATCTATTAAAACATTGTCTAACGGACCTGAAATACTTAAATTTCCACTGCCAAATGCTTGTCCGTAATACAAAGAATTATCTTTAGGAGTAGTATTTAAAACCATTAAGTTTTTAAAATTTTTAACTACAATGTCGAACTCAAATTTATTAAAATTATTATGGTTAATTTTTCCGCTTACCAATCCACTATTTTTATTTACATCGTATAAACTAAATGGCAATAATTCAATAATGCTTTTATCAAAATGAATTGTGCTTGTGGCTATGTATGTAGTTTGCAAATAATTTATTTTAGTTTTTATATTACTTAATTGGAGTATTCCATCAACATCTATTTTATCTAAAGTTCCAGTAACCAAAACTTTTAAATCAACTTTGCCATCGTAAATGGTAATAAATTCTTTTCCAAACGATTGAAATGCAGTAGCATCAGCATTATTGATTGAAACGGAAGCATCAATTTTATTACTTTTTGTTAACCAAAAACCTTTGGCTTCAAAATTATTTAACTTACCATTTAATGCACTTGCATCAAAATTTAACCTGCTATTTTTACTGTCGTAAGTACTTACAATTTCTATATCCCCAATCGAATCATTATCAAGTTTTAAATTATTAACCCAAATATTTCCATTTAAAATATTAAAATCTTTCATTGATTGGTAAACTACATTACCATTAGCTCTTCCATCAATTTTCATAAAAAAATTTGGGTATATTAATCCAATATTATTTAGTTCAAAATCGGTTAGTGATAATAGAAAATTTTGTTTATTGTTATAAATATTGTATTGCCCATTTATGGCCATAATTTGATTTAAATTATTTAAAGTAAATTGCTCAATTTTAATTATTGAATCGTTAAAATTTATTTTACCATTTTCTTTTATAATCCATTTTGAATCAATATAACTGAATAATGATTTTTGTAAACTTAGCTCAATATTATGTGGTGAAAAAACAATATTACTTTCCAAATCAGCAAAAATTAAACTGGTAGTGTCTTCTACTATTACATTTAGCTTTGCGTTATTATTCAAAGCATTTAAGTTTATAGCAAAGTCTTTTAATAACACAGTATCGTTTTGTAAAAATGTAGAAACTCCAAATAAAAATTGAGCAGATTGAGTTGGTTTAATATCTGTTTTTAAAGTTAAATCGTTAAACAAATAATTCTTAATTCTCAACGATTCAATAAAACCGAGTAATTCAACTTTATTTTTCAAATTATTAAAATTTCCTTTTATTTCAAGTTTATCAATTTCTAAATCAGGAAAAAACAATGTTGTTAAAGTTTTGGTATTATCTAGCTTTAAATAAAAATCGAAATTTTGATTGCTGATTTCATATGCCTTATAAGGAACTAAGTAAGCTGGAATAATTTTACTTAATATATTATTGAAGCATTTATGTAAGTTTAAAAAGTCGTATTCGCCACTAATATTTCCATTAATAAAATCGCTTTTTAATATTAATTTTCTGTTTTCTGTTCCAGCATTTTGCGATTTTATATTTACTTGATTAATTCTATAATCAACGTAATTATATTCAAAAAAAGTGTTACTTATAATTAATTCCCCGTTGTTTTGATCTAAATTTTTTATAGCAAAGTCCCCATTAATTTTTGTACTAAGTATTATATCTTTATCGTATAAATTTAGGGTTTTTAATCGAGCTCCATCAATTTTTGTTTCGAATAAAAATTCAGGGATTTTTTTATTTAAATCGGCTTTACCAACTAAACTTAAACCAATATTTTCATCGTTTATAAGTAGTTTTCCATTGAAATATTTTCTATCAAAATTTCCATTTATCTCTATATTTTTATAGTTGTAACCGTTGTAAGTAAAGTTTTTTATATTGGTAATAGTTTTTGTTTTAATTGATTTTAAATCAAAACCTTTTCCTACTACTTCACTTGTTAAATTAACCATTCCAAACTGTTTGGTATTGTTTAATAATGCACCCAAATTAAAATCGGTTATGTTAAAGTTTCCAGAGTAAATAGATTGAATGGCATCGTTAGTTAATTTCATATTTAAATCGGAACTAATGTTACCAAATGGAGTTTCTAAATTTCCATAAGCCACAAAATCGTTATAAAAACCTGTATAACTTCCTTTAAATTTTAATAAACCAAATCGCTCTAATTCTTTTGGTAAAGCAAAACCAACTAATTTATCCAATTCCTTTTTTGTAGAAGTAGCATAATCGGCCTTAATTTCGAAAAATGTTTGCTCAATATTAGGTAGTCCATTTAAACTTGCACTGCCATTAAACTGGGTATTGTCAGCATATTTTAAGTGCGCATTTTTTAAACTTAAATTGTCAATTGTTCCTTTAAGTTTCCCTGTTACAGTTGCATCGTATTCATATTGTTTTAAAAAAGGGGCAAAAATGGCAATATCAGAAATGTGAATATAGCTTTGCTTTATGTTGGCTTCTAGTTTTACATTGCTTATAAAGTTTTTAGCCATGCTATCGTAATTAGCATATTTCATGCTTGCATAATCTTTAATTTTACTTTTATTTAATTGTAAATCTAAATTAGCAAACTCCATAATACTTGGAGAAATGATTGCCTTACAAGCCATTTGTTTTATATGTAAACCCCCTTTTTCAAAACCACTTAAATTATGAACAAAAAAATGAAGTGAATCTTGTATAATTTTAAAATGAGATGCTTTAATATTTATATTATAAAAATCTTGGTCGAATGGGTTAAAACCTGCTTGATCCCATTTTGCGTTGGAATCTATTAACTTAAACCTACAATTTTTCCCATTTAATTCATCAAAAATCAGCTTAAATTTTGGGGCCTTAGGGTCATAAATAGTATCGTTTTTATCAATAATATTAAATAATACATCAATATTAAAAGTTTTATCGGGATAGGTAATAACTTTACACATGCCTCCATCAACATTTACTTTCGAAAGAGTAAACTTTGATGAATCAAGCTCAAACCCACTTATATCGAATTGTAAATTTTTTACAAAAAACAAAGTGTCTTTTTTTTGATCGCCCCAATAAATATTATCTAAACTAAAAGTTGTCCAACCATCGTAATTAAAACTACCAATAGTTATTTCGCATTTAAAAGCTTTACTTAAGTAATTATCGGCTTTTTTAATTATATAATTTTGAAAAGTATGGCTATTAAAAACCAAATAGCTGAGTAACATTAAGAAAAAGAAAATTCCTAATAATGTATATGATATTTTAATAAATAGCTTTTTCAATGTAGTTTTGCCAAATATAAATATTTATTTGAAACTGATAAGTTTTGTATAATCAAATTTTGAACCATAAAATGTCGTTAACCAACATAACTATACTTGCAATCGAATCTAGCTGCGATGATACTGCAGTTTCTATAATAAAAAACGAAAAAATATTAAGCAATGTGGTAGCCAATCAAAAAGTACACGAATTGTATGGAGGTGTTGTTCCTGAATTGGCTAGCAGAGCGCATCAAGCCAATATAGTTCCTGTAGTTGATGCTGCTTTAAAAAAAGCAAACATTCAATTAAACGAATTAAATGCCATAGCTTTTACTCAAAACCCGGGATTAATTGGTTCGTTAATGGTAGGGTGTAGCTTTGCAAAATCATTAGCACAAACATTGAATATTCCATTAATTGCTGTTAACCACATGCAAGCCCATGTTTTAGCTCATTTTATTGATGAACCTAAACCTACATTTCCATTTTTATGCCTTACTGTAAGTGGCGGACACACACAAATAGCTGTTTTTAAAAACTATTTCGAAAGTGAAGTAATAGGTAAAACCATTGATGATGCTGCAGGTGAGGCTTTTGATAAAGCTGCAAAAATGTTGAGTTTACCTTATCCAGGTGGACCTTTAATTGATCAATATGCACAACAAGGAAATGTGGTTTATGAATTTGCCAAGCCCAATATTCCTGAACTTGATTACAGTTTTAGTGGATTAAAAACTTCGTTTTTGTATTTCTTAAAAAATGAAAAGGCTAAAAACGAAAATTTTATAAATGATAATAGAGATAATTTATGTGCATCTATACAAAACAGTATTGTTTCTCATTTAATGAAAAAATTAATTTTAGCTAGTAAACAAACTGGAATTACAAATATTGCTTTAGCTGGAGGTGTTTCCGCTAATAGTGAATTGCGTAAAGCCATTGAAAATGCTGGCAAAAAATACCATTGGAAAACCTTTATTCCAGCATTTGAGTATTGCACTGATAATGCTGCCATGATAGCAATGACAGCACATTACAAATATTTAAATAACGAATTTGTAAACTTAGAAATTGCCCCAAGTGCAAGATAAAAAAACAAGTTATGACTTGTATTTTACCTTTTATTTTTAAAAAAGTTGTTTTTATAATTTAAATTTCTAACATTGTATTTATCAATTTTAAAAAAAATGAAAAAACAATTTCTAATTTCAGTACTAATTTTATCATCCATTTCATTACTTGCAGAAAACAAATTGAAATTAAAAAAAACAATTGACAAGCCAAAAGAGGAAATAAAAGATGTAAAAAATATAATAAAAATTAATTTAGGGCAATTAGGTAACACCGGTGGGGTTGGATTAACCTACGAAAGAATGATTAATAGTAATGTAAGTGCCTCAATGGGAATTTCGGGTAAATACAGTTCAATTTCTGTAGGAGGAAATGGATTTTTAACAGGATACCAAAAAACATCAGGTATAGGTTTTATGCCCGAAGTTAGGTTTTATGCTTTACCAAATTACAATGCCCCAAGAGGTTTGTACCTTGGTGCATTTTACAATTACTATAATGAAAAATATGAAGTAAAAAACTACGATTTTAATAACGATGAGGTATTGGGTTCTGTAAGTAGTACTTTTAATTCTATTGGAGCTACAATAGGTTGGATGTTTCGTATAAAATCATCGTTTGTAATTGATTTACAACTTGGACCAGTATTTCAATCTATAGATTCACCTTCATTCTTCGACATTAAATCAAGTAACGGGAGTGTATTTAATAAAGAAAAATCGCCAAATACTACTAAAACTGAATTAACTGGTGCTTTCCTTTTTTCTTTAGGTTATGCATTTTAATAAAAATACTTTTAAACAATTTATAATTATCAAAAACATGAAAAAAACAATTCTATTATTTTCAGGTATCGTACTATTAGCTTCAAGTTTATTTGCTTACGAACCAACTTTATCTTTAACTAATAAAAGTGATTTAGCTAAATCGCCTTACAGTTTAACTGATTTTAAAAAGCTAAAAAAAGCTAATGCCGAAGATCCTGCCAATGTGGTAAAAATTAAATTATTACCTTTACTTTTTACTATGTTTACTTTACAATACGAAAGATCAATTAAAGAAAACATGTCAGTAGCATGTGATTTTAGTTTTTTAAGAAGAAGTATTACAGAAACAAATTTAAACAATGAATCTTTTACAACAACCTATTCAGCATTTGGTTTTAGCCCCGAATTCAGGTTATATCCTAATGGAGATGCTAGAGAAGGCTTTTTTGTTGGACCATATGCTACATATTTAAATTTTGGAATAAAGGGTGAATATGTTAATACCAATAACGCTAAAGGAACTGGAGAAATATCTAATATTACTGCAATTGGTGGTGGTGTTTTACTTGGTTGGAAATGGTTAATACAAGATGCATTTGTTATAGAAGCACATTTAGGATATAATTATTTAAGTTTAACAACTCCAAGTTCTGTTAATGTTACTTATACTGATGGAACTAAAGGTGTTGAAAGAGTTCCTGAACTAAGTGTTTCAGGAGGTATTCCTACAGGTGGAGTTACATTAGGGTATGCATTTTAGTTAAATAAAAAAAATAATAAAAAGCCTGAAGAATTTAATTTCTTCAGGCTTTTTTATTGAGTATTGCCCCAAAAGTCAGAAAGCAAATATTGAATGCTAGTTTAAAGAACATTTGCTTAAGGAATACTTTGCTATTTAGTCGTCCCTCAAAAACTATTTAAGCATCAACAAAATCAACAGACTTGGTAAAAAATGGTGCATAAAATTCTGCAAGAAAAGAGTTAAAAACAAAAGAATACATGCATAAATTTTAATAATGCAAACATTTTATTTAAATTATTAATAAACTAAAGTTGAAATTGTAAGGAAAACTATTCCATTAACTACGTGCGTGGGGGCGGCAAAAAGGCGGGCCATCCCTAGCCTTGTGCGTGGAAGCTTCGAACACTGAGCGGAGTCGAAGTGTTGCCTTGTCCCGCCTTGCGGGATTGTTTCTTTGGAATTTATACTGAGCGAAGCCGAAGTATCTAAGGAAAAAGAAAGAAGAAAAATTGAAGATGACTTTTTGAGGGTGACTATTTAGCAATAAAACCCACTGTTAGGGGTACCTATTTTTAAATTATTTACATTTAGTTATTCTACTTTCCTGTTGGTTAAAGTTTTTATCAACAAGTCTTTAAATACTAATTCTATTCAATTTTTGTAAACAAAAAAGGGGCTTTTCAAAAATAAGAAAAGCCCCCTCTTTATAGTGCACCCAAAAGTTTAGACAAATTTATAATTAATTTTGATAATAATGAGCTCGGTAATTTATCGGGCTCATTCCGTTTAGATTTAGTTTAATTCTTTCATTATTATAATAAGTAATGTATTCTATTATTTCCTTTTTTAAGT
>CAMCEM010000039.1 GCA_945873755.1 Chitinophaga pinensis | reverse complement strand
AAAGAATATATTTGGGTGAGTCAATTTATAAAAATGTTTACAGTTTACGTTTTATTTTCTATATCATTTAATAAAATTTATATTGGTTATACCTCTGATTTAGAAGCTAGAATTTTATCTCACAATCAACTTGCAACCAAAGGGTACACCGTAAAATTTAGACCATGGACATTAATTCATACTGAAGTTTTTGAAACAAAATGTGAAGCTATGAAACGTGAAATAGAACTTAAAAGTGCAAATGGGAGACAATTTATCTGGAATTTGATTAAAAATAAAGCCAATTAATAAGTTGGGCTCATATCCGCTAGCTAGCGGACGTAGGTTCGAGTCCGATTGCTATTGGAGCTGCCTCCGCAACCAAGTAAACACAAGGGTTTTCAGCGATTGTTGGAAACCCTTGTTTATTTTATTTTACTTATAGAGTTAAAAAACAAACATTGATTTTAAACTTGTAAGAATATTTTTACTAAAATTGCCTTATCAATTTTAAGTCTAATGAACCTTCTCTTCAAAATTATATTCGGTATTTTAACTATTGTTTTAGTTTCTTCATGCAATCAATTTGAGAATAAATCAATTAACATGAATACAAATAACAATGTTTCCTTGTATATACTTGGCAATGTTCAAGATGCTGGCTCTCCGCATATAGGTTGCAAAAAAAATTGTTGTAAAAATTTATTTGAAAAACATGATTATTCAAGAATGGTGGTTTCGTTAGGATTGATAGATTTTGAAAACAAAAAAAAGTACTTATTTGAAGCAACACCTAACTTACCTGAGCAATTGAATACTTTAAGTAAGCTATCAAATAATGACTCAACAGCAATTCCAAATGGAATATTTTTAACTCATGCGCATATTGGACATTATGCAGGATTAATGTATTTAGGAAAAGAAGGCATGAATAGCCAAGCTACTTCTATTTATGTAATGCCAAGAATTGCAAACTTTTTAACTAATAATGGACCATGGAGTCAATTGGTGCAAACAAAAAACATAAGTTTAACTCAGTTAAAAAGTGATTCCATTATTTCCCTTTCTTCTAATATAAATATAATCCCATTCTTAGTTCCTCATCGCGATGAATTTAGTGAAACCGTAGGTTATAAAATTATTGGTAAAAATAAATCAGCATTATTTATCCCTGATATTAATAAATGGGCGATTTGGCAGAAAAATATTATTAAAGAAATTTCAAAGGTTGACTTTGCATTTATTGATGGCACTTTTTATGATGAAAAAGAAATAAATAATAGAAATATGAATGAAATTCCACATCCTTTTGTAACCGAAAGTATGATACTTTTTAAAAACTTGCCAATAAAGGAAAAGCATAAAGTGTATTTTATTCATTTTAACCATACCAATCCTTTATTGAATAAGGAAAGTGAGGCATATAATAAAGTAATTAATAATGGATTTAACATTGCTAAAACAGGTGAAGAGTTTAAACTTTAAAGTTTTAAAATTCTATTTTGTCGTTAAACAATATTCTGTTAGGTTTGCCTTTACACAAATTTAAGAAGCAAATTAAAAGGCAATTGCCTTTATTTACCAATAAAAATGACAGATACAACCACTATATTTAAACCAAATTGCCTTCATTTTAAAGGCCATATTCCTTGTAAACCTCATAAACAACATGGTTATCATTGTAACGATTGTCCGAGTTTTGCTCCCGTTTCAAAGCGAATTTTAATTATAAAATTAGGTGCCATTGGCGATGTAATTCGAACTACTCCTTTGGTGGTTAAATACAAAGCACTTTATCCAAACTGTAAAATTACTTGGCTTACTTGGACTCCCGATATTTTACCTTCGAGTCAAATAGATGAAATTTTGAAATGGGATGTAAACTCCATTATGTATGCGCAACATAGCAATTGGGACATTGCAATAAATTTAGATAAAGAAAAAGAAGCAGGCGCTTTGCTTAAAGTAATTGATGCCAAAGAAAAGTATGGTTTTATTTTAAAAGACAATGAAATTCAACCTTGCAATGAATTGGCTATTCATAAATTTAGCACTGGCATGTTCGATGATGTGAGCCAAGCAAACACAAAAAGTTATTTGCAAGAAATTTTCGAAATTTGCGGATTTACGCATCAAGGTGAACCCTATTTAATGGATAAGCATGACGAAAAAGGTTATGTGTGGAATTTGCCAAAAGGAAAAAAAATAATTGGTATGAATACTGGCTGCGGTGGCCGTTGGACTACTCGTTTGTGGACGATTGACAAATGGGTAGAATTAGTGGATATTTTAAAAGCACAACATCCTGATGCTGAGATTTTATTATTAGGTGGCGAAGCAGAACATGAGCGAAATAAAGAAATTCAAGCACGTTCAGGCGCATTATATTTAGGTTATTTTAGTCTTTTTGAGTTTATCAATTTGGTAAACCAATGCCATTTAATTATTACCCAAGTTACCATGGGAATGCACATTACCTTGGCGTTAGGAAAACAAATTGTTTTAATGAATAATATTTTCAATCCGCATGAATTTGATTTATTTGGCAAAGGCGAAATAGTAATGCCCAACAAAACTTGTAAATGTTTTTACCGCGGTTCGTGCTTGGATGGTGTGAGCTGCATGGAAAATTTACCGGCTCAAAAAATTGCAACGGCTGTTGCTATTCACTTTTAACAAAATAAAAAAAAACCACAGATTCACAGATTTAATTATTCAATAATACCTCATGCAATTTTATTCGTAATAATCTGTGGCAAAAAATAATTAACCAAAAAATGCGCGCAATCGTTTTAGAAGAATTAAACCAAAAATTAGCTGTAAAAGAAGTTGAAACCCCAGCTATTTCTGATAATGAAGTATTAATAAAAATACATGCTGCTGCTTTTAATCACCGCGATTTGTGGATTCAAAAAGGGCAATACGCTGGCATTCGTTTTCCAATTATTTTAGGTAGCGATGGTAGCGGAGTAGTTGCACAAATTGGTTCCAATGTAAATGCTGATTGGTTAAATAAAGAAGTAGTTATAAACCCAAGTTTAAATTGGGGTAATAACCCTCGTGTTCAAGCAAAAGACTATGTAATACTGGGCACTCCACATGATGGTACTTTTGCAAAATTTGTTAAAATTGATTCAAGATTAATTCATTTAAAACCTGCTCATTTAAATTTTGAACAAGCTGCTGCTTTTCCTTTAGGCGGGCTTACAGGTTTTAGAGCAACCATGAAACGTGCGGCTGCTAAAACTGGAGAAAATGTTTTAATTACTGGAATAGGTGGAGGCGTTGCATTGTTCTGTGTTCAGTTTGCTGTGGCAGCAGGCTGCAATGTGTATGTAACCAGTGGCAATGATGAAAAAATAGCAAAAGCAATTGCCTTAGGCGCAAAAGGTGGAGTAAATTATAAAAACCAAAATTGGGATAAAGAACTAAAAGCCATGTGTGGAGGTTTTGAAGCAATAGTGGATAGCAGTGGTGGCGATACATTTGCCAAATTGGTTGATTTAGCAAAACCCGCAGGTAGAATTGCCATGTATGGCGCCACTTTAGGCGCATTTAACAGCGGAGTTCCGGCAAAAATTTTTTGGAAACAATTAGATATTTTAGGCTCTACTATGGGCAATGATGAAGAGTTTGATGAAATGTTAACTTTTATTAATGAACACAAAATAATTCCAATAGTTGATGCCGTTTTTGAGTTAAATCAAGCTCAAGAAGCAATTGAAAAAATGAGTCAAGGCAAACAGTTCGGAAAAATTGTTTTAAAAGTTTCATAATTTTATGCGCTCATCAAATTAATATTTTTTATATCTAATAAATAAAACACATTTGCTTTAAATTACTAATACTATAAAATTATGCGTAAAATTTCAATACTCACTTTGGTTTTTTTAATAGTTGCTTCATGTGCCACTAAGAAAAAACCTATTGCATTAACAGCATCTGCTGCCAAAACCTCTTCAATTGCCGATAAAATTAAGTCGTGTAAAAAGAAAGATGGATTATTTCCTTTGTACCAAGATACAGTTTCTGGAAACTTATTTATGATTGTAAAAAAAGAACAATTAGATAAAGAATACATTTACTTTTCGTACACAGTTGATGGCGTTGTAGCGGCTGGACATTTTAGAGGAAGTTTTCGCGATAACAAATTATTTACCATAAAAAGATATTTTGATAAAATTGAGTTTGTAGTAAAAAATACAGGCTATTATTTCGATAAAAACAACCCAATTAGCAAAGCGGCTAATGCCAATATTAGCGATGCTATTTTAGTAAATCAAAAAATTATAGCTGAAGATGCTAAAAAGGGTGAAATACTATTAGATGCAAGTGCTATATTTTTAAGCGAAAGCATGTGTCAGGTAAAACCAACACCATTTTTTGGATTGCCTCCAGGTTTTCAAATGTTTAGTTTAGGCGGTTTGAGTCGTGAAAAAACAAAATTTACAAGTTTAAAAAATTATGAAAAAAACACTGATTTAATTGTTGAATATGTTTATGATAATCCAATGCCATCAGTTGGCGGAGGCAAAGAGGTAACTGATGAAAGAGCGGTTAGTATTTTTTTACAACATACTTTAATTGAAGCCCCTAAAAATAATTTTAAACCTACAGCAGATGACCCAAGGATTGGATATTTTGGCGAGCAAGTAGAAGACATGACAACTACCAATGCTATTGCTTATAAAGATGTAATTCATAAATGGTTGTTAGAAAAAAAAGATACCAATGCAACTATTTCGGAACCTGTAGAACCAATTACTTGGTGGATAGAAAATACTACTCCACCTGAATTTAAAGCTACAATAAAAGAAGCTGGTGAAAAATGGAATTTGGCTTTTGAAGCTGCAGGTTTTAAAAATGCAGTGGTTATAAAAGAACAACCGGATACTGCTACTTGGGATGCAGGTGATATACGTTACAATGTGTTGCGCTGGACTTCATCTCCTCAACCTCCTTTTGGTGGTTACGGACCAAGTTTTGTTGATCCAAGAACAGGTCAAATTTTAGGTGCTGATATTATGTTTGAATACATTTTTGTAACTAATCGTTTGCGCCAAGAAGAATTATTTGATGCTGGTTCAGCAGCTTTAAATTTTCCAACTACATTTAATAAAACTAACTTTTGTGATGCAAGCCATCAATTACACCAAACCTCGTTGTTTGGTTTAAATGTTTTACAAATTCAAGGATTGAATGAAGTAGAAAAAAGAGAGTATATTAAACAATCGTTGTATTATTTGGTATTACACGAAATGGGACATACCATGGGGCTAAACCATAACATGAAAGCCAGCCAAATGTTAAAACCAAGCTTAATAAATAATAAAGAAATTACCCGTAAAATTGGTTTAACTGCTTCGGTAATGGATTATCCAGCAGTAAACGTAGCTTTAGATAAAGCAAAACAGGGTGATTATTTTACTACTCGTCCAGGACCATATGATAGTTGGGCAATTGAATTTGCTTATTCACAAGGCTTAAGAGATGAAGCCAAAGAAAAAGAACGTATGGAAAAAATTCTATCTCGCTCAAGCGATACATTATTAATTTTTGGTAATGATGCAGACGATATGCGCGGAATTGGAAGTGGAATTGATCCTCGTGTTAATGTAAATGATATGAGTGGAGATGCCATTGCTTTTGGAATTGACAGAATAAAATTAGCCAATCAATTATTTACTAAAATAAAAGAAAAATACAGTAAAAAAGGGCAAACATACCAGGAGTTTCGTCAGGCATACAGCATTGCTCAAAACGAGTATTTTAATCAAGTAAATGTTATTGTTCGTTATATTGGTGGGGTTTATGTTGATAGAAGTTTTATAGGACAAGCCGGTGCTACTAAACCATTAATTCCAGTAGAATATAAAGAACAAAAAAGGGCCATGGAAGTATTAACGAAATATGCCTTTGCTCCCGATGCTTTTACTGTTCAAAACGATTTATACAATTTCTTACAAATTCAACGCAGGGGCTTTAACTTTTTTGGAAGCAATGAAGATCCTAAAATACATGCTCGTATTATAGGATATCAAACCACTATTTTAATGCATTTGTTAAATCCTACAACATTAAGAAGATTAACTGACTCAAAGCTTTATGGCAATAAATATGGAGTGCTTGAAATGATGAACGATGTAACAAAAGCTTGTTTTGTAGCCGAAGCAAATACACCAAATTCATTTAGACAAAATTTGCAAAATGTTTATACCGAAAACTTAATTTCATTGTTTAAATCGGGCAGATACGATGCCATTTCACAAGCCGCAGCGTTGGCTCAATTAAAACAAGTATTAATTTATACAAAAGGCGGTTCAACTGAAGAAGCAAAAGCACATTTTGCCAATTTAAAATTAAAAATAGACCAGGCTTTGGCTGATAAATAATGCCGATACGATAGTTTTTAGACCGGTTTTATTGGTCTTTTTCAAATGTCATATTATCACCTATTAAAAAAACCGCAATTTTAACGCGGTTTTTTTATGTAAATTTACTACCCTTGTGTTAATTATAGATTTAATAAATAAGAAAATATACATGAAATCTAATCTATTTATTTTAGCGCTTGGTATACTTTTTTTTCAGTCGTGCAGCTCCTTTTATTTCAGGGCAAATTATAAACAAGCAAACGATTTAATTTACAGCACAAGCAGACTGCAAACTAAACCTTTTTTAAAAGCCCACATGCAAAATGGTGATGTTTTTATATTAAATAAAAACTGGAATATCGACTCCACTCAAACATTTATTTCAGGTTATGGAACACAATATGATTTTAACAGAAAAAAAATTGAAGAAGGCAGTTTTTATATAATAATTTCAAATGTTGCATTATTTGAAACCAATAATGAACTTATAAACCCAGAAGCACTAAATGTAGGGATCCTATCTACTGTTGCTGTTATTAACGTAGCTATAAATTTGTTTTGTATTGCTCAACCCAAGGCTTGTTATGGTTCTTGTCCAACCTTTTATTTAAACGAAAACGATAATTTTCATTATGCTGATGCAGAAGGTTTTTCAAATGCAATAGTTCCATCAATGGAGTATTCAGACATTGATGCATTAAAAATTGTAAAGCCAATTGGCAATGAATTTAACATAACTATGAAAAATGAAGCTTTGGAAACACATTATGTAAATGATGTAAAACTATATGCTTTTCCTGTAAACGAAAATGAATTTGTATTTCATACACCTGAAAACAAATTTTATTTATGCCAAAATATTTATAATTTAACCAAAGCAATTGGTAGTGAGGGTGATATAACCGCATTACTTACAAATCCTGATATTAATGAACGATTTTCGCTTTCAGATAATAAAAATTTAAATAGCAAAGAGGAGTTGTTTTTTAACTTTAATAATGTTTCGGATATTAATAACTTGGGTTTTATTTTAAATTTTAGACAAACCTTAATGACTACCTATTTATTTTATAATTCAATGGGATATATGGGCAATGAATTTGGTGACTTATTTTTAAAATTAGAAAAAGATTCTACTTTAAAAAAGAAATTTGATGCCACCACTCAGCTTTTAGGTGGAATAGATTTATATACATTTAACGAAAAAACCAAAAATTGGGATCTTGAAAATACTTATAACGAAACTGGGCCAATAGCAATTAACAAACAATTAATTGCTTTAAAACAGAAAAATTATACTTCAACAGTAAAAATAAAACTTGTTTTAAATAAAGGTTTTTGGCGCATTGATTTTGCAGGTTTAACAAATATTGACAAAGAGGTAAGCCCAACTATATTAGGCCCTACAAGCCTATTGAAAAACGGAAAGCCTAATGTTGAGACATTTACCACTATAAATAACGATAACAAATACATTATTTCAAAGCCTGGAAATGAATTTAAATTTGGTTTTAAATTGCCTTCAGTTGATACCAAATATGCTTTATTTCTTTATTCAAAAGGCTATTACATGGAATGGATGCGAAAAGATTGGCTTAAAGATAAAAATCTTCCCAAGCTTAGGCAAATGGTTTACAAGCCAAATAGGTTTTTAAAAAGAGAAGCTAAAAACTATAAAAAATACGAGTCGCAAATGGAAAGTATTTTTTGGAATTCGAAAATTGACACTAAATCGTTTTCTTTATATGAAAAATAGACTAATAACTTTAATAGTTGTAATTGTATCAATAAGCAGTTGTGCAACCATACCCAATTACCTTCCAATAGCAAAAAATATTGGTTCACATCCTTTTGGTTCTTTTACAAACATTAAAACTGTTTCAAACGATTTGGTTTCAGGTGAATTAATATCGGTAGATTCTTCTGAGATTATTATTTTAACCAAAGTATATAATCAACTTAAAGTAGTAAAAATTAATATAAAAGAAGTTAAAAATGTAAAGCTTTTTTATGCCAAAGGCACCAATTATGGATGGACAATTCCATTGTTTTCATTAATGAGTATAACCCAAGGGTTTTTTTCTATTCTAACACTTCCTTTTAATTTAATTACTACAATAGCAGTAACTGTTAATGGAAACCAAATGTATAGTTATCAAAATATGACCGTAAAACAATTAAAAATGTTTGCTCGATTCCCACAAGGTTTGCCAAGTAATTTTGACTTAACACTTATAAAATAAATTGCTCACCAAAGTTACTTAATTATGAACTTTAGTAAACAATAAATCAATCCCTTTTTACAAACTCATCATATCTTTAAACTTTACTGCTTGCCTGCGACTTACCTCTATCTTGGAGCCATCTTTCATGTAAAAAAGCAAACCGCTATTAAAAAATGGTTCTATTTTTTCAATATAATTTAAGTTTATAATCTGTTGGCGGTTAGCCCTAAAAAACATTTTAGTGCTCAATCGTTCATCTAACGAATTTAAGGTTCTATGAATTAATGGTTGGTACTTATCAAAATAAATTTTTGCATAGTTGCCGTTGCTTTCTATTAACCTTATTTCATTTATTTTTACGTACCAACACCTTTCGCCATCTCTAATAAATACTTGGCTATCTTCCGCTAGTTTTCCACTTCCTTTTTGCTCATCAACCAAAGCAATTTGCTTTTTTGCCTTTGTAATTGCTTCGCGCAAACGGCTTGTTTCTATAGGTTTTAAAATATAGTCGAGGGCATTAACTTCAAACGCTTTAATTGCAAATTCGTTATAGGCAGTTGTGAAAATAATAGCTGGTGTTTCAATTAATTCTTCTAGCATTTCAAAACCAGTTTTTTCAGGCATTTGAATATCTAAAAAAATCAATTGTGGTTTTAATTTGTCAATTAAATCCAAACCTTCATCAGCATTAGTTGCTTCAGCAATTATTTCTATTTCGGTAAACTCTTTTAAAAGATTTTTTAACCCTTCGCGGGCTAGTTTTTCATCGTCTATTATTATTGTTTTTATCATAATGGTATAATTATTTCTGTTAAAACTTTTTCGTTTTCTATATTTTTTATAGTAAAAATAGCTTTGTCGTCAAACAAAATCCTTAATCTTTCTTTTGTGTTTTCTATTCCTAATCCAGCGCTTTCATGTTTTGGATTATAAACCCCACAATTTGTAATTTGTATTATGGTGTTTTGGTTTTTATTAAATGTTTTTACATAAATAGTTCCGCCATTTTTTAAATTACTTATTCCATGTTTTATTCCATTTTCTACCAAAGTTTGAAGCATCATTGGGGGTAAATGAGTATTTAATGTTTCTGGGTCAATATCAAAATGGGTATTTAACCTTTCGTTAAACCTTATTTTTTCAATGGCCAAGTAGTCGTTAACAGTTTGTAGCTCGTTTGCTAGCGTAACTGTTTTATGCTTTTCCATTTTAAGCGAACCCCTAAGTAAGCTACTTAATCTTGTAATTGCTTCTTTTGCATTTTCAGGATCTAAATCAACCAAAGTTCTAATTCCGTTTAATGAATTAAATAAAAAATGTGGATTAAGCTGTGTTTTTAAATTATTGTATTGTGTTTCTTTTAAAACTGCTTGTAATTCAAACTTGTCAGTCTCAGTTTTTAATAGCTTTTCCCAATATAAAAAGAAATGATAAATAATGGCCCATAAAAAAAAATATTTCGATAAATTAAAGAAGAAAATGGGAAGCCTAGCAAAGTCAATTTGTTCTAATAAGGCCCTATTAAAATCAAAATTTTCTGTTTCGTTTGGAACAGTATAAAAATCTAAAAATACATTTAAAATTGTAAGTGGTACAGATATTAATATAATCATAAACACACCTCTAGGAATTAGTTTTTGTAATGGTAAGTTTAACCAATTTGCTTTAATAATTATCAATCGGTAAAAATGAGTTAAAAAAATACACACCACCCAATTAATCAACGCATTTATAAGCAAGCCCATTGAAAAACCTGTTACATTTATATAAGAAACTAATTCTATTAAAATAAAAACCAACCACCCGCCTAGCTGACAGTACCAATAAATTTTTGCTTTGTTTAACATTTTACTTTTGCTAATATAATATTTATACTAAATAATTTTAAACGATGCTTACACAAAAGGGTTTATTAATAGGTTAGAGGGCAAAATATAAAGTACCAAAAGTTTTTTAAGTAAAACTAAATACAATTTTCTTCGTTTTATTTTTATGCAAACATATTTAATAGTAGGAGCAAGCTCTGGAATTGGCTTTCAATTAGCAAAAAATTTAACCGAAAAAGGTAATAAGGTTATTGCT
This sequence comes from Chitinophaga pinensis, assembly GCA_945873755.1. Lineage (GTDB taxonomy): Bacteria > Bacteroidota > Bacteroidia > UKL13-3 > UKL13-3 > JAAFJM01. The sequence continues at coordinate 13,553 of CAMCEM010000039.1, read as the reverse complement.
TTAAGTAGAAGCAATAATGAATTGTTGAGTTTAAATAATGTTACTTTCTATCAAGTAGATATTAGTGAAGAAACACCAACTTTCCCTGTTATAGAGGAAAGTATAAATGGTTTAATTTATTGCCCTGGCACTATAAATTTAAAACCTTTTAGAGCAATAAAGCCCGAAGATTATATTAACGAATTCAACATAAATGCTTTAGGTGCAGTAAAAACCATAAAGCAATATTTGCCCAATTTAACAGCAGCAGGAAATGGAAATATAGTTCTGTTTAGTACTGTTGCGGTTCAAAACGGAATGCCTTTTCACTCCAGTATAGCCATGGCAAAAGGAGCTGTAGAAGGATTAACACGAAGTTTAGCTGCCGAGTTTGCTCCAAAAATAAGGGTAAATGCTATTGCACCTTCGTTAACTGCTACTCCCTTAGCCGATAAATTAATTAATGCTGAAGCCAAACTAAAAGGTGCTGAAGAGCGCCACCCATTAAAAAAGATTGGCAATGTAGAAGATATAAGCCAAGCAGTTGAATATTTGTTAAATGCCAATTGGGTTACTGGGCAAATTGTTCATGTAGATGGTGGAATGAGTGCAATAAGATAATTTTTATAAATACGCTTTAAAATAATTCTTATTTTGCAAGAATTAAATATACAATGAAAATAAGCGTAATTATCTCTTTTTATAAAAACATTCCTGCTTTAGAGTTAATTCTATTGGCTTTGGCCAAACAAACTTATAATAACTTTGAAGTTATTGTTTCAGAAGACGATAATAATATAGAAACTACAAATTTTATAGTTGAACAGCAACCTAAATATCCTTTTAAAATCATTCATTTATACCAATTGGTTGATGATGGTTTTAGAAAAAACCAAATGCTTAACAAATCATTAAAAGCGGCAAGTGGTGAAACAATTGTTTTTTTAGATGGCGATTGCATTCCGCATCCTTTATTTTTAAAATCGTATATAAAACATGTAAAAGAAAATACATTGTGTTTTGGCAGACGAGTAATGGTTGATGAAGTAACTACAAAACAAATTTATAATACTAAAAGCATTGAAAAACTAAACTTTATAAGTTTATTGTTTACCAAAACCACTCATTTAAAATATGCTTTATACATTCCATTTTTAACTAAAGTAAGAGCTGAAGGAATTTGGGGTTGTAATGTGGGTGTTTTAAAAAAACACTTGTTAGAAATTAATGGTTTTGACGAAGATTACATAACAGCAGGAGTTGGCGAAGATGTGGATTTAGAATGGCGATTAACTGCAATTGGAGTAAAGTTTAAAAGTATCAGATTTGAAGCATTAGAGTTTCATTTACACCATAAAGAAAACTACAACCGTACCGCTATAGAAACTGGCTTGGCTCAATTAAAACTTAAAAAAGAAGCAAATCTTTACTTTTGCAAAAACGGACTTTCTTTAATTGAATAAATTATTTTTTTAATTTAACTATCAATTTACGCTTTTGCTTGGCTCAGCGACCGAACTGACAACTATCAACCATCAACTGACAACTATTCTGTTATAATTGCATTGTCTTTAGGGGTGGTTTATGAAAATAAGCCTGAGATTACACCCTCTGAACCTGATCAAGGTAATGCTTGCGAAGGAAATAGACCACCAATGCATTTTTATTATTTACAAGCATTCATGCATTTTGGGTTTTACATTCAGAGTTAGATAAACAATTTTATAGCCTTTAACAGCCCCTGTTATTGGTTTTGTTTACCTTATTCAACACAACAGAAATGTTAAAAAAAACAATTATTTTATCCTATTTATTGGCGTTTAGCCAAATTAGCTTTGCCCAAACCGATTCACTCAACTCAAAAAACATGCAAGAGTTTGTAGTAAAAGGAATCAAAGCAAATGTAAATTTACCCATTACCCAAACCACGCTCGATAAGAAACAAATTGAGCAAAAGTATTATGGGGCCGATATTCCATCACTCATAAACAACACACCTTCGATTAATGGTTATAGCGATAACGGAATGGGAATTGGTTATAGTTTTTTTAGGTTAAGAGGAATGGACCAAACTCGCGTAAACACAACAGTTAATGGAATTCCAGTAAACGATCCTGAAAACATGGGCGTTTATTTTAACAATTTTGCCGATTTGGCAAGTAGTGCCGAAAGTATTCAAATTCAGAGAGGTGTAGGCACATCAACCAATGGAGTGGCCAGTTTTGGTGGAAGTGTTAACATTTTAACTAAAAGTCTTGCTCCCAAACAATCAGCCACTGTTAATTTTGGAGTGGGTTCATTCGGTTCAAGCCGTGCTACTTTAGAGTATCAAAGCGGAATGATAAATAACAAACTGGCATTTTATGGAAGATTAAGTAATTTACAAACTAATGGTTATAGAAATAACTCAGGAGCAAAAATTACAAGTTACCTATTCAGTGCAGGATATTTTTGGAAAAAGTCCGTTTTAAAATTGAATGTTTTTGGTGGTTATGCCGAAAACAATTTGGCTTATATTGGCATTGATGCCAATACTTTAAATTCAAACAGAACATTTAATCCTTTGGTAAATGGAGAAAAAGATGCTTTTAAACAAACCTTTTATCAATTGCAATATTCGTATCAAATAAATAACAGAAGTAATTTTACCTCCTCTGTTTATTTTGTTAGGGGCGAAGCTCCGAAGTTTCAATATTATGGAACTTTTGCAAACGACTATTTGAATTTGCCAACTTATATAAATGGAAATGATACGCAATTAACGAATACAGCCATGATAAGCTATCGTTTGAATCAATATTTTGTTGGAACATTTGTTAACTATCAATACAAAACAGGTAAATGGGATTTGATGGCAAATATGCATGCCAATTCATTTACTGGAGAACATTTTTTAGAAGTTCAATCTATTGATTGGTATAATCCTAAGTTTACACCAAGTCAAAATGCTTTTTTCAATACAGGTAATAAAAATGAAATAAGCGGAAACGTAAAATTAAACTATTCATTTAATACCAAAACAGTAGCTTTTGGAGACATTCAAGTTAGGAATGTAAGCTTTAATTATGCTCCGCAAATAATGGAATACAGAACTATTTACGGTTTAAATAATGATAATTTATTAGTTGAAAATATGAATTGGACTTTTATAAATTATCGTGTTGGATTAAAGCACCAGTTTAATAAAAGTATAAATGTTTACGCCATGTTTGGGCGCAGTAACCGCGAGCCAGCTAGGGTTGATTATTTTAAAGACGAGCACCCTTACAGTAATATTAAGCAAAGCGACATTAAGCACGAAACAGTAAATGATTATGAATTAGGCGCAAGTTTTAACAATCAAAAACTGGCTATCAACGCAAATTTATTTTACATGGATTTTGAAAATCAAATTGCATCAACCGGAAGTTTAAATACCTATGGCGTTGCCATTAATACCAATGTGGGTGCAAGTGTGCGAAAAGGAATAGAAATAGAAGCAACCTGGAAATTACATAAAATGATTTGGTTGACCAATAGTTCTGCATTTAGTCAAAACACCATTAACAAAATAGGCTTACATTATTTTGATGAAAACACTTATGCCGACACAGTAATTATTAAAGAAAACGCATCATCTGCATTATCACCTTCGGTAATTATTAATCAGGGAATTAGGGTAATTCCTAACAAGTGGTTTTACGCAGAATTAAATTACCGTTTTGTAAGTATGCAATATTTAGACAATAGTGAAGATAAAAATATAAGTATTCCTGACTTTCATTTAATGGATTTAAAGTTTGGAATTAATTTAAAACAATGGATTAAATATGGCGAACCAAGCATAAGTGTTCAGGTAAATAATTTAACCAATCAGCTTTTCACTCCATCTGGAAATGTTCAAGGTTACACTAATAGCATAAATTCGCAAGGAAAAACAGGAACAGTTCCACTATTTTTTGCAGCAGCTACTCAAAATATATTTGTTGGGTTAACTTGGAAATTTTAATAATTCTATGCATAAAAAAAACCGCTTATGGCTAATAAGCGGTTTAATTGAACAAAATTTAAGCCTATGAAAAACTAATTAATAGTTAATAGCCGGCACAAATATAACAACCCAAATCATAAAAACAACAGTTCAAACAAAATCGACTTCGGCAACTGTTTTATTTTTATGTATTTATTTGATTTTTAGCTTTATAAAAAAATAATAAAAAATTTAAATAAGTAAAACAACAATTTAAATAATTAATTAGTTGAATTTAACATTAAATAACCTTTTATAAATTGGTCTAAATCACCATCCATAACAGCTTGAACGTTGCTCGTTTCAATGTTTGTTCTTATGTCTTTAACCAATTTATAAGGGTGCATAACATAATTTCTTATTTGGCTGCCCCATTCAATTTTACGTTTATTGGCTTCTACTTTATCTCTCTCTTCGTTTTGTTTCCTAAGTTCCAACTCGTAAAGCTGTGATTTTAACATTTTTAGTGCACGTTCTTTGTTTGCGCTTTGCGATCTATCCACTTGGCACACAATAACTATTCCACTTGGTTTATGGGTTAGCTGCACTTTTGTTTCCACTTTATTTACATTTTGCCCGCCTGCCCCACCTGACCGAGATGTTTGAATTTCAATATCAGCGTCTTTTATTTCTATTTCAATGGTATCGTCAATAATGGGGTAACAATAAACCGAAGCAAAACTTGTATGCCTGCGGGCATTGCTATCGAAAGGCGAAATACGCACTAATCTGTGCACTCCACTTTCTCCTTTTAAAAAACCATATGCAAAACTGCCAGTAACTTCAATGCTGCAAGATTTTATTCCTGCCCCATCACCCGCTTGCTCATCAACAACAGCGGCTTTAAATCCTTTTTTATCGGCATACATGATGTACATACGCATTAACATTTCGGCCCAATCTTGGCTTTCAGTTCCACCAGCTCCTGAGTTTATGTTTAATATACAGTTAAATTGGTCTTCCTCGGCACTAAGCATGTTTTTAAACTCAAGCTCTTCTAAAACTTTTAAAGTTTCATAAAAGCTTTCGTTTAATTCCTCTTCGGTTACTTCTTTTGCTTGGTAAAACTCAAACAATACCGATAAATCTTGCACTTTTTGGTAAACATCGGCATAAGCATCAGTCCAAACTTTTTTTTGGTTAATGCCCTTTAATATTCCTTCTGCCCGTTTGGAGTTTTCCCAAAAACCAGGTTCGTGGGTTAAACTTTCTTCTTCATTTATTTGGTGTAGTTTGGTAGCAACGTCAAAGATACCCCCTTAAGGCATGCACCCTTTCTTCCAAATTCTTTAATTGGTCATTTGTCATAATTGGCAAAATTAATTTATTTAGCCACAGATTAGCAAATATTTTCAAGGACATTGTGCTTTTAGAAGAGTTGCCTAAGATTATACAGAATACTCAGATTTGTTAAATTAATACAAGCAAAAGATGAATTGCCGTTCTACCGAAAGCTTTCAGGATTAGCCAACGGAAAGAAAATAAGCCACAGATTTCACAAAAAGCATAGATTACATATTTTAAAAATTCAGATCAACCATAATATAGATATAATAAAAAAAGAAAAGAAAAACCTGCTAATCTTTCTAAATTTTTCAATCTTGTAATCTTTTAAATCAAACCCACTTATCAACATTTTTTAACCAAAAGCGCTAAAAATAACCTACCTTTGCCGCTTTAATGGGAAATATAGTAGCAATAGTAGGAAGGCCAAATGTTGGTAAATCAACTCTTTTTAATCGTTTAACGGGTAATAAACACGCCATTGTTGACGATTTTAGTGGAGTAACACGCGATAGACATTATGGAAAAGCAGAATGGCTTGATAAAGAATATAATGTAATAGATACTGGTGGATATGTACCAAACAGTGCCGATATTTTTGAATCAGCAATAAGAAACCAAGTAAAAATAGCCATACAAGAAGCTGATGTACTTTTATTTATGGTGGATGTTGCAGTTGGTATTACCGATTTGGACACCGAACTTTCATTAATGTTGCGTAAAAGTAAAAAGCCTGTTTTATTAGTAGTAAATAAAGTTGATAACTCAAACAGGCACATGGATGCGCACGAGTTTTGGGCTTTAGGTTTCGATAATATTTACAACATTTCTTCTGCAAGTGGTTCAGGTACTGGCGATTTGCTAGATGAAGCCATGAAACATTTAACTTTTGAAGATCAAAATGAGGACGCAGATGAAATAGATTTACCTAAAATTGCCATTATTGGCAGGCCCAATGTTGGAAAATCGAGTTTGGTAAATGCATTGCTTGGGCAAGAAAGAAACATTGTAACCGATGTGGCAGGTACCACCCGCGATGCCATTAACTCACACTATAAATTATTTGATAAAGAGTTTGTATTAATTGACACTGCAGGAATTAGACGAAAAAACCGAGTTTCGGAAGATTTAGAGTTTTACTCAGTAATGAGAAGTATTAAAGCGTTAGAAGATTGCGATGTAACCGTTTTAGTTATTGATGCAACCGTTGGTTTGGATAACCAAGACATGAACTTAGTATCATTGGCTATTAAAAACAATAAAGGTTTAGTTATTTTGGTTAACAAATGGGATTTAATAGAAAAAGACCACAAAACTTCATTAGAGTTTGAAAAAACTATTCGTGAAAAACTTAAACCTTTCGATGATGTGCCAATAGTATTTACATCGGCAGTTACCAAGCAGCGAATTTTTAAAGCCATAGAAGAAGCATTGCACGTAGCGGAAAATAGAAAAAGAAAAATTTCAACTAGTAAATTCAATGATTACATTTTAGATAGAATAGAACATTACCCACCACCAAGTGTAAAAGGTAAATTTGTAAAAATAAAATATGCAACTCAGTTACCGGGGCGAAGTCCACGATTCGCTTTTTTCTGCAACCATCCACAATATGTAACCGATTCGTATAAACGATATATTGAAAACCAAATTAGAGAAGAATATGACTTTAAAGGAGTTCCAATTATTATTTACATGAGAGAAAAATAAATATTTTAAAAAAATATTTTGTTATTAACAAACTATTCATATATTTGCACCGAATTAGAAAATCAATCAATTTAAAACAAAAACAAAATGAAAAAAGTATTATCAATCGTTGCCGCTACTGCTATGTTAGCTATCGTAGCTTGTGGTCCTTCTGCTGAAGAAAAAGCAAAAATGGAAGCTCAAAAACAAGCTGATTCAATCGCTGCTGCTACTCGTACAGCTGATTCAATTTTACAAGCTGAAGGTCAAATGTTAGACACAGCTGCTGCTACTATGGACACAGTTGCTGCTCCAGCTGAAGCTGCTCACTAATTTTTTCTAAACAGAAACAAATTATTTAAAAAGCCATTCGTATTCGAATGGCTTTTTTGTTTTTATTAATCAACTGAATATCAAACTAAAAAAAAGTGAATTATTTGAGAATAACTTTTTTATTTTTATAAAAAACAAGTACATTCGCAGTCCTAAAAAAATAAGCTCATGGCACAACGTACATATCAACCATCGGTAAGAAAAAGAAGAAATAAGCATGGATTTCGTAAAAGAATGGAATCGGCTGCAGGCAGAAAAGTAATTGCTGCTCGCAGAGCTCGTGGAAGAAAAAAATTAACCGTTTCTGACGAAAAACGTCACAAAAAATAGAAAATGATATCCCGAGTTTTACTACTTTTAATAAAATTCGGGATTTGTTTTTTAAGACAATGCACATGAATAAAACATCATGTGTTTTTTTTGTTTGTATTCAATAACAAAATTTTAGTTCTAAACCAATAATTGGTTTAAACGTTTATCCTCAAATCATTTTACAAACTGAAACTAGCCTTTTTATAAAACACTTTGGTATAAGATGAAGTACAGTTTTTCGAAAAATGAAAAAGTAACATCACTTAAAGTAATTGAGTTGTTGTTTTCAAAAAAAAGCGAAAATGTTTTTGTTTTTCCTTATAAAGTTTCATTTATTTTTTTAACTGAACTGAATGATAAAAACCAATTATTGGTTGTTGTTCCAAAAAGAAATTTTAAAAAAGCGGTTGATAGGAACAGAATTAAGCGACAAATTAGAGAGTTGTACCGGCTTAATAAAGAAATACTTGAACCAATTAACCAATTTGATTTACCTAAAATGGCAATATCAATTGCCTATATTGCAAAAACTAAAATAGATTACCCGCATTTAGAAATTGCCTTTAAAAAAACTTTAAATTTAATAGTTCAACATGTTGAAAAAAGTAATTCTATTTCCTTTCCTCCTATTAATTAAAATTTATCAAAATATAATTTCGCCTTACTTGCCTAATGCTTGCAGGTATAACCCAACTTGTAGTCAATATGCAATTGAAGCCTTAAAAAAGCATGGTGTATTTAAAGGAATTTATTTAGCGGCAAAACGTATTGGCTCTTGCCATCCTTGGGGTGGAAGTGGCTTTGACCCAGTTCCTTAAAAATTTATAGTGCCCAGTTATAAGAAAAACCAATCATTAAACCTCCTGGTATTCTTAAATTTAGTTTTGCTTTGCTGTTTTTTTCTAGTTCATATCCAGGCTCATCTAATAAACCAAACTCACCACCTGCTACTAATATTGAATAACCAACTTCTAGCACTATTCTGTTTTTTGAAATTGGCCTAACCCATTGTCTTTGTAGTGATAAATTAAACATTGTTGCAGGATTAATTTGAATATTTACTTCCTTATTTTTTTCAACTATTCCATTTTTTGATACATCTAACACTTCTGGAATACTTAAATAACCAGTTGCCCTTGAAATGCTTATTGAAGGGCACCATGCAGTGGCGTTTACAGCATTTAAAACCAGTCCTAAACCAATCTTATTTCCCCACGTGCCATTGCCAGCTCCAACATCTAATAAAAAACGATCATTTAACCTCAGTCCTAATTTTATTCCAATTAATCCACAGTTATTATTTATTCCAGTTCCAGCTCCTAAATAAAATTGTGGGCTTTTTTCTGCTACTGAGTAATCTTTTATGGATTGAGCATTTAAAGAGTTAAAAACTATTAAAGTTAGTGTTAAAATAATAAGTTTTTTCATATTATATTAAAATTTAGTTTAGTGTTGCTTTCGATGTGCAGGTTTCTTCTTTGCTTCCTGTTCCTTTAATAAAATAAAAACCAATAAAATTTCCATTTGCAAATATTTTAGTTTCAATGGTAAAACTATCGGTAGGATTTATTCCTTTGGAAGTGGCAGCTATTTCTAGCGTTCGTGGTTTAGCCGCTTTGTTTAAAAACGATACTTGCCAACCTGTACTTTGATTGTTAATATTTACCTTTTCATTGTTTTCGTTTAAATAGTATCCACTCCAATTTTGAGCATTAGTAGTATTTACAACATACCTAATGCTATCTGTTGAATTTGAATTTTGTGTAGTGGTAGTTTCGTTTTTACTGCAAGACAAAACAATACACAGTAAACTTAAAAATACAAATGTGTTTTTCATTATATTAACTTAAAATTCAAAATTAAAATTAATTATTACATTTTTAAAAAAAAATGTGTTATTTTCAGTGAATTAAATATTTATAATATTTAATTTCCAAACAACTTAATTTGTTATTTAGTTGTCATTTATTTAATAGTAATATTTACTATTGCATTGCCAAATAAACCAGTATTATATTTGAAAATTAAGTTAAATTTTATAAAACAATGAAAATTAAACCCATAATACCTATATTTTTATTGTTGTTTTTTTTGCAAAAGTTATTTGCACAACAAACACCTTTGCCTTATCAATTTGAATTAGATAAAGCCAATGCAGCTTTTAACGCAAAAAAATACAATACCGCTGCCACATTATACAAAAAAATATATCCTAAAATTAAAACCGAAGAATTAAAACAAAAGGTGCTATTTAATATTGCTGAAAGTTATCGATTTGGTAATAACTATGAACAGGCTATTAAATGGTTTGAAGAAACCATTAATGCAAAATATCCAGACCCAATAGTGCTTTATAGTTATGGTAATTTATTAAAATATTTTGAAAAGTACGATGAAGCTGGCAGGGCTTTTTACGATTTTTTATTTGAAATGCCGGAGGAAACAAAAGGGAAAATAGCACTCCAGTCGTGTAATATTGCTCAGCAATGGAAAGCCAATCCACAAAAATTTGATATAAAAAACATAAAGGAACTAAATACAGAATACAGTGATTACGCGCCATTTTACAGCAACGGCAAATTGTTTTGGACATCGAGCAGAAAGGAAAGTTCGGGTAGCATTATTTTTGAATGGACAGGCCAAAAAATGTGCGATATTTTTGAATCCTCTTTTGTACCCAATTCATCATTTGGCAAAGCCATAAATATTCCAGGAAAAGTAAACACCAATTATAATGATGGAGTTGCCTGTTTAGATGTTAACCAAAATACAATGTACTTTACGCAATGTAATGGTGTAGACGGAAAAGGTATTAATTGCAAAATATATATAAGCTATAAGCAAAATAATGCTTGGAGCGAACCAACTTTATTATCGTTTAATTCTGATAGTTTTAGCTGTGGCCAACCTAGTATAAGCAACGATGGAAAAAAGCTATATTTTTCCAGCGATATGCCAGGTGGATATGGTGAAAAAGACATTTATGTTTCGAGTTATGACGAAGTAAAAGCAAATTGGAACACTCCTCAAAACTTAGGACCCGTTATAAATACTTTTGACGATGATTTGTTTCCGTATATAGCTGAAAACAATGAACTTTACTATTCAACAAAAGGAAAAATAGGATTGGGGGGATTGGATATTTTTAAAACTCAGGATTCGGCAAATACCTATAAAATACCAGTAAATCTTCAATACCCGATTAATAGTGGTGGCGATGATTTTGGTATCAGTTTTTTACCTAAAAGTATACAGCTTACAAGTGCACCTATTGCATTTTTTACTTCTAACAGGTTAAATGGAGTGGGCGATGATGATATTTACAGTATTTCGATAAAACCTTATGTATTTTTGGTAAAAGGTAAAGTTTTGGAACGAGAAACAAATGCGCCAATAACTAAGGCTTCGGTAGGTTTAACTAGCAATGATGGCAAAGTAATTTTTAACATAAACACTACTGACAAAGGCGATTTTGCTGGAGAAATTCCATTAAACGGGTCGTTTTCGTTATTGGCAAATAAAACATCGTATTTTGCAAGTTTACCAGTAAATTTATCGAGTAAAGGAATACAAAAAGATTCAATAATAGAACTTACCATTTATTTAGACGCCATTCCTGCTCCTGAAGTTGATTTTACTTTACAAGGAATTTTGTACGATTTAGATAAATACGATTTGCGAGCTGAATCGAAAGTTGTATTAGATTCATTGGCAATCATTTTAAAAAACAATCCTAGCTTAACAATTGAAGTAGGCTCACATACTGATAGCCGAGCACCTGCCGATTACAATTTAGAACTTTCGAAAAAACGTGCTTTGAGTTGTTTAAATTATTTAATTACAAAAGGTATAAACAAAGATAGAATGGTATCGGTAGGTTATGGCGAAACAAAACTATTAAACGATTGTAGCGATGAAATAGACTGTACCGAAGCAGAGCATCAATTAAATAGGCGAACTACATTTAGGGTATTAAAAACCGATTATAAACGATAAAAATAAGAATATGGAAAGCATTGAGCCACACTATTTATGGCGCGATATTTATAGAAGCGAAGAAGACGAAAATTCCCCATTTTACGAAAGAGCTTACAGCGAGTTTGATTTTACAAACCAAATTTATAATTACTTAATTCATCCGCAGTGGGATGAATTTGGAACTCCCACTTTATATGTAAAAATAATTTTTGCTGACTATTCCAAAGGTTTTTTGATAGCTGAACTATTAGGCGAATGGAACGATGCGCTGCACAACGATATTATGTATTTAAAACGTGATGTGATGGAAGTTTTTAATGCTGCTGGCATTGATAAATTTATTTTGATTGGTGAAAATGTACTTAACTTTCATAATAGTGATGACAGCTATTACGAAGAGTGGTTTCAGGATGTGGAAGAAGAAGGTTGGATTGTGGCGCTGAATTTTCAAGAACATGTGTTACACGAAATGAAACAAGCTAATATTGACTATTACATTAATTTTGGTGGTGAATTTGACAACATGCCTTGGCGAACTTTTAGCCCGTTTCAATTGTATCAAAGGGTAAAGGAAATTATAGGAAGAAGGTTGAATTAGTTGATGGTTTATGGACCATAGACCATGGCTCATGGATTAAAAAACTATTTTCCTGTTAAATAAAAAACCATATAGATACATAGAAAACATAGCTTTTGATAGAGAAAACCATATTACAATTCAATTATTCCATTAACGATGAGCGTAGGGTCGGCAAAAAAGCGGGCCAGCCCTGGCCTTGAGCGCTGAAGCATTTTTTTGCCTTGGTTTTTTGTTTCTTTTTCATCTAAGGAAAAAGAAAGAAGGAAAAAGGAAAAGCTTTTCAATTAACTGAGGAGATTGCGTAGGCAATGACAAGATTTGAGTTGAACTTTTGAATAAACAATGAGATTGTTTCGTTCCTCGCAATGACTTAAACAGAAAAACCCATAAACAATATAACCATTTAGCAATTTAAAAAATGAATCAAACTACAGGAATAATAGCTGCTTTAATTACATTAGGTTGTTGGACTATTGGAACTTTTTCGTTTACCAAAGCATCCAAGTTATATGCGCCAGTTTCGGTAAACAGGGTTCGGTTATTGTATGCGCTTATTTTATTATCGTTTATTACTTGTATAGCTTTTCAAATAAATCCGATTGTATTGTTTTCAAAACCGGTTGCTATGCAATGGGTTTGGTTAGGGATTTCGGGAATTATTGGGTTAAGTATTGGCGATCATTTTGCTTTTACAGCCTTTAAAATAATAGGAAGTAGCCGCACCAGTTTGTTCAATACTTTTGCCCCAGCCGCTGCATTGGTTGGTGGTATTTTTATGCTAAACGAAAACATCAATTTTATTGGCGTAATTGGAATGTTTATTTCTATTATTGGCATTGCTTGGTTTATAAAAAGTAATGCGCATAACCACGAAGAATTAGATAAAAAACATTTGCTAAAAGGAGTAATTTATGCAGTGCTTGGCGCAGTTTGTCAAGGAATAGGATTGGTTTTTGCCAAAAAAGGATTGGTTTTATTTGACGCTAACGGACAATTGCTTTCGCCTGTTCACGCTACTTGGATACGTATGTTTGTGGGTGTGGTTTTTATTTATGCTATGGGAATTTTTAAGGTAAATGTTTGGAAAGAACTAAAAGACATTACTACCAATAAAACGTTTTTTAAACCCATTATTATTGGAACCGCTTTTGGGCCAGTTATGGGAGTGAGTATGTCAATGTTAGCAGCATCAATGATGAATGTTTCGATTGCGCAAACCATTTTTTCTTTCTTGCCTATTTCAGTAATTCTTACCGCATTTTTCCTAGGAAAAGAAACCATTAAACTTCAATCCATTTTTGCTGCATTACTTAGTATTTGTGGTGTTTTTGTACTCATGTGGCGAGTAGAAATTTTGGGTTGGATTTGAGAAGAAGTTGAATTATTTAT
>CAMCEM010000038.1 GCA_945873755.1 Chitinophaga pinensis | reverse complement strand
ATTCAACACCTGCATTTTGCTTTGCAAACGATAATATTTTATTTAAATCAATTTCAGGAACAGAATTTGGATTTATGCATGCTGATGTTAAAAAGCCTGAAAGTTGAAAATGAATCATACTGTCATTTTCGGATACATATTTAAAAGGTGTAAAATCGACCAAGGCCACACCAATAATTTTTCCATTAATATTATAAAGTTTTGCTTTTGCTAAAATTTGTTGGTCGTCATAAACAAATTTTTTATCTACATAAACCTCTAATAATATTTCATGGAAATTTAAATCAATAGGTTTACTTTCAATGTAAGTATTTCCGAATATTTGGAACAAATCTTTTCCGTTTCTTGATTCTTTAATTGTACAAAAACCATAAGTTATTTCGGCTGGTAAGTAGTTAATAAAACAAAAGAATGATATAGTTAATATATAAAATTTATATTTAACTTTTGTGTTAATTAAACTATATTTCTTTTTTATTTCCAACTAAAAAACTTTTAAGTATTCCAAATGCAACTGGCAATACTGAAACGAAAACTATGCCAAGTACAATTTTCTCGAAGTTTTTTTGAACCCAAGGGTAACTTCCTAAAAAATATCCAGCTAAAGTTATTACTCCAACCCAAAGTATTGCACCTATTACGCAATAAGTTAAGTATTTACTATATTTCATACTTCCAACACCAGCAACAAAAGGAGCAAACGTTCTAACTATTGGTACAAACCTAGCAACAACAATTGCTAAAGTTCCATGCTTTTCGTAAAATAAATGTGTTTTATCAATGTATTCTTTTTTAATAGTAAATATTCCAAAAAGCTTAGCTCCCTCGCCTTTTTTAGCTAAAAATTTTCCAATAAAATAGTTGGTGTTATCACCCATTAAAGCAGCAGTTATTAATAAAATAATTATTAATACTACGTTTAAATTATTTGCAGGATTACCAGCTAAAACACCGGCAGTAAATAATAGCGAGTCACCAGGAAGTAATGGCAATACCACTAATCCTGTTTCACAAAAAACTATTAAAAATAATAAAGCATAAATTAATAATCCATGTTGTGCAACAAACATTTCTAAAAATCCTTTTGTGTTTGTTAGTAATTCTTTAAATATTTCAAGTATTTCCATTGTGCAATTTTATAATTAAAAAGTATGCTATTTTTTACTAATTTACTTTTTTTATCCACTTACTAAAACAAAAATGTATTTTATACTATTTAATGAATTTATAAACAATTAAAAAGTCTTTTTGTCAGCAAAAATAGTTGGCATTTTGCTTGACAATACTAAACATCAATATATATTTGACACTAATTAAAAAAATTATTAAAATGGATGTAGGAAAAGAATTTAGAAAGTATGCTATTAAACACCAAGGAATTAGCAGTTTAAAAGTAGATGCATACATGGAAAGTATTCCTCAAAATATGACTAGAACTGTTATAGAGGAAAGACCAATGAACTTTAGAGAAATAGATGTTTTCTCTAGATTAATGGCAGATAGAATTTTATTTTTGGGCACTGCCATTGATGATTATATAGCTAACATTGTTCAAGCACAGTTATTATTCTTAGAATCGATGGATGCTAGAAGAGATATTCAAATGTATATAAATAGTCCAGGCGGATCGGTTTATGCAGGTTTAGGAATATACGATACTATGCAATGGATTCAGCCAGATGTAGCAACTATATGTACAGGTTTAGCTGCATCAATGGGAGCTGTATTGCAATGTGCTGGTGCTAAGGGAAAACGAACTGCATTACGCCATGCACGTATTATGATTCACCAACCTTTAGGAGGTGCACAAGGGCAAGCAAGTGATATAGAAATTACTGCTCGCGAAATTCAAAAACTAAAGAAAGAGTTATATGATATAATTTCGCACCACAGTGGACAACCATTTGAAAAAGTAGAAGCCGATAGTGACCGCGATTATTGGATGATAGCTGAAGAAGCTAAAGCTTATGGAATGCTTGATGACGTGCTAATTAAACCAAAGAAAGAAGAAGTTAAATAATTAGGTGTTGGTCGATAGTTATAAATAATATTAATTAAATTTTTAAAACCAATAGTTATAATATAATTATTGGTTTTTTTTATGCAAAAAAGCGATTAACTATTTCTCAGCTCTTTTTTAGATTTTATAGGTAAATTATCAAGGTTACTTTCACATATTTATATTATGTCTCCTGCTCAAAAGCTGCTGCCTTCCCATAGTTGAATTATGCCACCAATTCAAATTGGGTTGGTAAGTAATTATTTTCAAAAGACAAAAAAAAAGGCCTCTTTTTCAGGAAGCCTTTTAGTTATAAAATAGTTTTTATTAATAAATTTTACTCGAAGTTCTATAGTCTGATAAATTTTTATACCAATCTTGAAAAAGCGTTCCTCCTGATTGAGCCCATTCAGCAAACTTTAAATGAGCGGTAACAATATCATTTTTTTCTATCGGATATGCAAAACTTTCAGGAATATTTAAAGCAAAAGGTAAATTTAATTTTGTTTTGTAAAATCTTGCAGTTGCAATATTTGAATTATCAGCAAATGTTCCTAAAGTAGCAGTTGTAGCCAATTCCGTTGGGGCCATATCGGGCAAATGAATTTCATGTCCTCTTCCTTTTCCAGTTTCATTTACATAAATAAATGGATTAAATGAACTTAAAGTTATGCTTTGAGCAGTTGAAAAAGACAATGACATTGAAATAGTATCGGTACTTTGATTCGTTTGACCACTTAAAGTATTGTAGTTTTGAATAATAGAGGTAGAATTAGAAAATACTTTTAAAATAGCTTTTGTAGCATCGGTTTCTAGTCCGTTTCCGCCAGATATAGAACTAATTGTTGATTTATTAATTGGTAATTCAACCGCAAAACCATTTCTAAAAATTCCACCAGCAGCTCTTAATTTATATTTTGCAAACATTTCTACCATTTTATTGCTTGCGTTTAACACTCCTTTGTATTGGTAGTTTACTACTACATCGTTCATGTCGTAATCTCCTTGGCTTGGCCATAAATCTTCGAAAGCAACTGATGCAAAAGTAGATGCGCTAGGATAAGATACATTGAACGCTTTGTTAGCATCATTAGGGTATTCGTCATAAGAATTTAATACACCATCGTTGTCATTGTCACTTCCAGTTGCAGGAGTAGTTGTTAAAACATTTGTTTTATTAATATTTTCTGCCGGATTTGCTGTTGCAAAAACAACACAATCATTAAAATCGTGATCACAACTAATTTGATCTCTGTTTATATCTTCAAAACCAATTAAAAAACGTTGTGTAGGATTGTCGTATAAAAAAGCAACATGCTCTCTTGCAGATGAAGTACTTTCAGGATTTAAAGCCCTTAATGTATAAAAGAAAGTGCCACTAGTTCTTATATTGGTTCCATTCCAAGCATTTTGAGCCAAAGCAAAACCAATAGCTTTACCAGCAGCAAATCGTCCTATGAAAACTTTATTTCCTGTTACCAATCCTCCTCCACTTCCGCTGTATGATGAATTAGGAAAAATAGCAATTAATGAATCAATATCGCTTGCACTTGTTGGAACATTATTCTGATCGTACACAAAGTAGAATAAAGAATTTTTAATCCCAGCGCCTTCGTGCACAAAAGTAATCCAAACATCACTTAAACCATCAATAACTAAATTTCTTTCTAAATTAGATGCTAAATATTGCGGATAATAAGTTGGAACTGGACTTTGCTCAGGCAATGAAGAATTCACATCAGCTAAAAACTGACTTGTTACATTTTCGTTTACCGACATTAAATAAGTTGGAACACCACCATTTAAACCAGTTGAAAATGAACCTAATTTGTAGCTTAATCTATTAAATGCTTTTCCTAAAGCTTGAGTTGATTTAATTAAATTTTTACTTTCAGCAGTAGTAACTTTCATGGGATTTTTTCCTCCTAAAGTTAAGTTAACCGAAGTTCCATTTACTGGTACAATTACATTATTAATTAAACCTATGTAATCTGTATTAACTATAACTTCTTTTAAATTAATAGAAATATTGTAAGGAATACTTAAAACTCCAATTTTGTTAGTAATTCCTGTAGCAATTATTTTACCATTATTTTCTGGGATGTCATCCATTATATCAACTCTTACCCCTTTTAATGGTTCATTATTATTAGATAATAATGTAATATTGAAATTTACATCGTTGGTGGTTTTGTATGAAAAACTTACAGGCACTACTAAATCTCTAGTTGTTGTTGCATTAGGATTAGCAATTTTGTTTTCAATCAATGATTCATCTTTTTCTACATTTTTCATACACGAAGCTAAAAGCAAAGTTAAAATTGTAGATGTTAAAATTATTTTTTTCATTTTATATAGTTTAGATCAAAAACTATAGTTCATTAAATATGCCAAAATAATAAGGTATTGATTTACAGCAATAAATTAATAACGTAACGAACGGAAAGATTCATTTTGGCACACTGTTTTCAATATGATGCTTATAAAAGCAGAAAAACCCAACAGGAAATCTATTGGGTTTTGAAAAATTATATATTTACTTGATAAATAAATTTTATTCGATGTTCTGGTAACAACATAAAGTTTTATACCAAAAGGGGAATTAAAAACCGCCCGATTGAGCCCAAGAAGCAATTTTTAAAAGTGTAATAAAAATTGCATCTTTTTCTTCTGTTTAATCGGATAATTTAGACATCATAATTGCTTAAGGTAAATTATCAGAAAGTTCATAATACCTATTTGAACTAATAGGTTTTATTTGTAACTCTATATCCGGGTAAATTTAAATACCAATCGGCATATG
The DNA here is from genome assembly GCA_945873755.1 of Chitinophaga pinensis. Taxonomy (GTDB): domain Bacteria; phylum Bacteroidota; class Bacteroidia; order UKL13-3; family UKL13-3; genus JAAFJM01. The sequence continues at coordinate 20,656 of CAMCEM010000038.1, read as the reverse complement.
ATGTACCTCCAGATTGAACCCAAGCAGCAAACTTAGTATACGCAGAAATAATTGGCGTTTTTTCTGTAGGATAATCAAAGTTTACAGGAGTGCTTATTGCATAAGGTAAATTTCTTTTTGTTAAATAATACCTTGATAATCCCAAATTGGTATTATCGTCTGATGTTCCAAAAGTTGCATTGTTTACTAACTCAGTTGGTAACAAGCCCGGTAAATGAATTTCATGTCCTCTTCCTTTACCAGTTTCATCAACAAAAATAAAAGGATTAAACACACCTAAGCTTGTTGATTGAGGAGTTTTAAATGTTAAAGACATGGAAATTGTATCGGTAACTACAACTGGTTGCCCCAATTGTGTATTGAATGATCTTAAAATTGAAGTTGAATTATTAAAAACCCTTAAAATTGCTTTATTGGCAGCCGCATCTAATCCATTTCCACCTGAAATATTCTGTACTACAGATTTATTAAAAGGCAATTCAACGCAAAATGCATTTTTAAATACACCGCCTGCGGCACGTAATTTAAATTTTCCAATTAAATCAACCATTTTATTACTTGAATTTAAAACTCCTTTGTATTGATAATTTACTACAATATCGTTTAAATCATGGTCGCCTTTACTTGGCCATAAATCTTCAAATGCAACAGATGCATAATTACCGGCATTGGGATAATAAACGTTAAATGCCCTTGTAATATCGTTTGGATATTCATCAAAAGTATTCAATACTCCATCTCCGTCCGAGTCTGCTATTACAAAAGGAGTAGTTGTTACTGTGTTTGTTAAATCAACATTTGACAGATTACTAACATTTAAATAAAACAAACAATCGTTAAAGTCATTATCACAAAATAAATCATCTCTATTTCCATCTTCAAATCCAACTAAAAATCTTGAAGTAGCAACATCTCTCATTGAAACAACATGTTCTTTTAAATTTGGATTTACTTCGTCATTGAGTTCTTTGATCGAAAAAATATATACCACGTTCGAATTTACTGTAGTTCCGGCCCATCCATTTTGTGCTAAAGCAAAACCAATGGCTGTATCCGGGCCAAACCTACCTAATCGAACTTTATCGCCAATAAATAAATTACCACCAGAACCTGTAAATGATGCATTAGGAAAAACTGCAATCAATGAATCAATATCATTTTGGGTAGTAGGTTTATTATTAATATTATATGTAAAGTAAAATAAAGAGTTTCTGATTGCAGCACCTTCGTGCAAAAAATTTAACCAAACATCGGTAGTATTTGTTAATACTAAATCTTTTTGCACACCATTTAATAATAAACCAGGATTATTTGTAGGTACTGAAACTTGTTCAGGTATAATTGCATTTATATCATTTAAAAAACTAGCAGTAATTACGTCTTTAGGTGTAACTAAATAATTGGGCACACCACCATTCATTCCAAAAGTAAAAGTTCCTAATTTAAAGTTTAATCTATTAAAAGCTTTGCCTAAAGATTTAGTGTTTGAAAAATTATTTTTCACATCTGCACTAAAAAGTTTCAATGGCTCTTTTCCTCCTATGGTCAAATCAATTGTTTCATCAACTCCTTTTAAAGGTACAATTACATTATTTATTAACCCAATATAATCGGTATTAATAATTACTTTATCCTTTAAAACTGAAATATCTAAATCAATATTCAAGTTTCCATTTATATCTGTAAAGCCAGTTGCAATTATATTTCCTTTATTTTCTTGAGTTTCATCTAATACATCAACCTTAACATTTTTTAGAGGTAAATCATTTATTGTTAATAGTTTTACTTTTAATAAAATATTAGAAACAGTTTTGTATAAAAAACCATCAGGTACCACCAACTCATTCATTAAAGTTGGATTGGGATTAATTACAATTGGTTTATCTCCCTCTTTTGTTACTTCTTTTAAACATGACGTTAAAAGAAATGCACTTGCAATAAAAATTAATTTTTTCATAAAATAGTTTAATTTATACCCAAATTAATAAGTATAAATTGCATTAAAAAAGCCTAAAAAATTGTTCACTACGAATAAATAGAAATACAATCAACAAGAATTAAATTTTTTATGCTTATTTGTGCATAAAGTTAAAATATTGTTTCGTTTTTGATAATATTAATAGACATATTGCAAAAAAATATTTAATGGTAGAAAAAAAATATTTAGATAAAATTAATCCACTAAGCGATTATATACTTATAAATAAACCTTTGGGCTGGACCAGTTTTCAGGTGGTAAATAAATTGCGTTATGCTATTTCAAAACAATACAAAACCGACTTACAATTAGCCACGGGCGAAAAAAGAAAAATTAAAGTTGGTCATGCAGGAACCCTCGATCCTTTGGCAGAAGGATTATTGATATTATGTGTAGGAAAAGAAACTAAAAATATTGAACAATACATGGCAACCGAAAAAGTGTATACGGGAAGCTTTTGTATTGGAGCAACAACACCCAGTTATGACAAAGAAACTGAAGTAAACCAACAATTTGATATAAGCCATATTACTAAAGAATTAATAATAGAAACAGCAGAAACTTTTGTGGGAGAACAAATGCAAATGCCACCTATTTTTTCGGCTATAAAAAAAGATGGGCAAAGAGCATACAGCGCAGCCAGAAAAGGAGAAACCATTGAACTAACTCCTCGATTGATAAATATTTTTTCGTTTGAAATTACTGAAATAAGTATGCCTTTAGTATATTTTAAAATTAAATGTAGTAAAGGAACTTATATAAGAAGCATTGCTTTCGACTTTGGAAATAAACTAAAAAGTGGTGCTTATTTAAATTCGCTTTGTAGAACAGAAAGTGGTATTTTTAAATTAGAAGACGCTTGTAGTATTGATGAGTTTTTGGGGAATGAAATGAGAAATGAGAGTTGAGAAGTGAGAGTTGAGAAGTGAGAGTTGAGAAGTGAGAGTTGAGAATTGAGAAATAGATGAGTAGTATAAAATATAAAATCATGTAACACCAATAAATTTAAAAAAATGAAACTATATACAATTGAAACAGGAAAATTTAAGTTAGATGGTGGTGCTATGTTTGGTGTAGTGCCTAAAACAATTTGGAATAAACTAAACCCTGCCGATGATAATAATTTAATTAGTTTGGCCATGCGTTGCCTTTTAATTGAGGATGGCAACAGACTGATTTTAATTGATAATGGTATAGGAAATAAACAAGATGACAAATTTTTTGGCCATTACTATTTACATGGAGACGATTCTTTAGAAAAATCGTTGGCTAAATATGGTTTCCATTATGATGACATAACAGACATGGTGCTTACACACTTGCACTTTGACCATTGTGGAGGTAGTATAAAATGGAATAACGATAGAACTAAATATGAAACTGCTTTTAAAAATGCAACCTATTGGATAGCTGAAAAACACTGGGAAGAAGCTATTGCACCTAACCCTAGAGAAAAAGCAAGTTTTATTAAAGAAAATATTTTACCAATACAAGAAAGCGGTCAATTAAAGCTATTAAAAAACAACGAAAAGTTTCATAATGAAATAGATTTACTTTTTACTATTGGCCATACTAACAATATGATGCACCCTGTTATTCCTTATAAAAATACCAAATTAATTTATTTAGCTGATGTAATTCCAACTGTTGCCCATATTCCTACTGCTTATGTAATGGGTTACGATGTAAGGCCGCTGGAAAGTATGAAAGAAAAAACTAATATTTTAAACCTTGCAGTTGAAAATAATTACTTACTCTATTTTGAACACGACCCTACAAACCAAATGTGTTCAGTACACCAAACAGAAAAAGGAATTAGAGCAAAAGAGTTTTTAATTATTGAATAAATAACTAGCTCGCTCGCTGGTTCGTATTTGCAATCACGAAACATTTTTTAAATTGATTTTTAATCCGATTTTTTACAATGCCAATTTTAAAACAAATCTATTAAAAGGCATTGTTATTTTACTATTTACAAATGCTTCCCGATAAATCAGGACAAATTAATACTGATTGCAAAACTGGAACAGTTGTTAGTTTTGGTATATACGCAGTGTCTAAGTTAAAAACTTTGCTTACTCATTCTCAAAATTGACGCTTCGCTTAACACTTGCGAGAAATTTGGTAATGTTTACAAACTTTAATTATTTATCCTCACAAGTGACGCTTCGCTTAACACTTGCGAGAGCGCATGGAGAGATTTGGTAATGTTATAGATAAAGTTACAAACTTTAATTATTTTACCTCACAAGTGACGCTTCGCTTAACACTTGCGAGGGCGCGCGTAGAGAGATTTGGTAATGTTATAGATAAAGTTACAAACTTTAATTATTTTACCTCACAAGTGACGATTCGCTTAACACTTGCGAGAGCGCGCGTGGAGAGATTTGGTAATGTTATAGATAAAGTTACAAACTTTAATTATTTAACCTCACAAGTGACGCTTCGCTTAACACTTGCGAGAGCGCATGGAGAGAAATTTAATTAATCATTTCCCAAAGTTTGTCTTTTAGTTCGATAATATTTTTGTTTGATGCTGAACTAATAAAAATATTTGGAATACCACGAGGTAAGGTTTTTTTAATGGCTTTTAAAATGTCGTCATCAACCAAATCGCATTTGGTTATGGCTAACAATCGTTTTTTATCGCCTAATTCTTTGTTGTATTGTTTCAGTTCGTTAAGTAATATTTTGTATTCTGCTTTAATGTCATCGCTAGTAGCAGGTACCATAAACAGTAAAGTTGCATTTCGTTCTATGTGGCGCAAAAAACGAGTTCCTAAACCTTTTCCTTCGTGCGCTCCTTCAATAATTCCTGGAATATCAGCCACAACAAAACTTTTGTAATCGTGGTATTTTACAATTCCTAAATTGGGTACCAAGGTAGTAAAAGGGTAATCAGCAATTTCGGGTTTGGCAGCAGTAATTACCGAAAGTAAAGTAGATTTTCCCGCATTAGGAAATCCAACTAAACCAATATCGGCCAATACTTTAAGCTCTAATACTTTCCACTCTTCTTTTCCATCTTCGCCTGGTTGGGCATATCTGGGATTTTGATTTACTGAGTTTTTAAAATGATGATTTCCCAAACCTCCTCTACCACCTTTAAGTATTATATACTCTTGTCCGTTTTCAGTAATTTCAGCCAATACTTCATTTGTTTCCACATCTTTGGCTACAGTTCCTAAAGGTACTTCCACATAAATATCTTCTCCATTTGCTCCAGAACGCAGACCAGCATCGCCATTTCCACCTGGCGCAGCAATAACATGCTTACGGTATTTTAAATGTAATAAAGTCCAAGCATTATTACTCCCTCTCAGTATAATGTGTCCACCTCTGCCTCCATCTCCACCATCAGGTCCTCCTTTGGCAGTATGTTTATCGCGCATAAAATGCATTGCACCCTTTCCCCCCTTGCCACTTCGGCAACATATTTTAACGTAATCTACAAAGTTTGATTCAGACATTTTTTATTTATTGATTTGGTGATTTTTGAATTTGGTGATTTTTAGATTTATTGATTGCTAGATTGTTTAATTGCTAAATTGTTAGATTGTTTAATTGCTAAATTGTTTTATGGTAGATTTTTGCGTTTTTACATCAGTTATCAACTGACAACTACGAACTAATTACTGAAAACTAAAAATTAATTACTAACATCCGACAATTAAGAACTAAGTACTTAAAACTAAGAACTAACAACTAAATAGCTTGTTCAATTTCGTTGCAAAGCAATGCAAAAATACCTTCAATTTCTCCAATTCCGTTAATGCCTTTGTATTTGTTTTGGGCAGCATAAAAATCTTTAACAGGCATGGTTTTATTGTTGTATTCGTTTATTCTGTTTTGAATTATTTCTGGGTTTTGATCGTCAGCTCGGCCGCTGTCTTTTCCGCGAATCAATAAACGTTTTTTTAGTTCTTCTTCTTCTACCTCTAAAGCAAGCATTGAAGTAATAGAAGTGTTTTTTGAATTTAGTAATGAATCTAATGCTGCTGCTTGCGCTTGAGTTCTAGGAAAACCATCAAAAATAAATCCTTTGGCATTGGGTGCTTTATCTAATTCGGCAGCAAGCATGTTTATAGTTACTTCGTCAGGAACTAAGTTTCCTCCATCCATATAGGTTTTAGCTAACATTCCTAGTTCAGTTTCACCTTTAATATTTGCTCTAAAAATATCGCCTGTTGATAGATGAACTAAATTATATTTAGCTATTAATTTTTCTGATTGTGTTCCTTTACCTGCTCCAGGAGGGCCAAATAGTACAATATTTAACATATAGGTTTTTAAATTATTATGTGCGAATTTCATTAAAAGTAAGCAATGATACCAATATTATTTATTTTTGATGATAAAAATTTTTTAATGAGCAACCTAATTAACTATCAATTAAGCAATATTGATAATGTATCAACCCAAATAATTGAAAATGCAAAAGACAATAAAATATGGCTTTTTATTGGAGAAATGGGTGTGGGAAAAACAACTTTGATAAAAAGTATTTGTAAAAATTTAGGAGTATCAGAAGAGGTAAATAGTCCAACATTTTCTATTGTAAATGAATATAAAACTATAAATGGCAATACCATTTATCACTTTGACTTTTACAGAATAAAATCAATTGAAGAGGTTTATGATATGGGAATAGAAGATTATTTTAAAACAAAAAATATTTGTTTAATTGAATGGCCAAATAAAATTGATGAAATATTGAACAATGAAATAACTTATAAAATTGAAATAAATTTGGTTGAACAAGACAGATTTATTAAAATAAATTAGGGCGTATAACTATGTAATAAATTTGCTGGGCCCAATACAAACATTTTAAAAGTTTCGATTGGTATGTTAAAAACTACGTAAGCACCTGGCTTAAAATCATCGAATAAAAAACTACTCATTGCATCTGCTATTGCAAAAATGGTAGGGTTATGCCCAACGACTAAAACAGTATTAATATTGGTATCATCTATACTTCTTATAACCTTTAAATACTCATTGTGTTCGGCTTCGTATAACTCATCAAAACATAAAATTTCTTTTTTATCAATGTCAAATACTTCTGCAACAATTTTAGCTGTTTTAAAAGTTCGTTTAGCTGAACTTGTTATAATTAAATCTATTTTATGAATATCTTTTAATAAGCTTTTAGCCGCATTTTGAGCATCATTTTTTCCTTTGTCAGTAAGTTTTCGTTCAAAGTCTGATTTTTCAAGTTTTATCACTTCGGCTTTTGCATGCCTCATAAAAACAATAGTTTTCATAAATCTAATTTGCTAAATCTTCATTAAAAACGGAATCAATATTCTCTTCAACTTCATTTTTCAATCTACTTGATCTATGCTTTCTGCTTTTAGTTTTTTTGTTATTATTGATTTTAGTGTTTTCATCTTTAATAAAACCTTTAAAAATCAAAACTCCCCATGCAGCTATAAACAAAACTCCGCCAAGTGGTGTAATTGCACCAATCCACAAATCTGAATCATCGCCCCAAATAGTTCTAGTAGCCAATAGATATAAGCTACCTGTAAAAAAAATCATTCCTGCTAAAAACAAAAATACAGATAAATCTAAAATATTTTGATGGAATTTTCTATGGTTCAAAGCAATCATGGAAATGGCTAATGAATGGTAAAACATATACTTAGTACCCGTGTCAAAGGTTATAACATCAGCAGGATTTAAAAACTCTTTTAATAAATGTGCTGCAAAAGCTCCAAGGATTACACATAGTGCCGAAATACCAAATCCAATTTTTATATATATGTTGTTGTTCCTATCCATAATTTGATTATTAGTTATTTATTGTTAACAAATAACATCAATAATATTTTAAATACCAATTATTTTTGAACGATTTAATAAATAATGAACAGGAATTTAATTACAGGTGTGGTTGTTACTTCAGTACTTACTATTGTATTTATGATTGTTTTCTATTACACAAAAATTAATACAAAATCGATAAATGCAATAAATGTACTACCTAGAAATACTGTTTTTGCAATAGAAATAAAAAATGTAAAGCTTCAATATAAACTGCTGAATCAGCAAAGTTTTTGGCAACAATTAACCCAAAATAATTTTTTGGCCGAAGCAAATAGTAATTTAAAATATTTGGATAGTATTTTAAACTATGAAACTACATTAAAAGAGTGGAAAGAAGACAATAATATTGTTATATCGTTTCACGCATATAAAAATAAATCCATTGATGCACTTTTAATGGTGGAAACACGAAAAAGCTTCGATATACAAGATATTAGTAATTGGATTGCTACTTTTAATAAAAACAGATTTATAGTAAATAAAAGAAAATTTTTAAATAATAACATTTACGATTTTACCGATTTTAAAAATAATAGAAAATTTAGTTTTGCTGTAAAAAATAAAATTTTTACTTTTTCAATGAATGGTCAACTTATTGAAGAAGCATTATTAAACATAGAAAATAAAAAAACTTACGACATTTCAAGGCTTGATAAACTGAGTTTTGTAAAAAGTATGGGGACTTATAATTTGTACTTAAATTATAATAACCTTCCAGTATTTTTTAATACTTTTATAAATAGCAATAAAATACAAGCACTTAATAAATTACCCTTAATGGCCAATTGGACTGCATTAGGTGTTAACAGTGGCAACGATTATTTAAAATTAAAAGGTGTAAGTATTACTGATGAAAATATTTTCCAATATTTTGATTGTTTCAATAAAATGGAAGCAAAGGAACAAAGTATTAAAAAGCTTTTACCCGAAAATACTAGTTATTATTTAGGAATTAATTTTAATGATGATGAAACCTTTAACAAAAACTTAAAAGAATTTTATACGGTAAACAATATTGATAGCAGAAATTTTAAAAGAGACAGTATTGATAAAGTAAAAAATAAACCTAATTTATATAAAAATATAATAAGTACTTTAGGCAATGAAATAGCTCAAGTAGGTGTTAAAAACATGCAGTTAAGCTTTGATAGCTGTCAGTTATTAATTATAAAAATAAAAGATAAAAACAAACTTTTAAACGAATTAAAAGGAATTGATTTAAAAGATACTTTGAGTACTGATACTATACTAAATAATGCTTCAAATTTTTATAAAATAAATTTAAAAAACTATTTCGATTATACATGGGGTCCTTTGTTTTTAGGTATAGAAGCCGATTATGCAATAGTGTATAACGATTACTTAATAGTTGCAAATAATAAAATAGTATTGAACGAATTTTATTTAAATCAATTAAGCAGCTCACTTCTAGTAAAAAACCTCGATTATGTCAATCATTTATCTAAAATTAATACCAATTCAAATATTGATTTTTTAATTAACAGTTCTAATTTATCGCAACAAAATGAAAGTTTTTTGCAAAATGATGTGATAGAATTATACAAAAAAAATACTGGTTATTTTAACAAAGCAAAATTCATTAGTTTTCAAGTAAATGCTACCAACGATAAAAATTATATAACCAACTTACTTATTAGTTTTAATATAAATGCCAATAAGAAAACAGAGTTATTGTGGGAATTGCCTTTAGATACTTCAATAAATAATAAACCTCAAATAGTTTATAACTCTGCTTCAAACCAAAATTGTATAATGGTTCAAGATGCAAGTAACCAAGTTTACTTAATAAACATGGACAGTAAAATACTTTTTAAAGTTCCTGTTTTTGGTAAAATAATTAGTACAATACATGAAGTAGATGCTTTTAAAAATGGTAAAACGCAATATTTATTTAATACCAATACACAAATATTTTTGTTAGATGAAAACGGAAAAAATCTTCAAGGTTATCCGTTATGGATTCCTACTGGAACCAATTTCCCTCTTCAAGTAAATGATTATTTGAACGATAAAACTTATCAAATATTTGTAATAGGTAAGTACTATAAAATATGGTGTTACAATATACAAGCACGACTTTTAAGTGGTTGGAATCCTAAAAATTATTACCCAAATCCAATTCAAAATATACAAACTTTTACATTTAGAAATGAACTTATAAGTTATTTAATAAATGAAAAAGGTAAGCTAAATTTCTTTACTTTAAATGGTAAAAAATTCAGTTCATTTGGACTAGACACCAATGCTATATATAAATATATCAAACACGAAATGTTGGATTCAAATAATATAAAATTTTATTTTATTGATTCGTCTAAAGTTTTTAAAATTAAAGAATACCACACCACTTTACCTAGTAAAAACTATAATTTAAATACAATAAGAAGTATTCCTATAAGCGAAGTATATTTAGATAAAAACACGTATTTTATTGTTAAAAAATATACATCAACAAGCATATATAATTCAATGGGGAAAGAAGTGTATAATAAAAACTTTAACGATACTTTAAACTATCAACTAGATATAATTGTGAAAAATAATGTCCCCTATTTTAGTTATTTAAACCCATTGGAAGGTAAATTATATTTAGAAAACAAAAAGTACAAAACCGAAGAAAGCTTTCCTTTAAATGCCAATTATTATTATACTTTTGGTTATTTAATGAACGACAACAATTTGTTTTTAATTACTTCAAATATTGATAAAAAATTATTCGTTTATCAAATAAAATAATTTATGTTTAAGTCTAAATTTTTTATTTATTTACAATATTTAATATTTATTTTAGCTAGTATTTATTTAATTAATTACTGTTTTAAAAACATTGATTTTAATAAATTTTATTCCATTTTATTAAAAGGAAATTATTCAATGGCATTTTGGGTGTTTGTATCATCGGTTACAGTTTATGTGTCAAGAATAAATAGATGGAGTATTATACTTTCTAAAGTTAACGAAAGCATTCCTTTTATGAATAATTTTTCATCAATAGCAGTGGGTTATTTAGTTAGTTTTTTCTTTCCTCGTGGAGGTGAAATAGTAAAATGTTTGGTGCTTAAAAAAACTGATAATTTAATCATTCAAAAAAGTTTAATTTCTACTTTTTTTGAAAGATTAACCGATATCATTTGTTTAGGATTGTTAATTTGTTTACTCCTTTTTTTAGAATTTTACTCTGATTCGAAGCTAGTAACTAATATTTTAAATCTTACACAATTATTTAGTAATAATAAAATTTGGTATGTTATTATTTGTGTAGCAATATTTGGCGTTTTACTTTTATTATTTTATAAAAAAATTAAATACAATTGGTTTGTTACCTTAATGAATCATTTAAAAGAAATGCTAAATTTGGTTTCAAATATTAAATTTTTAGCACATTCAATTTTTATTTGGTTCAATTATTTCCTAATGACATACTTGTGGTTTTTTGTATTTGTTGAAACATCAAACTTAAGTTTATTACAAGCTTTGCAAGTATCACTTATAGGATCAGTTGCTCGTTCTATTCCTTTGCCAGGTGGAGCTTTGGGAGCATATCATGCAGCAGTTGCTTATGCTTTAGTTAAAATGAATATTGACAAAGAAATTGCTTTGAGTTTAACTTTTATTATACATGGATTTCAAACTGCTTTTACTTTTTTGGCTGGTATAATTGGTATTTATTGGTTAGCTATTGTTAAAAAAATTTACCGCATTAAATAAATTTTTCCAACACCATCAGTAAAGTATTTTTCAGTACTAAATGATTTAATATTTTCAATTGCTTTATTGTCAATGCGGGTAAATACTTGGTATAAATAAACTCCATTTGCCAATCTATCGCCATACATATCGTTTCCATCCCAAGCATATTCGCTTATGTTATTTCCAATTTTAATATTTCCAAACTCTAATTTTGTAATTTCCTTTACAACTTTTCCTGTTATTGTCGAAATTCTAATCAACAAATCGTCAGGAACTTTGCTTCCTGTTAAGGTAAACACAAATCGAATATTGGTAGTAGCAGGATTTGGATAAGGGAAAAAATTTGAAATAGTTGATTTGTTAATAATTGTAAATTCAATTTCATAATCGTTTTCACCGGCTTTGTTGCCTACAGCATCTATTGCTTGCACTTTTAAAGCATATTTTCCATCAACTAAGTTTTGAGGTTTAAATATTATTTTAGCATTATTTTTATTATCAATTGCAGGAAAATACTGTATTTCACTGCTATTTAAATTTATTTTTTCAAAGTCGAAACTACCCGGTTTTCTAATCATTAAATTAAATAAGGAAGTATCGTTTTGTAAAATATATTTATTGTTATCAATTGAGCTAATATTTATTAAAGGTGTGGCCGAAACAATATCACCATTCATAATATTTACGCCATCAAAAGTTACGTTTATAAATGGATTACTTCTGTCGTTATTAACAATAAAATTAGTAGCTAAAAAATTATTTAAGAACGTTAACTCATTTACTTTTTTATCATAATTTAATGTAAACTGAATTTGATTATTTCCATTTAAACCAAGCGTTGGGAGTGAGGCTTTAACAAATGAAGTAGCTTTGGGATTTAAGGATTTTATGAAAAGATTTTGTTGGTGTTTAATTATTCTATTGTCATCAATTATTTTAATATTTAGCGTAGAACTATCATACAAAACTGATGATATATTTTGAATGCCTAATTGAAAAAACAAACTATCTCCTTCTTCAATGGGGTTTTTATTTAAACTAAATACAAATTCAGGAGCAAGTTTTGCCTCAGCAATTGGAGTTGCCAACAACTGCCAATAACCAAAATATTGAGGCGTTCTTTTAGCACTGTCTTCCATATTTAATTTCAATTTTAAATACGAAATATTCAAATTATTTATAGCACTTAAATCGAAATTAGTATTGGTTATATTTTTATAAATTATGGTATCATTTCCATTATAGTTTATTCCAATTACGTCAATATTAAATTTACTGTTTATTGATTCTTCGCTATCAATAAATTTAAAATTTAACTGACTCCAATTCTTAGCTGGACCAAAAGGTTTTGAAGTAATGCTGCCTTTGTACCATTTAGTAATTAATGCTTTATTGATGGTTAATAACTTTGTGTCTTGTGGTTGATTTACAGCTGGTGGTAAACTTACCATACCCATGTCAACCAATGCACCTAAAGAATCGTTATTAATTGAATCTTCGGCAGCAAATCCAATTGCAGCATCTTTCATACTAATAAAAGCCCAAGCAGTATTTTTACTTTTTATTTGGTTTACTTTAGTTAATCCAAATTTGTTTAAACTGTTTAAAGTAGCTTGGTCCCAAGCCTGAATATTTGTTCCATAACGCGAGAACATAGCCACATAATATCCAGATGGAATACTATCAATAAATCTTCTTAATTCAGCCAATTCAGCAAAAGTATTTGTAGGAAACGGATAATACCTGCGGCTTCTATTTTGTTTGTTGTTTTGAACAAATGCGCAGTTAAAAGGATAGCCGGGAATTTCGTAAGGAACATCAACCTGAAATGGTTCAAAAACCATGGCAACAACATTATTTCCTGTGCACGAACCAACACCTTCATTTAATTGATAAGGAACAATTACTCCCATGTTTCTATGGTCAAAACGTTTGTTCTGAATTCCAAGCACCAACTCATTGTCTACAAATTCCATTTGCTTTTTTATAGAATCAAAAACTATTTTATCGAATGCTGATACATTGTTAAATTGGTTAAATTCACTCTGCATGAAACCAAATTGTGCGTTTGAAATTTTGGTAAATGATGCATTAATCCATGTGCCTCCTTGGTTTTCGGGTGCATTTATTTTTGCTCTCCAATAGTAAACAATTGTATCGTTTGTTGGTAATTTTATCTTCCATTTTGCAATGTCGTTTCCTAAAACTACACCTGAATTTCTATAAAAAATAGAAGAATTATTAAAATTAGTTGAATTATCAATTTCAAAAATATATTCTTTATTCAAAGCCAATAAATCGTTGTTTTGAATAATAAATTCAACAGAATCGGTTGAAACAATTTCGTAATTTAAAGGATACATTAAAATGATACCACTGCCAGGAATAAACTTTTTAAAGACTGCTTCATTGTTTAATTCATTTCCTTCTGTTTTTAAGTTTAAATAATCCACCGTAATTTTAAACACATTCTCCCCTACCCAATTTTTGCCTAAACCTTTTAATTTTACTTTTAAAGTATCGCTGTAAAAAGGAGCTGACATAAAAATACTATCGTAAACAACCTTATTTCCAGTTGCTGATACGGTATGTTCAATTTTTATTAAAATAGAATCGGTTATTGCTTTACCAATATTTTTAATAATGGCATTTATTTCAAACGAATCGGCTAATGCAGTTAAGTTTTTATCAGTTAAAAAAATATCGGCATCAGTAATTTTATAATCAGGAAAATAAGGACTGCCAATTTTTAATGCAGGATCGCCCTGATACAATAATTGTAAACCATGCGATACTTCGTAAACTCCACCAGAAACACTAGATTCGGCAATGGTTTGTTGAATAATTTTTCCAATTGAATTGCCATAAAAATCGGTTCCTAAGTTTTTATAAAACAAACTTATTTGTTGGTACAAAGGACCAGTTAAAGTAAAATTTGAATGTGCCAACCAACCTATTGCGCCTTTATTGGCAGCCGTTAAAAAATCTTTGCCATAAATATTTCCACTCCCAAGCGGATCTGCATCGTTGGCATTACCTATATTACATCCGTTAAAATAAAAGAAAGTATATTTATTGGTGTTTTGCATATCGTTAATACTTCCAAAATCTACGTCTAAAATAGAGAGTGAACCATGTCCCAAAAAAGTCATTAAACTTTTACCATTATTCAATTCAGCTATCAATTTACTCTTTAATCCAACTTCTACATTTTGAGTGGTATTTTTGTTAAAACTAGTAACATTTGCTCCAAAATAAACATCTTTAATTTTGTTTTTAGCAATGTTTAATTGGCCAGTATATTCTTGTTGTTCGTTTCCACTTCCGCCTGTTAAATGCAATACTTGCTTGCGCCAATCGTTATTAACTGTAGTATCTTTTTCATACTCAATTAATTTGTTTAAATAATTAAATGCTTGTTCGTTATTGGCTGCAGGAACTCTTCCAGTTGGTATTGCAGGGGCATAAATTATTGTTGAATTTAAACCTGAAGTGTATAAATTATCGCTCGATGGTTCACCAATGGCAGGTACCAAATTATTACTGTATGCGTCCTGAAAATTGCTTCTAACCAAATTGTTTTGATAACCTCTACCCAACAATAATAAATTAGTAGGTTTTATTGTTTGGCTTTGATAAATATATTTTAAAAAATGTTTAATGGCCAACGGATGTTCATACCCATAAAAAAATTGGTTATATAAATTATTACTATACACTAAACTGGTATTAAACCTTTGAGCTCGATAAGTTTTATATGCCTCGGCTGCTGAACTTAATTGCTTGTTCGAAATTATTAAAAATTCAGTATTTAAGTTTGGATTTAATACATTCATATCAACCAATTCCATTGAGTTTATTGGTATTATTTCTGATTCATCATAAAAATAAAATTCTTGTTCTTGTAACGTGTTTTCAATGATTACTTTTAATACATTGCTATTTACAGTGCAATTAATTTTTTTATTATTTGTTAAATCTAAAACTACAGGATTTATTTTAGGATAATTCAAAAATTGAAAATAAATCCTATTTCCACTTTGCTGCCCAATATGTTTGAAGTACATATTCGAAATATTGCTAAAATCGCATGAGTGTGCATATTTTAATTTTAAATATGATAAAGCACTATAATCACTACTTAAGCCTAAATCGGCTATTGTTTCGAACTTAATTTGTGTACTGTTTCCTAATAACGAATTGGATAAACTAATAGAATATTTTGTTTCGGTATAACCAGCATAAGTAGTGTCTTTTATTAAGTTAAAATTTAAATTATTATTCGAAATACTTATGTTTAAATGATGGTTTATTGTTTTAATTTTATCATCGCTTACTCCAAAAACTTTTGTCTCTAAAACTCCGTTGGGTCCACTATTAAATAAATTAGTTGTATTTAAATTGTATGTTTTATTTTCATTTAATCCAAACCTATTACCTAACCAACTTTCGCCACCTAAATAATCAGAAAAATAATAGAACTCACCCTCGCCAACTTTTGAAAATGTGCCTCTAAAATATTCTTCAATTGGTGCAATTTGTAATTCTTTTATAAAATAACTTTCAGGTGTATAAGAACTATAATTTGTTTCACTAAAATTAACGAATCGTTTACCAATTTGCGAAACTGAACTAGGTAAAATAGTAAAGAAATAAATGGCAGTATCGGTATATAAACTATTTAATTGGTGAGGCTGATCAGTTGCATTTTTGTATAATTCAGCATCTAAAACACCATCATTTTTATTGCCATAAAACAATAAATAATCATCTGCATTAAAAACACCATCATTTTCGCCTTTTACAAAACAAGTTACCTCTTCACCATTTTTAAAAATTTGAAATTTGTTTGGGTTAATGCCATTTAAATTAACTCCAAATTGAATTAAAGTAGCAGAATCTATTTTAAAAACTCCTTGTTGTGCAATTTTTATTTTATAATAAGTTTGGTTTGGTTTAATCCATTCATTTCCCAATGGCTGAGAATTACCATAGAAACTATTAAATATTACAAATAAAAAAAATAGGTGTTTTTTCATCAATTTTTGTTCAAACAAATGTAACGTCCACTTTATAAAAAAAGTATTCGTTTGGTTTTTTTTACATTTTATTAACTTGCAGCAAAATAGTAAATTTTGATTAAAACAATAAATTATATATCGTTTGGTAAATATGAAACTGGTGGCTACAAACATGAGCTGTTTTTTGCTGAACAATTATGTAAATATTTAAACAAAGAAAACAGTGACATTCAACTAAATATTATTAGAAAAAATAAGTTTTATACCAATCCTTTTCAATACATAAAATTATTTTTATTGGGTTTAAAAGCCAACGGAAATTACAATATAGTAGTAGCGCGTGTTGCTTTATTTGCTTTGCTTCGCAATGCGTTTACGCAAAACAAAGTTTATATTGTTTTGCATAATTTCGATAAAAGTGATGGTAAATCCTTTTGGCTAAAATGGTATTACAATTATTTGTTTTGGGTATTAAAAAATACAACTAATAAAAAGGTATCTATTGTAGCTGTTGCTCCCTTTTGGGTAAATTATTTTAAAAATAAAATAAACAACAATATTCCTGTTCATTTATTTCCTAACTTTTTTGATGGTGAGTTTTATGAAAAGTTTTTTCAAAACTACAGTTTTGTTGAGCAAAAAAACAGTCAGTTCGAGCGAAGTCGAGAACAGTCATATAGTGTCTCGACTACGCTCGACATGACAAGCAGTAAGAAAAAGCAAATCCATTTAGGTCAATGGAGTTTTAAAAACCACCCTGACGTATTTGAAGTTGCCGAACAACTTACCTCAAAAGGTTATTATTGTTACTTTAGTACCAATTTTAAAGATTTTGCAAAAAAAACCAACGATTACGAAGTGGTTTATTTTGAGCAATTTGATAATTATTTAACTCAAATGGCTTTGAGTGAATTTACTTTAGCACTTACTGGAATTAATGAAGGTTGGAACCGAGTAGTACATGAAAGTATTTTGGTGGGAACGCCAGTAATTGCTTATGCAAAAGCTGGTTTACTCGATTTGGTTAACGAAAGTAAAAGTATTTCAGTCAATAATATAAATGAAGTTTTACAAGTCATTGAAAACAAAAATGTGCATGTAAACCCAAGTTTACTTGCACATTATGATATAAAAAATGTATATGATTTTTTGAACAAAATGCTGATTTAACTAATTGTAAAATCTGATGCAAACAACGACCTAATCTGTGTTATCTGTGCAATCTTTGGCTAAACTTTTTTATAATTACTTTTTGAGAATAACTTTTTCAAACTCTGTAAATTTTAATATTACTGTATCATTTAACTTTACTAATTCTAACAAATCATTGTCACCAGTAATAATAAAATCAGCTCCTGAATCAATTGCTAACGAAAGTAAATAGTTATCCTTTTTGTCTCTACATAAATCAGTTATGGTAGTTATTTTTATATTTACCGAAGCTTCATTTAATAAATCAAAAAACTCTAAAATCTGTTCTTTAGAAAAATATTTTTTTAATTTTGGTTTATTAAAAACATCCATTAACTCCTTAATTTGTTCATCGCAAACTATAATTTTAATAGCAGAAGAATAAATATGTTTTTGTAATCCTTTAAGATTTTTACCTATTAAAAACGAAATCCAAATATTTGTATCTATAATTATTTTAAACGATTTGTTTTCCATTTTCATATCGTTTTTTTCTAACCAATTCTACTTCTTTCGTTATTTCTTCCAAAGTTATATCATTGGTTTTTAATGATTTCAAAAGTTCATTAAATCTTTTCAAAAACAACGATTTTTTTAACTCATTAAAAATATCTAGTTTATCACTTTCATTTAATTTATTTAAAATAGTAATAAATTGGTTTTTATCTAGTTCAATGCTAATTGTTTTCATAGTAATAAATTTAAACAAAATTAATAAATTAGTTTGAAGAAGACAAATAACAACCTCAGCTTTCTAAACCTCAAATATTAGTAAAATATAAAAGCAATTAATCTATGCTTTCTGTGCAATCTGTGGCTAAGTTCTTTTAATTAAAAAACTCCCTCATTCTATCAAAAAAACCTTTGTCGTTGGCGTTAGGCTTTGGTTTAAAGTTTTCTGAAACGCGCAATTTTTCTAGCATTTCTTGTTCTTCTTTATTCACTTTTTGGGGTGTCCAAACATTTACATGTATCAATTGATCACCTTTAAAGTTGGTATTTAATTCAGGCAAACCTTTGCCACGCAAACGCAATATTTTACCAGCTTGAGTACCTGCATCTATTTTAAGCTTTACTTTTCCATCAACAGTTGGTACTTCTACTTGAGTTCCTAAAGCTACATCGGCAAAATTTATGTATAAATCATACACTATATTATTACCATCACGCTTTAAAATAGCATCATCTGCTTCTTCAATCAATATTATTAAATCGCCAGCAGGTCCGCCCATTGGGCCAGCATTTCCTTTGCTACTCATGCTTAGTTGCATTCCGTTTGCAACACCAGCTGGAATATTAACTGAAACCACTTCTTCTTTATTTACCAATCCATCGGCATTAGAACCGGCAGGGCGTTTGCCCATTATTCTTCCAGTTCCTTGGCAAGTTGGGCAAGCAGAAGTTGTTGCCATTTGTCCTAAAAAAGTATTGGTTACTCTCCTTACCTGACCTGACCCTTTACAAGTGGTGCAATTTTCAAAGCTCAATCCTTCGGCCATAACTAAGCGGCCAAACTTTAATTTTTTTTCTACACCTGTAGCTATTTCTTGTAAAGTTAATTTTACTTTTAATCGAATATTACTTCCTCGCACCCCTCTTTGTCCACTTCTGCTTCTGCCACCTCCGCCAAAAAACGAATCAAACGGACTACCATCATTTCCAAAAACATCGCCAAAATTACTGAAAATGTCCTCCATATTCATTCCTCCTCCACTGTATCCGCCTTGTGAACCAGAGCCAGCATGACCATATTGGTCGTAACGGGCTTTTTTATTGCCATCGCTCAGTACTTCATATGCTTCAGCAGCTTCTTTAAATTTTTCTTCTGCTTTTGCATCACCCGGGTTTTTATCAGGATGAAATTTGATAGCCATTTGTCGGTAAGCTTTCTTTATATCGGCTTCCGATGCGCTTTTATTTAATCCTAATATTTCGTAATAATCTCTTTTTGCCATCTATAAATATAATTGAAAATTGAAAAATTAAAGGATTGACAGATTTTTATGCTCCTTTAAATTTAATCAACTTACCTTTTTTCTAATTTTTGAAATCTTTGTAACCTTGTAATCTTTCTAATCTTTGTAATCTTGTAATCTTGTAATCTTAACTATTCTCCTACTACTACTTTTGCAAAACGAATTACTCTTTCGTTCAACAGATAACCCTTTTCTATTGTATCAACTACTTTCCCTTTTAAATCTTCGTTTGGAGCAGGAATATTGGTTATTGCTTCATGTAATTCACTATCAAAAACCTTGTTTGTACTTTCCATTTCTTTTAAACCTTTTTGATTTAAAGTGTTTTTAAATTTATGACTTACTAACTCCACTCCTTCTTTAACGGCTGTAACTTCAGTAGCTTTTTCCATTGCTTTTAAAGCACGTTCAAAATCATCTAAAATAGGAATTAACGACACTAAAACTTCTTTATTAGCTGTCATCATCAATTCCATTCTTTCCTTTGCAGTTCTGCGTTTGTAGTTTTCAAAATCACTGTAAAGTCTTAAATATTTGTCTTTTGCTTCGGCTAATTCTTGTTCTAAAGTAATTGGTGTTTCTTCTGCCTTTTGTTCTTCAAATGTGACTGTATTGTCAGTTTGTTCATTTTCAGCTACCGGATTTTCTTCGTTAATTTCTTTGTTTGTATCGTTAATCAACTCTTTTTCTTGCTCGTTATTCATTGTAATTCTATATTATACAGTAAAATTAAATTTAATTTTATACCATACATTATCAAAAGTTTTGCCATTAGAAATTTTGTCTGTTTTTTCAGGAGAGGATTATTGTTTAATTAAGTTATTGCGAGTTGATTTTTTTTAGTTCTGAGTTCTGAGTTCTTAGTTGCATAAAAAATTAAAAAAATAAAAAATTAAAAAATTTAACAAATCAACAAATCAACAATTAAACAATTAAACAATTAAACA
>CAMCEM010000037.1 GCA_945873755.1 Chitinophaga pinensis | reverse complement strand
TTCCTCCATTTACCAATGTTGTATTATTTATATTTGCCAATTTTAACGTAAAGTCGTTAACAATAGCTGCATGCCCATCAACCCTTTTGAGTAAAACAGGAATATTTTTGAATAATTCGTTTAATTTTTCATTGGTAGGAAAATCTTCTTTAGCCCATAAATTTTGATCCCAACCCCTGCCTAAAAGAACACTTGGTTTATTTGTATCATAAAAGTTTTTACACCTTTCTAAACATTCGTCCCAACTTTTTGCTCCCGTTAAATCAACCATTTGCATAAACCTACCTAAACCATAAAAATGACTGTGGGCATCAATTAATCCTGGGTAAACAAACTGTTGTTTTAAATCAATTTTCACTGTTGATTCATAATTTTTTTCTATAAAAATATTGGTACCAACTGCAATAAATCTTCCATCTTTTATAGCAAATGCTTCTTGTTTACTTAGTAAAGAATCTATTGTATAAACTTGTCCGTTAAAGTAAATGACATCTACTTTTTCTTTAATGCTACAAGCAGTAAAAAGAAATGTTATAATTGCAATTAGTAAATAATTTTTAAACATGGAGCGAAACTAAAATAATTAATACGTTTTTAAACCTTTTTTTTAAAATTAAATCCATATAAACACTTGAAAAAAACTATTACATTAATTATTTACTTGCTTGTGTTTGCGCAGTTAATATTAGCACAAGACACTTTAAAAAGAAAAAATCAACCTAGAGAATATTTTATTAAAGACATTTCTGATCATTTAAATTTAAGTTTATTTTTTTTAACTAATAAAAACGACTTCAGTTTATCAGGTAATAAAGGAGTTAAATTAAATTTTTCTCCCAATGATTACGGAGCAATTGGAATAAGTGTGCGTTTACATTGGTTAGGTTTGGCAATTGGCTATGCACCAAAAAATTTACAAGAAAAATATAAAGGAACTACTACCTATACTAACTTAAAATTAAGTGGGTACGGAAAAAAAATTGGGGTAGATTTATATTATCTTGATTACACAGGTTTTTTTATTGATAACTCCAAAGAAGTTTTAATAAACTACCCTCTTAGGCATTATATTAGACCTGATTTAAATACATTAACCATTGGTTCGAATTTTTATTTCATTTTCAATCATAAAAAATATTCATATAGAAGTACTTTTATTCAAAACGAAATACAAAAACACAGTGCTGGAAGTTTAATATTGAATGGTTCTATAAACTATTTTAATGTAAGAGCCGATTCTTCAATAGTTCCCAAAGAAATAGATATTATGAAGTTTAGTCCAGAGGCTAAAATTAAACAAGGAGATTTTTACAATTTGAGTATCATGCCTGGTTATGGGCATACTTTTGTAGCATTTCAAAGATTTTTTTTTACCGTTTCTATATGCGCTGGAATGAATTTTCAACAACAACATTATACTTCGGAATTTAAAAACGGTAATCAAGTTTTTAATCAATTTGAATTTATTCCTAGGGCTTTAGGAAGAACAGGAATTGGGTATAACTCGAACAAGTTTTTTACTGGTTTAAGTGTTGTTGCCGATGTTTATAATTTACCTTTAGGGAAAAACGAAAGGATAGGATACAGTATTGGAAGTGCAAATATTTATTTTGGGTATCATTTTAATTTACCTAAATCAATAACAAAGTATACTGATAAAATTAAAAATTTACCCAACATAAATTTTCAAAAGTCAGCTTATAAGTATTAAACTTTTCTTTTGTGTTTCCAGCGTTTATGGCTCCAAAGCCATATTTCAGGTTGTTCAATAATATTTTCTTCTAGTTTTTTATTAAATGAATCTATAATGTAATTTTCAGGAGTTGAGTTAGGTTCCATAGTTAATATTTCAAGCTCTATTTCGTAATAACCTCTTTTGGGTTTTAATACTTTGCAAAACACCACTGGATAATTAAACTTTTTTGCAATTTTTTCGGCACCAGTAAAAACTGGAGTATCTTGGTTTAAAAAATTTATCCAATAAGCATTATCGCCACTTGGCGTTTGGTCTGAAATAAAGCCAGTTCCTGTAATTTTATTTTTATTGGCCAACATACCACGCAAAGTGTTTTCCATAGTTATCATTTGTATTCCAAAACGCTCGCGCATTTTCTTTGTAAAATCTTCGAAAAATGGACTACTTAATTTATGGTAAATACCTACAATATCTGCTTTTCCTTCAAAATGCCAAATGGTAGGCAACCATTCCCAATTTCCTATATGCCCAGTTAAAATTATAAAGCTTTTTTTCTGTTTTATAATTTCATCCATAATTTCTAAATTCAAATATTTACCATGTTTTTTTAACCCATTTTTGCTGATTGTTAACATTTTAAATGTTTCTAAAAACACATCAATCAAATGAGAATAAAACTTTTTTGCAATTAAATCTATTTGCTTTTCGGTGTAATTAGGAAACGAGTTTCTTAAGTTGGTATATACCACTTTTTTGCGGTAACCAATTACATAAAAAGCCAAAAAATACAAAGCATCGCTTAATAAATAAAGCAATGGAAATGGCAGAATTGACAAGCCGTATAATGGCAATGAAAACAAAAAGTATAAATATTTTTTCATTTAATTAATTGCAATAATAAAATTTTTATACTTTAAAAAAGCCAAATTATAAAATTGAACCAATCAATAAAGATTAAAAATTTACTAACAAATAGTTTTTACCAACTTGCTTTATTTTATTTGCGGCATGACAATGAATTGGGTTCAACTTTTAAAACCTTTTAGATATAACCAAATATTACAAGACAATAAATCGAGTAGAACAGAATTTGAACGTGATTTTGACAGGGTTGTGTTTTCTGAATCGTTTAGAAAACTACAAGATAAAACCCAAGTAATTCCACTACCTGAAAACGATTTTGTGCATAACAGACTAACCCATAGTTTAGAAACATCGAGTGTAGGCCGCAGTTTGGGTAGAAAAGTATCGGAAGCATTGCTACAAAAATACACCGCGTTACAAAACGAAATTAGTAGTTACGATATTGGTTGCATAGTGGCTGCAGCATGCTTGGCACACGATATTGGCAACCCTCCTTTTGGCCACAGTGGCGAAGATGCTATACGCGAATATTTTTTAAATGGAAACGGAAATGAGCTAAAAAATTTAATAAATAACCCTAAACAATGGGAAGATTTAATAAACTTTGAAGGCAATGCCAATGGGTTTAAAATAGTTTGTAATTACAGCGGAAACGATAAAGGTTTGCGCCTTACCTACCCTACTTTAGCTGCATTTAGCAAATATCCAAAAGAAAGTTTACCAAACTATTCTGATAAAAAAGTGAGTGAAAAAAAGTATGGATTTTTTCAAAGTGAAGTTGATTATTTTAAAGACATAGCCGAAAAAGTAGGACTTATACAAACTAGAAACGATGAAAACTTAAATTGGTGCAGGTATCCATTGGCGTTTTTAGTTGAAGCAGCCGATGATATTTGTTACAGCATAATAGATTTTGAAGATGGTTTAAATTTAAAGTGGATTGACTTTGAATTTGCTAAAAAACTAATGGTTCCTTTTGTAACAAATTTTGATGAAGTAAAGTTTAACCAAATGACAAGAGAAGGTCAAATTGGATTTTTGCGCGCTTCTGCAATTGATTTTTTAACAAACGAATTGGCTGAAATTTTTATGCAAAATGAAGAAACAATTTTATCAGGTACTTTTAATAATTCATTGATAAAATTAAGTTCAAAAATTGAACTGATTGAACAAATTAAAACCATAACCAAAGAAAAAGTATATAAAAATAGAGTGGTTTTAGAAATAGAAGCCGCGGGTTTTGAAGTAATAAGTGGTTTGCTACATATTTGTATAAATGCGGTAAACCAGCATTTTGATGCACAAAATAACAATGCACTAAAGTTTTACCGAAGCCAAAAAGTAATAGAACTAATACCAGAACAATTTATAGGAAAAGGTAAAATACCAAATACCGATTTATATACCCGCGTAATGAAAATTTGCGAGTTTATATCGGGCATGACAGACAATGCTGCCATTGGCTTTTACCGAAAATTAAATGGAATTCAGTTAGGTTAATACTTAATTTTTCCAATTAAATATTTCAAATCTAATTGTATCATTTTTTAAAAAATTCTTAAATGGGAGATTTGCCTTTAAACTTCTTAGTTGAAATGTAAGTTTAATTTACAAACTGAACTTTAAAAACCTGTGAGTATTTATTGCTACCTACTCTTAATAAGTAGTTACCTTCAGCAAAATGACTCATATCTATTTTTTCTGATTTGTTTTCAGTTTCAAATTGTAAAATAAGTTTACCACTTTCGTCAAACAGTTCAACCAACTGCTTTGTTCCTCCACACTCACTTAAATCAACTTGAAGCTTGTTTCTTACAGGGTTTGGATAAGCTTTGGCATTGGTTCGTAACACTGTTACTTTAATGGTATCCTCATCATTGCCACAATAATTAGTTACTGTTAGTTTATATGTTTCTGAATTATTTGCTTTAATAAATATTTGTTTACTTATTTTACCATTACTCCATTTATAATCACCATCTCCTGTTGCAGTTAAAATAAATTCATTGCCCTCACATATCAAAGTATCGCTTGCTATTATTTTTGCAACAGGAATATCTTTTAGTTCAACTTTTATTGTATCAGAGTTGTTTTTACAACCAAATGTATCAACAACAGAAACATAAAACAATCCAGCTTTTTTCACAATAATACTTTTACTCGAATCACTAGTTGACCAATAGTTTTTCGAAAAACTGGTAGTAAATATAACACTATCTCCCAAGCATAATAATGGTGAACGACTTGAAATTATTTTTGCAATGGGTAGTGGTTTTATTTCTATAGTTATTGAATCATCACTAACACAGCCCGAATCATTCACTACTTGATAATTTAAAAGGTGTTTACCAACTCCAATATTATTTGGGACTATGCTATCTATTTCGAGATTATTTAGGGTGTAAATTCCTGAATCTGGTAAAGCATGTTTTAATTTAAAAGGCTTATCATTTATACATATTGGTTTTAGTATGTTAAAGGTAATTTTTGCGGGTTTGCTTATAGAAACTTTAAAATTATATACTGACTCTGAACCACATTTAAACATATGCAATACCCCCTTAAACAAACCATAATTTGAATAAATATGATAAGCTAAAGTGTCGTTAGAGTAGTTTTTATTACTTGCCAAATCACCAAAATCCCATCTTATGGAATCATAAGTGTAGGCATTAAGAACTTTAAAAGTTGTTGAATCTTTGTAACAAAACTTTTCAATTGCAGCTGGTTGATTTAAAAAAGAAGAAACCAATGTAGGGAAATCTACATAATCGTAAACTGAAACTACTTGATGAGTATATTTACATTCATTTCCTTTTTTGTTTGGTTTTTCAATGCAATCTTTTATTGTACCATTTACATATATTTTGTTATTGGGGGCTAATTGCATTCTTGATGATTGACCGTTATCAACCGTTACAATTTTGGTTTTAGAAGCATTAATAATATTAGAGTCAACTACAGTTAAATCAAACTGGAATATTTCAGATTTAGTATTTCCAAAATAGAGTTTGGTATTATCTGGCGAAAACTCTAAACCTCCATAATTATATTGAATGAGTGTATCAGTATAATTTAATATTCTAGTAGTAATTTCACCATTTTGATTATTAAATAAAAAAGTTTCTAGTCTTTCTTTTTTGTTTAAACCATCTACACCAATAACTGAAATAAACTTACCATTGGGTGAGATTTTTAAATCTGACCAAAAGTAATGAAGTTTAAAATTAGCATTTTTACTTGTTTTGCTTTCCACAAATGTTTTTGAAACACCATCTTTAGTTAATAAAATAGATAAAAATGTGTTAGAATTATTCCTATAAGTTACTATCCAATAATCTTTGTTATTACAATGTTTAGTAGCAGCAATATAAGTTGTTTGATTAGTATCTATTACGTTATTTTTTGAAATTATTTTCCCCAGTCCACCATTTAAACTTATATCAATAACTGCATAGGTATATATTCTTACAACATTTCCTTTATAAATGTCAGGATACCAAGTTCCAAAAACATAAAACTGGTTTGAATCAGATGGAGAAGGCACTAACACATAATTATATTCACCCCCACCTGTTGTAATTTGCTTGTGTTTATAACTTGAAATTTCACCACCATCTACTTTTTGAAAATTTTTATTCCAAACATTGAATCCATTTGTGTATAATAACAAGTTACCTTGCTTGTCGCTTATGGTAGAATTTTCAACAAAAGTATCATTCAATTGATTTGACACATTAGGAGGGTTAGTATTAAAATTAAACTTACTAGGATACATTACCCAATTTGCTGCTTCGTTTTGAGCATTTATTTTTGAAATAAATAACAGTAAAAGAAAAAAGATAATTAAAATTTTATTGTTTATGAATTTCATCTTATATATTATTCTATTAACAAACATAGTTGAAATTATTTAGATAAATAATGTTGGAAATGTAATAAATATTTTACAATGCTATCTTTTGCATTTAAATTAGAAATTAGACAGATAATTAAGGATTTGAATAATAGCAGTGTTATAGTTGATTATTTCAAAATTCGTTTTGAAATTTCTCCATTGTATTACAATTGAAAACATATTTAAATATTGTATAATTGTATTATAAAAAAAGGATATGCTAAGCACTATAAAAGGAATATATGAAAATGGTAAAATAATATTTATCGAAGAACCTCCCTTTAAAACTAAATCGGAAATATTGATTACTTTTTTAAACGACTTATCAGAAATTGCTCCACTCAAAAACAACCAGGTTCGTTTTGGAAGTTTACAAGGAAAAATAAACATTCCTGACGACTTTAACGAACCACTTGATGAATTAAAAGATTACATGTAATATGAAATTACTTCTTGACACGCATATTTTACTTTGGGTTTTAGAAAACAATAATGCTTTAACTGTTCTACAAAAAGAGTTGATACAAAACACTGATAATGAGAAATGGGTAAGTAGAATTAGTTTTATGGAATTGGCCATTAAAATAAAAATTGGTAAGTTAGAAACAAAAACCTCGCTACAAGAAATCATCTCACATACTACTAATGACGGTTTTAAATTACTACCTATTAAAGATGAACATATAACTAACTATTTATCGTTGCCTTTATATGAAAATCACAGAGATCCATTTGATAGATTTCTTATCTCTACTGCGCAATTTGAAGAAATGGGTATTATTTCATCGGACTAAAAGTTCCAACTATATTCTTCAAATTTGAATGTCTACTAATTGATTTACTCTTTTTGTAAAAGTTATTTCAAAGTTATTTGAATTATTATTATTGACCCCACATTTTATTGCATCTTTGCAACTGCATGAATTACGAAAAAATTATTTTAAAAAGTGGCAGAGAACGTTCGTTGTTAAACCGTCATCCTTGGGTGTTTAGCGGTGGAGTAAAGCAAATGCCAAAAGCGCCAAATGGTTCTATTGTAGAGGTAAGAAGCAATGCCGATGAATTATTAGGTTACGGTTTTTTTGCACCAAACAGCCAAATTATGTGCAGGCTTTTTGAATTTACCAGCGAACCAATGGTGATTGATGAACATTATTGGAAAGAAAAAATAACCCGTGCATTTAATTACCGTAAGTTATTTATTAATGAGGAAACTACCAATATTTACAGGCTTATTCATGCCGAAGGAGATTTTTTTCCAGGAATAATTATCGATATTTATAACCAAGCTGCTGTTTGCCAAATATTGGTAAAAGGTGTGGAGTTAATTAGTCAAACTATTTTTGATGCCTTGCAAAGTTTAGGTTTTAACCATATTTACTTAAAAACAAAACAAAGTACTCAGTTATTGGAACAAGTTACTGATGGAAACCGTTGGGTTAACGATGCTGTTTTGCCCATGCCAATAGAAGGAAAAGAATATGGCGTAAAGTTTAATATAAATGTAGAAACTGGACAAAAAACTGGCTTTTTTATTGACCAACGCGAAAACCGTAAAACATTGGGTGAGTTAAGTAAAGGCAAAACTGTGTTGAATACTTTCAGTTATTCGGGCGGATTTAGTTTGTTTGCTTTGCAAAATGGCGCTTCTTGGGTCGATTCGGTGGATAGCAGCAAAGAAGCCATTGAATTGTGTAATCAAAATGTGGCGTTAAATGGTTTAACCAACCACGAAGGAATAGCTGCCGATTGTTTTGAATATTTAAAACAATGTGAAAAAAAGTATGATATCATTGTGTTAGATCCTCCCGCTTTTGCAAAACATTCAAGAGCCGTTGCAAATGCATCAAGGGGTTATCAAAGTTTAAATAAATTAGGCATTGAAAAAGTAAAACCTAACGGATTAATATTTACTTTTAGCTGTAGTCAGCATATTGACAAAGACCTTTTTAGAAAGATAGTTTTCAGTGCCGCAGCCGAAACTAAAAGGAATGTACGCATTGTTCGCCAATTAAGCCAACCCGATGACCATCCAATAAATATTTACCATCCTGAAGGGGAATATTTGAAAGGATTGCTATTGCATGTAGAATAAAAAAAGGGCGTTTCAAAAAATTTGAAACGCCCTTTTTTTAATTTATTGTTTTTTACTTGATTAATTTAAACGATTTGGAAACACCATTTTGATTCACTTTCAAAACGTACAAGCCTTTTGGCAAGTTCGAAATATCATTTAATTCAATATTGTTTAAACCAACATTTACTAAATAATTTCTTTCAACTTCCAATTTTCCATCCACATTATAAATTTGAATTTTTACATTGTTACTAGCTAAAGTATTTAGTTTAATATTTATTTCATTAACAAAAGGGTTTGGCGAAACTTCAACTGTTTCTTCAAATAAATTATTGTTAGTGTTAACTTTAATTATGTTTGAATAATTGAATGCTCCATCAAAATCAAATTGCTTTAATCTATAATAAATACCAGTATTTGAAATAGAAGCATTGTTATCGTTAAAAGTATAATTCGATTTTTTATTAGAATTACCAACTCCATTTACAAAACCAATATTTTTAAAATCAACTCCATTAAACGAAGTTTCAATTTCAAAACCTTTGTTGTTCACTTCTGCTGCTGTACTCCAATTTAATTGAACTAAATTTTCGTTAATTTTTGTTGCATTAAAACCTAACCATTTTACTGGTAATACATTTACACTGCTTACACTGGCTATTCCAAAATCGCCAAAGGCAGTTAATCCTGACGATGAAAGTATATTGCCAACTCTGGCTGTATTTAGTGCTGTCCAACTTCCAGTTGATTCAGTTCTTCTCACTATGTATAAACTATCAGGGCTTTGAATTGCGCCAATGGTACTGATATTTAAGTTAATATCGAAAGGAGCTGAGCTAGGTAGGTTACCAGTTCCAATACCTGAATAATGAATAGAAAACCAAGCTGAAGGGCTTATCACATCGGGAGTAAATACTGCCGAATTGGGTGTGGTTTGCGAAAAATTAGTAGCAAAAACAGGACTTGCAGCACTAAATACTGGTGCGGCCGAAAACCTACTAAATGAAATAACACCATTGCTTGCTCCTATTGAAGAATTAAAACTTGCACTTGCAATGCCTGAAAAGAAACTTGATGCAGAGGTTACACTTTGTGAACTAAATATGGCCGGATTGGCAATATTTATATTATTTAAATAAATGCTATTCCCAAACCCAGATACACTCCTAAACGCAACTAATACATAAGGATTATTTGCATATGAAGCTAAACTTACAGTTGCATTGCGCCAATTAGCAGAAGAAGAAGGCGTAAACAATGTGTTTTGAGTTGCCATTGTTCCTAAACTTGGATTGCTCGATTGACCAGTTAACATATCGATAACTGTAAATGTGTTTCCACCATCGGTTGATACTTCCACATAAAAAGTATCTTCTGCAGCAACAGTTTTTGGCGCATGGGCCAATGAATAATACAAAGTAGGATTACTTACTCCGGTAAAATTAAACGATGAAGTAGAAACAATTCTTCCATTTGTACCAAAGTTAAAATTATCGGCATAAATACAAGTATTTGAACTTCCGTTTGGCAAAGTAGCATTTCCGGTTTTCCAAATAGATGCAGTAGCACTTGAGTTATTTATAGTCCAATTTGTGTTTAAATTAGCACTTGTAGTTCTAAAAGGCAATACATTTTGCGGAGAAGCAATATAAGTTACATTTAATGTGTCATTTCCTCTAATAGAATCGTTGGTTAACGAAGTATATATTTTAATATTATATGTTCCTGCAGTTGAAAAATTTAATGCGCTGGTGCCTGTAAACAATACACTTGTAGTATCGTTTGGATTAATTGAAACAGTAGTATTTACTGGACCAATTACCGCGCCATTATTAATTCTATACCTAACTGCAATTCCCGAAGTACGTGTTTGAGCGCCTGTGTTTCTTACCACAACTCTTAATGGCAAGTTTACACCAGTAGGAATATTGTATCTAGCTGAAATTCCTGTTGAAACTACTGCTACATCTATTTGCGGAATTGGGCGTGTATAACATTCAATCATTAAACGTGTGGTTTGATTGCCTACTGCACCTGGAGTAGCATATAAAGTTCCAACAGTTGAGTTACTAATAGCCGAAGCCGTAGTTAAAAAGTAAAATGGACTTGGATTTCTAATTGGTGCTTCTGTTTGCGAAGTACCTAAAAAATAATTCAATGTGTTGATTGATGTTCCTCCTGCTATTCCTGCAATGATAGATCTATTGGTAATTGTTGGTGGCATCGACATACTAAAGTTAAGTGTAGTTCCTAAATCGGAAGTTTGAACAATATAATTTGGAGAACGAGCAATGATATTTCCTAAAGTATCTAATATCATTCCGCAAACGGTATCTCCAGTTGCATCTGAATTTGAAACTAAAAACGACCTAACAGTAGTAACCAAAGCTGGACCTGTTACAAAAAACTTTGCTCCCCAAAAATTTGGAATTGTTATTCCATTACTACCTGAATGGGCAATTAATGTATCGCGATAACTCATATCGAAATTGGTGACCAAATAACTATTTGTAAGCACATTGTTAGCATTGTTATCATCACTTGGTACTGAAACAGTAATAACCGATGCACCAATGTTGGTTGGGGTAAACGGAGCAAACGCTACTGTAACATTATTACCTGGAGCCAATGAACCAATAGTAGCAGTTGTAGTATATGAATGCGCTCCAGAAATAGTTAACGTAACCACCAAACTTGTTAATGTATTTACTCCATTATTTATAATATTTGTTCTAATAGAATCGGCAACATTATTTGCTAATGATACTTTACCTTGTGCATGAATTACCCTAATACCAGCATCATCGGCAGTAATGGGTGTAAATGTAAACGTTCTTCCTAAGTCGGGAGCAGGACCAGCAGGTGTACTAATAGCATTTCTATAATTTACAGCATTGTTTAAATAAAAACCTGCATTGGCAACCGAACTACCCCAAGCAATGGTAGAACCTTTTACTAAATGCAAATTTTGAGCAGCAGTAGTTACGCTACTTCCAACTATTCCAACAGCAGCAAACCTTACGGTTGGTGAATTAATGGTAGTAGTCCATTTGCCATAAACGTATTGTATTACATTGGTTGATTCGTATAATTTTATTTGAAAATTAATGGTATCGTATAATTGAGCAGCACCTGCTTGTATTTTATCCTTTACATTTTTCCATTGAATAGTACATACCCTTGAACCAGTTGTTCCTGTGGTGTGCACCCTAAACTCAGCATTGGAAGAACCTGCAAATAAATCTTGTCCAAATGCAAATAACATGGAACTATCTTTAAGCGCAGGAGTTGGACTTGTACCAGCAGTAAAAGGACCATTTGCTGGTGGTTGCGCATGGGTAGTAAACAAAAAATGGCGAGATGCAGAATCTCTTCCAAGTTTAATAAATCCATTGGTACTAAATACAAACGAATCGTAAGGTGCGTTGTTGAATTCAAAGGTAAATCCAATAGGAATAGGTGCTGAAAAAGCATCGTCTTTGTTAGCAACAGGTATGGTATCACCATTGGTACCTAGGTCAACATAAGTTGAAGCACTGGTAGTAAATCCTCCAGTTAAATAATTTAACTGTGCATTGGCAATAAATGCCAAGTTTAGAAATAAAAAACCCAATAAAAGTTTAATTGTAAATGTTTTCTTCATAATTTAATGGTTTAAAATGTGCAGTAAAACTATGTAATTGTTTTTGTAATAGCAAGTTATTAATTAGAAAAAACGTAAATACAAGTAAATTGCCTTTGTTACTTGTAGATTTTACAAATTAGGTTCAAAATTTTACAATACATGAACTAATAACTATTGTATTTGGTTAAAACCACAAAGCGCTTATTTATAAAAATGTTAGTGGTTTGCAGGTTTAAAAAAATAACGATTATGAAGCACAACTATGAATTCAGAGCATTGAACGGCTACTTTTGCAAAACTCGTTTTATGCGAAGGTTTTATTTAAAATAGTCTTTAAGTTCTGTCAATTTAAAAGTAACCGAACCATTATTAACACTGAAGCAAGCACCACCAAGTTCATAATTTACATTAAATTCTATTTGATTATTGTCTTTAAATGTTATGCCCATTTCGTTTATAGAGTAATTGTTAAACTTTGTCGCTTCAAAACATTCACTCAATTCTTGGTCTTTTGAATTCATGTCAAATTCTTTTTTGAGTTGTGCGTTAATTTTTTGTTCAAGTTGTTTAACTTTATTATTAAAAATATCATCGTTTTTTATGGGTTTTGCTTGTCCGTTATCTAAAATATAAAGTTGGTATTCAAAACTGTAACGACCTTTATAATCTGGCAAGCCAGTTGTTATTGATTTATATTTTCCCCAACTGCAAGTGTTTATTAAAATTGGGTCTTCTGAACTTTCAGGGTTAATTTTTTCTTCTGATTTGCAAGAAACTATATTTTCATTAACAACCTTATTTGAATGTTTTTTGTTTTTGTCGTTACTGTTATCCAGATTACAAGAAATAAATGTCAAAAGTATAATTGTATTTAATTGTAAGTTATATTTTATTCTCATGATATTTTAATTTTATAGTTGGTACTTTAAACTTACAGTTTACTTATATATATTTAGCGTATATTAAACAAAAGGCCACCGCACTCATTTGGCATGTGTCTGAAACAAAACAGCACAAAGGTTTTTATACTGTTAACTAAATAATTTTACTCATAAAGCAAAAATATAATTTTATTTTGTGGCATTTAGCTTTTGTTGGTTTGTTCATGTCAAATGCGTGAACTAGCGTTGGCATATTTAACCCACACTACATGCATGTAAAAGCTAAGGTTCAATTGATTATGTTAGCGTAAATTTATTTATTAATTCGTAAATCATTATTGTCTAAGTAATCTAAACCTATTTTAATTTCCGCTTTTATGTCTTCTATGTCATTACCCTTATACTTTTCAATGAGCATTAAATATTCGTTTTTTATTTCATTATAATTTTCTGGTTCTATTGTATTCGCTAAAATAAGTCCATTAATAATTCGTTTCTCAAGTCTTGAAATAGGTACGTAGTCAATGAAATGAATTGGCCTGGTATTGTATATTTTATTTAATTTCTCGTAGGTGTTTATTTTTTCGAATAAATTATCAATTTGTGGTTTTACTTTTTCTAAAAATTCTTTTGAAACAATATTTATCGTTTTATCTGAATACTCACCTGTTTCTTTATCACAAAGCCAACTTTCAGTCCAAGGTAAGTGTGAATGAATGGTCCAATTTGTCCAACCGTATTTAGGATATACTTTTTTAAATGCTTTTTCTAGGTCGTTAAATATTATATGTGCATAATATTCAACATTATATATGTAACCTATTTGACTGCTATATTTCAAATTTATTATTTGTTTCCCGAATTGAAAATCTTTGATAAATTCATTTTTAGACTTTAAATATTTATAACCTTCTTTTTCTAAATAATGAAATAAAACCTTTTCATATCTATTACTTGGTTTATCTGTTGGATCTGTTTTTATAATTTCAGAATACCAGTTAAATAGTTTCATTGTTTGTTTTATTGTGAGTAATTAGAATTAAATTAGGCTATAAATCAACACTACCGCACGCACAATGTCATTAAGTTAAGAAATAATTACACCCATTTACACTTTCTCGACTTCGCTCGAAATGACTTTAAATGCAGTCAGTTCTAGGAAGTCGAGAACCATATCAAAAAAAATTTGCTTTGTAAACAATTAACTTAATGACATTGTGCGAACGAGTGCATTATATAATACAAGGCATGCCTTGTCTCTATGTGTTTGTGTTAGCTATTTGTTACTTTCCTGTACTTCCATATCCACCTGCACCGCGGTTGGTTTCGCTTAGTTCGGTGGTTATTTCCCATTCGGCTGTTTCGTGTTTGGCTATTACCATTTGCGCAATACGTTCCCCTGTTTTTATTTCAAAATCTTCTGTTCCAAAGTTTATAAGCAATACTTTTACCTCACCACGGTAATCGGCATCAATGGTGCCTGGGCTATTTAAAACTGTAATGCCATGTTTAAATGCCAAGCCACTTCGTGGGCGAACTTGTGCTTCAAAACCAACAGGTATTTCCATAAATAATCCTGTAGGAATTAGTGCCCTGGTATTGGGTTTTAAAATAATTGCCTCTGTTATAAAAGCCTTTAAATCCATACCTGCAGCATGTGCAGTTTCGTAAGCAGGTAATGGATTATTGGATGTGTTTATTATTTTTATTTCCATAAAATTTTAATTGTTGTTATAGGTTATGTATTGTTTTAAATCGTTTTTCTATTACAAAAGCTACCGCAAAAAACGATAGTAATAAGATGGCATTCATTATATATAAATATTGTTGTTCGGGTATTAAATCGTTTACCATTTTACTTATGTAAAAAAGTACTAAAGCAAATATGGTATAACCTATAAATTTATTTACATGGTAATGAATTGGATAATATTTTTTACCCATAAAATAACTCACAACCATCATGCTAAAATAGCAAATAAAAGTGGCCCAAGCTGAACCTGTGTAACCATAAATTGGAATCCAAATGAAGTTTAAAACTAAAGTAATAACTGCTCCCATTATTGAAATATTTGCCCCTTTTTTATTGTTATCAGAAAGTTTGTACCAAATAGATAAATTGTAATAAATACCCAAAAACATATTGGCCAATAAAAGTATAGGAACCACATGTAAGCCTGCATGAAACTTAACATCAATGTATTGCTTAAATACATCAATAAATAATGTAACCATTAAAAATAAACTCAAACAAATTATTACAAAATAATCCATTACTGTGGCATAAATAGTGCGTTTGTCAGTGGTTTTTGCATGGCTAAAAAAGAAAGGTTCGGCTGCAAATTTAAATGCTTGTATGAACAAGGTCATTAAAATAGAAAGCTTGTAATTGGCTGCATAAATTCCGTTCATTTCATTTGCCAAACTTGCATCGGGGTACAAATACTTTATTAAAACACGGTCAAGTGTTTCGTTAATCATTCCTGCAAAACCTACAATAATTAATGGTGCTCCATATACAAGCATTTGTTTCCAAATAGCAAAATCAAAGCCTAATTGTATTTTCTTTATTTCAAAAATAAGCATAGGAACAGTAATAATACTAGCTATTAAATGGCTAATAAAAACATATTTAATACCTATTTCTCCATCAAACAATGGAATCATAATTCCTTTATTTTGCATGAATGGACCCAATAAAAGAAAGTAAAGGTTTAATAAAATACTTGTAAAAATATTTATGTTTTTAATAATGGCAAATTTTAATGGTTTATTCTGTTGCCTTAAATAAGCAAAAGGCAGCATGGTAATTGCATCTAAACCTATAATTAATGCAAAATATACAATGTATTCTGCGTTGTTTGGATACCGAATTAAAGATGCAATTGGTTGCGAAAACAATATAAAAATAAGCATAAACGATACCGAACTTATTATTACTGAAACTAACGCGGTAGAATATATTTTTGGGTTTTCTTTATTGTCGTTTGTAAACCTAAAAAAAGCAGTTTCCATTCCGTACAAAAGCAATACATTAAAAAAAGCTACGTAGCCATACATTTCAGATTGTGTTCCAAAATCGGCTTTCGAAAACAAAGCAGTATGCAAAGGCACCAATAAAAAATTAAACATGCGCCCAACAATGGTACTTAAACCATAAATAGCAGTTTGCGAAGCAAGTTTTTTAATTGAACTCATGGTATATTTATACTTTACTTTTTAGTTGAATTGTTAATGCTTTGCTGTATGTAAGCCAATGTAAAATCGTATATTAATTTATAGGCTTCGTTGTATTTACTTAAACTTATGGCACTGGCTTTATCATCAATATCGTGATAAAAATGGTAATCGCCCATTAGGTAAAAAAAGAAAGATTTAACTCCTGCTTCAGTAAAATAATAGTGGTCGCTATTTTGTGCTTTTCCGCGTGAGTTTATGCTTGGTAAATAATTTCCTTGTTCATTAATATATTGTAATAGCTTAAATTCATCCGGAAACTCAGTTGCGTTTACAGCTGTCATTCCTTTATCGCCTGTAGCCATTAAATCTAAATTTAATAACATTGCCATTTTATGTAAAGGAATAGAAGGATTTTGGGTGTAATAAAAAGAACCCAATAAACCAGCTTCTTCTCCAGCAAAAGCTATAAAAGCAATCGAATAATCCAACGGATTTTTTGCAATAAAATTAACCATATCTAACATCATTGCTATTCCACTTGCATTGTCGTTAGCTCCTGGAAAAATTGCATTTCCAAACTTTCCTAAATGGTCGTAATGTGCAGTAATTACAATAAACGAATCTGGATAAACTTTGCCTTTTACTATACCAATAACATTTTGTGTTTGATGGCTAATAGGAAACGAATTAATATTTATTTCCATTTCAATCATAGAATGTTTTATAGCATTTTTTTGAATATAAATAATTGGATATTCGTCTTTTTCAGTAGCTACTGTCCATGTAAATTTATCTAAATTATTATAAATTAATCCCCTTGCTTTTATTTCATTTTTTATAATTTTTTCAACCCTTTCTGGGTGTATAAACTTTTTGTTTTGTAAATCAGAAACAACTAAAAAGTATTTCCTAAACGATTGTTTAATAAACTTTTCGAATAAAAAATTATTATCAATTGTAGCTGAGTCGATATACATAATTTTAAACTTACCACTTATTGGAGGGCAACCAGCATTTACTATAAACTCTCTGCCTCCTTCCAATCCAACTCCATCAATATTTAGTTCGGTTTCGCCAGGAAAAGTAATAACAGGAAAGCCAAAGTTTTGGTAATAATCTATAGTTGGAGAACTCAGTCTGTTTTTTCTAAAAGTTTCTGCTATAAATTTAGCTGCTTTTTTATCTCCATCATTAATATATCCTCTTCCCGAGTATTCGTCAGAACATAATTTTTCAATCACCTGCTTAGCGTACTCTTTGTTTTGGGCTTTTGAAATAATGGGAAATGAGCAATAGGCAGTAAGCAAAAGGCAGCTAGCAACCGGCAGCTGGCAACTAACAAAAAATCCATTGCCATTCGGCTTTAGCCAAGAAGCAAACTTAGGCAAGCAACTAACAAAAGATCCATTGCCGCTTGGCTTTAGCCAAGATGTAAACTTAGGCAAGCAACTAACAAAAGATCCATTGCCGCTTGGCTTTAGCCAAGAAGCAAACTTAGGCAAGCAACTAACAAAAGATCCATTGCCGTTTGGCTTTAGCCAAGAAGTAAACTTAGGCAAGCAACTAACAAAAGATCCATTGCCGTTCGGCTTTAGCCAAGATGTAAACTTAGGCAAGCAACTAACAAAAGATCCATTGCCGTTCGGCTTTAGCCAACGGAAAAAAATAGAAACTTTCATACAAAAAAAATCCTTTGAAATAGCTTTTATACATTTTCTAAAGAATCTCATATAAAAAAATATTTAAATAGCAATTATTGTGTATTCGTAGCTTTCCATAATTAAGTTAGCCAATAATTTGGTACATGCCGTTTCTACCTGCTGTTTGGCTTCTACTTCCGAACTTGCCTCTACTTCTAAGGTTATGTGTTTGCCAATTCTTACGTTCGATACAGTGGGCAAGCCAATATTAGGCATAGAACCTGTAACAGCTTTACCTTGTGGATCGAGTAATGCCTTGTGTGGCATAATGTTTATATGTGCTTCAAATTTCATTTTTTTGATTGTATGTTATTGTAAATTGAAAATAAAATATATAAAATAATACTTATGTTAATACCTAAATAGCCAAATGCAAATAAACTAATCAAACAGCATAATAAAAAGACATAACGCAATTGATTTTTTTGCCAAGTAAAACTTTTAAATTTTAAGGCAAAAAGTGGCAACTCGGCTACCAATAAATAGGCACTCACAAATGGGAATATTAATAAAAACCATTGGCTTTGAAAAAAAGGAAATTGATTTACTACAAATGGAATAGCAGCAATAAAAAGAGAATTAGCAGGAGTAGGTA
This sequence comes from Chitinophaga pinensis, assembly GCA_945873755.1. Taxonomy (GTDB): domain Bacteria; phylum Bacteroidota; class Bacteroidia; order UKL13-3; family UKL13-3; genus JAAFJM01. The sequence continues at coordinate 7,904 of CAMCEM010000037.1, read as the reverse complement.
AACCAATAAATGAATCTGTTTGCCTGGTGTCAATATTGAATTTTGCTAATCGAATGGCTGAAAAAACAGGAATTAAAAATGGAATATAAGCCAAAATATTAAATTGGTTAAAGTCGATTGGAATATTGGTAATTTTATATAATATAAATCCTGGAGCTACACCAAAACTTACACAATCGGCCAAAGAATCAAGTTGTTTACCAATTTCGGAACTTACATTTAAAGCCCTTGCAACAAACCCATCAAAAAAATCGAGAATTGCTGCTGCTGCTATAAAATAAGCAGCTAATTCTATATTACTTTCTACCAAACAAGCTACTATTGAAATACACCCAAATAACAAATTAAATGATGTAAGTGCATTGGGTATGTGTTTTTTCATTATTAAAAGGAAATTTTTTTGCAAAGTATTCTATATTTAATAATTTGACAAAATACTGTTAATATTAATGTGATTTTATGCTTAAATATTTTACTTTTGGCATTTAAATTACACTTTGCTAATGAGATATTATTTATTACTTATATTCTGTTTTCTTTTTACTTCTCTTGTTTTTTGTCAGGATAACCAAGTGAAACTAAACAAAAACGGAAAATTAATTTCTTTAAATTTAACCAAACAAGCCACTCACGAAAACATAAATGGTAAAGTAAACTTGGCAATTTTAACCGATAACAACGAGTTAATAGAATTAAATAATATTGACGAATCGGATTTTAAATGTGGTAAACGCTTGTACGCCAAAACTGCTAAAATAGTTTTAATGGAAAAAGAAAAAACCTATGTTTCTTTTGCACCAATAAATATTTATATTGTTTGTATCAAGGGTACAAATAAAGTAAAAGTTTATTTTTCTGGTAAAGTAAAGCACAAAAACACCATTATTTCTATAAGCTCATATTTAACAATATTAGAAACACCAAAAAAAAATATAACAATTAAATAAAAAATAAATGATTAAAAGAATATTTACAATTTCATTTCTGATAATAACAATTGGAAACACAATTGCTCAACAAGTAAATAAAGTTCCACATCGAAATTTGTTAGAAGCTAAAAATGCTATTGAACTTCAGCAAATTTACGATGAAAACATACAAGCAGAATTAAAATACGCCAAAGAGGTTTTGGGTTTATCAATAGAACCCATTTATTATAAAAACGGAACGGTTATTCAATTGGTGGGAGTTGAACAAAATGGGATGCCTAAATACATTAAAACCGATAATACAGGCGCTGCAAAAACCATTGGAACAGATAAAGTAAACCCAGGTGGAAGTTTGGGTTTAAGTTTAAGTGGAAGTGGAATGACAAACAGATTGGGCGTTTGGGATGGTGGAGCTGTGAGGTTAACTCACCAAGAATTTCAAGGAAGAGCAGTTCAAACAGACGGTCAAACAACAGCAATTGACCATGCAACACACGTTGCAGGAACCATGGTTGCGGGTGGTGTCAGTGCCTCAGCAAAAGGAATGGCTTTTCAAGCACCAATAAAATGCTATGATTGGAATAACGATAACTCAGAGATGACTGCTGCTGCCGCTGCAGGTATGCTTATTTCAAACCATAGTTATGGAAGTATTTGTGGTTGGGATTACGATGATGTTAACCTTCAATGGAGATGGTATGGAAACACCAGTGTAAGTTCAACCGAAGATTTAGATTTTGGTTTGTATGATACTAAATCACAACAATGGGATCAAATGGTTTATAATAATCCGTTTTATCTTCCTTTTAAATCGGCAGGAAACGACAGAGGAGATGCACCAAGTGGAAGTGAACCAAGAGTATATTTTGATAATAATAATGGTGTTTGGACTGCTTTTACAGGAGCTGTTCCACCTGCAGATGGACAATATGATTGTATAACAACTTACGGAAACGCAAAAAATATTATGACCTTAGGTGCAGTTAATAAAATATCTAATGGTTGGACAAGTGCAAGCTCAGTAGTTATGAGTAGTTTTAGTGGTTGGGGCCCAACTGATGATGGTAGAATTAAACCTGATATTTGTGCAGCAGGAGTAAATTTAAACTCTTGTTATTCAGCATCAAATACTGCTTATGGTTCTAGCAGTGGAACTTCCATGTCGTGCCCAAATGCAAGTGGTTCAGCGTTATTAATTCAACAACATTTTAATAATTTAAATAATCGTTTTTTAAGAGCATCTACTTTAAAAGGGTTAATTATACATACTGCCGATGAAGCAGGAACAAACATTGGTCCTGATTATTCGTTTGGTTGGGGATTAATGAATACTGCTAAAGCGGTACAAGCCATAACCGATAGTAATACAAATAATATAATTGAAAATCAAATTACCACTACATTAACACCTTACACAAGAACTGTTGTTTCAGGAGGATTAGTTCCTTTAAAAGTTACTTTATGTTGGACCGATGTAGCTGCTTCAGCTTCTAGTTCTTCCGTTCTTGATAATCCAACTTCAAAATTAGTAAACGATTTAGACGTAAGGTTAATAAGACAAAGTGATAACCAAGAGTTTTTTCCCTACATATTAAATCCTGCTACTCCAAATGCAGCAGCTACTACAGGCGATAATTTTAGAGATAATGTTGAACAAATTTTAATTGCAACACCAACCGCTGGTTTATATACTGTAAGAATTACAAGCAAAAGAGCTTTGGCAAATAATACCAATCAAATATTTTCATTAATAATTGGAGGCATATCTTCAACTCCTCGCGCTAACTTTACTTCATCAACACAAAATACTTGTGCAAATAGTAATATTACATTTACAAATACATCATCGAATGCTACAAGTATACAATGGTATTTTCCTGGAGGAGTTCCTGCAACTTCAACTGCAGCTAATCCAATCGTTTCTTATCCAACTATAGGAAAATATTCAGTTGCTTTAAAAATAACAAATATTGCAGGAACCGACTCTATTTATAAAACAAACTTTATTTCAGTGGGAGGAATGGCATTGCCTTTAATTGAAACATTTGAAAACAATTCTTCAACTGTCAATTCATGGAGAATAATTAATTCTTACAGTGATACTTTTGGTTGGAAAAAATATTCGATAGTAGGAACATCACCAGGAAATATTGCAATGGGTACAAATAATTATGATAATATAATAACAGGTAAAAGATACCAATTAATTACTCCTCTTTTAGATTTAAGAGGAATGCAAAGTGCTAGTTTAGATTTTCAACATGCTTATACCAGATATGCCTTAAACGACAAAGATTCATTAGTAGTTAGCATTAGCACTAATTGTGGTGCAACTTGGATTAGGTTATATGGTGCTCAAGAAACAAGACCAAATTCAGGTTCAAAACTTGCAACTTTTACTAGAAATGGAGAACCAAATCAATTAACATCAACTTTATTTTTTACTCCATCAAGCATAAACGATTGGTGCAGCTCAAATGTAAACAGTACCAATTGTAATAATATTAGTTTAAATTCTTATGTAGGTTTAAGTAGTGTACAAATTAGGTTTGAAAGCTACTGTGGAAGTGGAAACAATTTATATATTGATAATGTAAACATTACTGGAACTCCTTTTACTCCAAAAGCGGGCTTCATTTCCCCTGCCTCAGTTTGTAGTAACCAAAACTTTACATTAACCGACACTTCATTAAATAATCCAAATAATTGGCTTTGGACTATTACTGGACCTGAAAGTAAAACATCTACATTAAAAAATCCTGTTTTTTCTTTAACAGCACCAGGGTTATATAATGTTAAACTTAGGGTAAATAATATAACTGGTAACGATAGTGTAATAGTTACTAATGCTTTTGAAGTTAAAAGTACACCAGCAAATCCTACCGTTTCCTTAACAGGTTCATTAGCCATTTGCGATAATGATTCGACTATACTTACTACTAATGGAACAAACCTACAATGGTACAAAGATAGCGTTGCTATAAATGGGCAAACAAATGCAATATTTAGTAACAAACAAGGTGGAAAAATTGCTGTTAGAACAACTATTAATGGCTGTTCAGCACAAAGTACTATTTACAACTTTGAAACAGGAACAAGGCCACCAGTAGCCATAGTTACAAAATCGTTAACTGGAAATGTATTTTGCGATGGTGGTTCATTTACGCTATCATCGAGTGCAGCTACCAACAACCAATGGACAAATAATGGAATTGATATTCCAAGCCAAACTAACACTTCATTTAATTACAACGATTCTGGTGTATTTGCTGTTAAAGTATTTAATGGCGTTTGCTTCTCTACGTCTATTCCAATAGCAATTGCTAAAATTCCTCGTCCAGTAACTTCAGAAATAAAAGAATCGAGAAAAGCATATAAAAATGATACAACAGTTTATAGTGTAATTGGTACTGAAAACTCTACATTTACTTGGACAGCATCGGGAGGAAATATTCAAAGCGGACAAAATACTAATACTGTTGTGGTACTTTGGAGTACAGGTAATAATGGTGTTGTACAAGTATCGGAAAAAGGATTGAATGGATGTGTTGCTGCCACTAAAACTTTACCCGTTGGTATTTGGAATACAAGCGTAAATTCAATTAAAAATGAAAGTGAATTTGTTATTTATCCTAATCCGGCTAATAATTTTATTCAATTAAAATATATTGGAAAAGCGTTATCAAATGTTGAAGTTAAAATATTTGACATATTGGGTAAAAATGTACTTACTAAAAATGTGAATTTAACACAAAGCGATGAGCAAACCATTGATATTAGTTCACTTCCCAAAGGTATTTATGTAATTAAAATATTAGGAAACGACTTTTCAAGTAGTAAACTTATTACCAAAGAATAAGTTTTAAAATACCCGTTTTAATAAAAAAAGAACATACTTTAAAGTGTGTTCTTTTTTGTTTAAAGTAAAATAAAATTGAACGAAAAATACAAGTTATTTAATCAATTAACTGACGACCAGCTGAGGCGCAAACAAGAATTTTGCAATGTATTGGTTAGATTTATTCCTAGAGAAGCTGTGGAGTATTGTGCCGAACTCATTATTTTTTACGATTTGCATTTACATGTAGAAAATGAAAGAAAAAGCAAATATGGCGATTATAGCCCCCATAGCGGAAAAGGAAATAGAATAAGCATTAACTTTAACTTAAGTAAATTCGATTTTTTAATTACTTTCATTCACGAACTTTCTCATCATACTGCTTTTATAAAATATGGCCAAAAGCATGATCCACATGGGGAAGAATGGAAAAATGAATTTAAAAAAAATATGATTCCATTTTACGAACACGAAATTCTTTTTCCTAAAGATTTAAAAACGGTGATTGCAAAACACATGCAAAATCCAAAATACTCGCATGCTGCCGATTTAAAGCTTTTACAAACTTTAAAAAAATATGATGAGAAAAAAGCCAATACAATAACCCTTTCCGATTTAAAAAATGGGACTTTATTTAAAATGAAAGATTATCCTGACGTTTTAAGAAGAATAGAAAAGCTAAGGACTTATATTTTATGTGAGGCAGAAAATGGTAAAAAATTTAGGGTTCATGCCATGGTTGAAGTAACAGTTATTGAAAATCAAAAAGATGACTAAACTAATACCAAAACAAAATATAAAAAATGGTTGTTAAATATTTTATATAATTTACTTTTGCAGTAAGTATTTTTTTAAAATATTAATAAAATGATAACAGTAAGCGAAAAAGCAAAAAAACGTATAGCCGAATTAAAAATTGAGCAAAACTATAGTCCATCTCACTTTTTAAGAATTGGTGTGGAGAGTGGAGGTTGTTCTGGTCTATCTTATAAACTAGATTTTGATACCGAATTTAAAGATGGTGATGAAAAATTTGGAGACAATGGTGTAGAATTAGTTACAGATAAACGCAGTGTTTTATATTTATTTGGAACTGAATTAGATTTTTCTGACGGATTAAATGGAAAAGGATTTACTTTTATTAATCCAAATGCCTCACGTACATGTAGTTGTGGAGAAAGTTTTTCAGTATAAACATTTTTTTTAAAGAGTGTTTGATTTTTAAATCAAAAACATATATTTGCAGCCCTTTATTACTATTGATAAATAGTTAATAAATTTAAAATAATAAAAATATAACACAATGGCTAATCATAAATCAGCAATAAAACGTAACAGAAGCAATGCAACAAAGCGTTTACGTAACCGTTACCAAGCAAAATCAACTCGTAGTGCAATAAAAGAATTACGTTTATCTGAAGACAAAGCTGCCGCTTCGGAACTATACAAAAAAGTAGCTAGTATGTTAGACAAATTGGCTAAAAGAAGCATTATACATAAAAACAAAGCAGCTAACCAAAAATCTAAATTAGCAAAATTAGTTAGTAAAATTGGAACTCCAAAAGTAAAAGTTGCCAAATCGACAAAGAAAAAAATTGCCAAATAAGCAATTCTCATAAATAAAAATACTGTACTGAAAGCTTACTCATAAATTATGTGTAAGCTTTTTTGTTTTACAATGTTTTCAATTAATTTGCATAAAAATACAATTAAATAATGGAAGACAGTTCGGCTAAATTTGGTGGAATTAAAACTTGGGCAGAAGACGACAGACCAAGAGAAAAATTTTTACTAAAAGGAAAACTATCATTAAGTAATGCCGAATTGCTTGCTATTTTAATTGGAACAGGAACTAAAAATGAATCCGCGGTTGATTTGGCAAGAAAAACATTGCAGTTAACAGCCGATAATTTAAACGAATTAGCCCGTTTGACTATAAACGATTTAACAAAAGTAAAAGGAATAGGTGAAGCAAAAGCAATTACCATTGCAGCTGCACTTGAACTTGGGCGAAGAAGGAAAGATGAAGAGGCGAAACAAATAGAAATTATTAAAACATCGAAACAATGTTTCGATTATTTTGAACCTTTAATTGCCGATTTACCTCACGAAGAATTTTGGATTTTATTATTGGCTAGAAATAATAAAGTAATAGCCCGAAAAAAAATAAGTGAAGGTGGAATTGCAGGAACTGTAGTTGATTTTAAAATAATATTTAAATACGCAATTGAAAATTTAGCAAGCCAAATAGTACTGTGCCACAATCATCCCTCGGGAAACACAAGACCAAGCGATGCCGATATTACCATCACTAAAAAAATAAAAGAAGCTGGAAAAATTATTGATATTGGAATTATAGACCACATAATAATTGGACATAACCAATTTTATAGTTTTGCCGATGAAGGAATTATTTAAACCTTTTGGCTAATATGCAATCGAATTGAAGTATTTTAAACCTATAAAAGCTTTTGAAACCCGAAATAAGTGATATTGATTTATTGGCTCAATTTGCTAATGAGAAAACTAAAAATGCTGCATTTGAATTAATTTTAAATAAATTTCAAAAACAAACTTATTGGCATATTAGAAGGATAGTAATTGACCATGACGATGCAGATGATGTTCTGCAAAACACTTTTATAAAAGTTTGGCAAAACCTAAGTAAGTTTAGAGAAGATAGTAAACTTTATACCTGGATATACCAAATTGCTACTAATGAGGCATTGCTTTTTATACAAAAAAAGAAACAAAATTTTAACGTTACCCTAGATGATGTAAGCTTAGAATTAAGCTCCAAACTTACTTCTGATAATTATTTTGATGGAAATAATATTGAACTAAAACTTCAACAGGCATTATTAACTTTGCCTAATAAACAGAGATTGGTTTTTAATATGAAATATTATGAAAACTTAAAATATGAAGAAATGCAAAAAATATTAGATACCAGTGTTGGTGCACTTAAAGCCTCTTATTTTCATGCTGTAAAAAAAATTGAAGCTTATCTAAAAAAAGAAACTAAAATTTAATTATGCTTAAAAATTTAAATAAACTTCGGTTTGCAGAAATAGGCAACTATAGTCCAGGTTTAAATACTATTAAAGGTTTATTAGTTTTAACTGTAATATTTGGCC
>CAMCEM010000036.1 GCA_945873755.1 Chitinophaga pinensis | reverse complement strand
ACTTCAACCAACGTAACATCGTTAAATGGAAATCCTTTAAATTATTATGCCAATATTAACCCCATATCTTCAACATTTGTTACTGACTTATCTGCAAAAGTTAATCCACACGATACTATTTTTTACAGTAATTATATTACAACTGTAATCAATAATTTTTTAACAAGAGATACCACTGCAGGAAAAAAAGTTGTAAACTGTGTTTATACCGGTATTCCTTATATTTACAATGAGCCTTTTGTATGGAATGCAAGTGGAAGCACTGGTATTTTAACTCGTGAGCATACCCGTGCGCAAAGCACCATGCCAAGTAATACTGCTGGACAAAATCCTAGTTGGCCAAGAAGTAATGACAATAGAGAATTACCAGAATACAACGACCAGCATAATTTATTTCCAGCTGACCAATTAAATGCAAACGGTCCACGTTCAAATAACCCTTTTGGCGAATGTGTTACAGTAACTTCTACTTCGCCAAATGGAGTTGGAAAATTAGGAAAAGATGGAAATGGAAGTACCGTTTACGAACCTAAAAATGAACAAAAAGGTGATTTAGCGCGTGCTTTATTTTACATGTCGGTTTGTTACAATGGCATTAATGCAAATAATTGGAGCTTACCTGCTGATCAAGGTTTAGCGGTTTTATTAAAATGGCACCAACAAGATCCACCAAGTGCAGAAGAAATAGCTAGACATGAATACATTGCTTCTATTCAAAAAAATAGAAATCCATTTATTGATAACCCTAGTTGGGCTTTTTTAATCGATTTTAAAACTATGAATTTAGCTACGGGAAAAATTTTAGTTGTTGAAACGCCTAATGGAGGTGAAAATTTAGTAGCTGGTAAAACAAAAAATATTAATTGGCTAGCTAAAGGAATTAGCACAAAAGTAAGATTAGAATATACTTTAAACGGAACAGATTTTAATTTTATTGATACAGTTGATGCAAACGCATCGACTTATTTATGGAATGTACCTGCTGTTAACTCAACAAATGCTAAAATTAAAATTTCTGCAATCGATAATTCAGCTATAGATTTGAGCAATACAAATTTTTCAATTACTATACCAACACTTAAACTTTTAACACCAACAGTTGGTGCTAATTGGAAAGGTAACGACAATGAAGATATAACTTGGGAAAGCAATTTAGTTGACTCAATAAAAATTGAAATTAAAAATGGTTCAAATGTGATTTGGAGCATTAACGAAAAAGCAGATTTAGGTAAGTTTACAGTAGCAGTTCCAAATATAAATGCCCTTAATGCACGAATAGTATTAACAGAAATAAATGGAAATTTAAAAGACAGTAGTACTATTTTTAAAATAGACGAAAGTGTTTCGGTAAATGAAGTTTCAAAAGCTAATTTTATTATTTATCCTAATCCATCAAACGGAACTGTTTATATAACAAGTAATTTAAATTTAGATAAAACTGAATACGAAATAACCGATATTACTGGAAGAGTTGTAATGAACGGAATTTTAAATAATTCAAATGCTATTACCATTAACAACAAAGGAATTTATATTTTTAAAGGAGTATTGAACAACAGTATTTTCTATAAAAAATTAGTTATTGAATAATAATTTTCATTAAAATAATTTAAAAAGAGGTTACCCAAAAAGTAACCTCTTTTTTGTTTAACAAAAAATAAATAAAACTATATTGCTAGCTGTTTGTAATTAAATAATATGTCATTTAAAATATATACCAAAACAGGAGATAATGGACAAACCTCGTTAATTGGAGGAGTTAGGGTTTCAAAATTTCATTTACGAATTGAGAGTTACGGAACTGTTGATGAATTAAATTCATATATTGGTTTAGTTAAAGATAGTTTGAACAATAAAAGCACCATTGCTATTTTAGCAGAAATACAAGATAGGCTTTTTACAATTGGTAGTTTGCTAGCTAGCGACCCAGAAAAAAGTAAAATGAAAGTTCCAGATTTATATGAAAAAGACATTGAACTTTTGGAGTTACAAATGGATGAAATGGATGTGCATTTACCTGAATTAAAAAGTTTTGTATTGCCAGGTGGAAACATTGTTGCATCGCAATGCCATGTAGCAAGGTGTATTTGCAGAAGAGCAGAAAGATTGGTAGTGCATTTGGCTTTTGAATCTGAAGTAGATCCAATTATTTCGAAATACTTGAATAGATTGAGCGATTATTTATTTGTACTTTCTCGCAAAATTGTAGTTGATGCAGGTGGTGAAGAAATTTCGTGGAGACCAAGAATGTAATTTTTTTTAAAATGTAAATTACAGAATTGTTAAATATGTAATCTATTTATCTTTATCTGGCAAGCCATTAACTATTAAAAGCATGTAGAAATAAGTAAGCCAAATAATTCTTCCATCGGCAATTGTTGAAAAATAAGATAATACATACAAAAAATAAGCGGACACAATACTTGCCAAACATGCTAAAATTAATTTATTAGCTAACATATTTTTTATGTTAAACTTTAAAAGTCTATAAATAAAAAGCAAACCAACAATTCCAAAGCTAAAAATAAAACTTCCCCAAGTATTAAATCTAGTAAAGTTTATTTCAGCATTTTTTAAATTAAATAGCCAAAAATTATTTTTACTTAAAACATTGGTAACAGGTGCGTAGTTTTTAATAATTAAAAACAAAATTGTTACTAATAAACAGGTTAAAAAGGTAACAATAATTGTTTTATTTTTATTGTAATTATATTGGTAAAAGAAATAAAATGGAATACAAATAACAATGGTTTCTTTTACACATAAACCTATTAAAACACTTAAAACAAAAAGCCAATTTATATTTTTTATAGTTGCATAAATACTCAATGCAATAAATAGAAACAAAGAAGCATCGACATAGCCAATACTTGAATAATAAAACATTGGAAATGAAAGAATGAATAACCATAAACTTTGCCATATTTTTTCAGGTTTTACATTGAAAAAATGCAACACTTTAAAAAAAACATACAATGAAATTACCAATAAAATTGCATTGATTAAATTGATTGCAGTTAAAGAATATAAAGGCAAAACACTTGCAATCAATGGAACTAAAAACCTCCAATTGGTAGCCGGTTTTATTTCGTTAACGGGTATTTCTCCTCTAAAAAAATTTACATAAGCTTTAAAATATTTCGTATCGTAAGGCTGTTGTTTTATTATTAGTTGATTGCCATTAAAACGAGGCAAAAAAACCAATAAAAATAGTAGAGTAGTTATTATTAAATAGGTAGATTGTTTCGTTTTCAATTGGTTAATTTTAATTAAATAATTAATACATTTGTTATTGCAATAAAGGCAATTGAATTTTTAAAACAATAGATTTATGTCTGATTATTTATATACCGACCAAATGAATAGAAAAATTCAATTGGATACACGGCCAATTAGAATTATTTCATTGGTTCCATCTCAAACAGAAATGTTATATGATTTTGGGTTAGATGAAGAAATTGTGGGACAAACAAAGTTTTGTATTCATCCTAACGAAAAGCACCAAACCAAAACCATTGTTGGGGGTACAAAAAATATTGATTTTGAAACTATTGCAAAACTAAATCCCGATTTAATAATAGGCAATAAAGAGGAAAACGACCAAAAACAAATGGAGTATTTAATGCAACATTACAAAGTTTGGATGAGCGATATAAATAACTTGAATGATGCTTATGAAATGATTGATTTGTTAGGAAAAATAACTGGTAAACCAGCAGAAGCGGATCAAATTATATATCAAATTAAATACGTTTTTAAAGATTTGGAAAATTATTTACATGGATTAATAGATTATAAAAAATGCGCTTACTTTATTTGGAGAAAACCATTTATGGTAGCAGGAAACAATACATTTATCAATTATTTATTAGAATATTTAAAATTTGAAAATGTTTTTTTGAATGATACAGAAAGATATCCTGTTACAAATGCTGCAATTTTAGCAGAAAAAAATCCGGAAATAGTATTTTTATCGAGTGAGCCTTATCCTTTTAAACAAAAACATATTGATGAAATCCAACATATTTTACCAAATGCTAAGATATTATTAGTTGATGGTGAGATGTTTAGTTGGTACGGTAGCAGATTAATTAAAAGTGCACCCTATTTTAAAAGATTGCTTTCAATGCTTTAAAAATAGTTATTCATAAGTTTTACAAAAGTTAACTTTAATTCATTTTTTTTATACTTTTGTATCTTATGGAAGAAAACAAAGAAAAACGCAATCGATTTGCAGTAATAATACCTTGGGCTTTAGTTGGAATTTTAACTTTATTAAACGGATTTTTTATTTACAATTATTTTAAAACAGACCAAAAACTTGCTGTAACCGAGGAAGTTTTGTTTGATACCAAAGCCGCAAAAACTTCTCTTGACTCATTGTTATTGGTTACTTCAACCGAATTAGAAAGTTATAAAGGACAAAACGCATCTTTAGATAGTTTGGTTAGTCAGAAAGATGGAGAACTAAAATTAATTTCTGATAGAATAAAAAGGCTTTTAGCACAAGATAAAGTGAGCAAAGTTGAGTTAGATAAAGCCTTAGAAGAAATAGAGCAATTACGTTATTACAAACAAAAATACTTAACACAAATTGATTCCTTATCTACTCAAGTAGTTTTGTTAAACAGAGAAAATGTGCAACTGAAAGGCAATATTGATAATCAAAAACGCAACAACGAAAATTTAAGTTTAGAAAATGCAGGACTTAAAAATAAAGTAGCAATTGGAGCAAAATTAAATACTTCAGCTTTAACTATTTTGGGTATAAGAATGCGTAGTAATGGCAAAGAAAAAGAAACCATGAAAGCAAAACAAGTAGAAAAATTGAAGCTTACTTTTAAAGTGGCCGAAAATTTTGTTGCTGAAAAAGGTGAAAAAGAAATTTATTTAAAAATTACTTCTCAAGATGGAACAACGCTTTATAACCAAGCAACAGGTACAGCAACTTTTAAATTCCAAGGCGATGAATCGTTGTATACTCAAAAGAAAGTAATCGATTTTAACCAAGAAGCGCAAGATGTTTCTATTTACTGGTCAAAAGGAACTGAGTTTGCAGTTGGAAAATACAAAGCTGAAATTTTTGCTGATGGTTTCCGTATTGGAGCTGTTGATTTTGAATTGAAGTAACTAATTTGTTAACGAAGTAATATTCATTAACAATGGTTTTTTCGATTTTATTATAATTCCAGGCACTATAATTGGTTCTTTATTGGTTTCTAGTTCAAAGTTTAATTCCGACATAAACATGGTGAAAATTAGCTGTAATTCAGCCATAGCCAATGGTTTGCCAATACACATTCTTTTGCCTTGACCAAATGGAATATAGGTAAAAGCTTTGCCTTGAAAATTTCCTGGTTTAAAATGTTCAGGATAAAATTCGTTTGGTTTTTCCCAAAGTTCCGTATGTCTATGCAAAGCATAAGGGCAAATCATTATATACGAATTTGCTGGAATAATAAAATCGCCTAACTTATCCTCATTTATGGAAACACGATGAAATGACCAAACAGGAGGAAATAATCGCATCGACTCTTGAATAATCATTTTAACTGAATCTGTTTGTGCTATTTCATCAAGGCTTAAACCAGTGCTTGCATGCAATTTTACTTCTTCCTGAATGCTTTCTTGATAGTTTTTATGCTTTGCAATGCAATATAGTGTCCAAGTCAAAGCAGAAGCGGTAGTATCAAATCCAGCAAAAATAAAATTCATCATTTCATCTCTCACTTGCTGGTCTGTAATAATATTTTTTTCTTTTGCTTGTTCTAAAATTTGTAATACAAAACCAATTGATTCTGGCTTTTCTTTGGCATTATTCCTTATTGAAAGAATTATTTCGTTTAGTCTATTTAATGCTTGAATTGTTTTTTTGTCTTCTTTAAATTTTACTCCAATAAATTTACTTAGTTTAGTTTTAGCATAATCAATTTTTTGGTTTGCAAAACTAGCTGTGCTTAATAAAATCCTTAAACATTTTATTATTTCTATAAAGTCAATTTCAGTTGAATTCGATAGTTGTGTTTTTATTAATATTTTAAGCATTAAAATATTAATTTCTAATTCTACATCAACCAAACTTCCTTTTGGTTTGCTCTTCCACGAGTTAATAAATTGAGTAGTTTCGGTTTTAATGCACGAGTAATAATTTTTTATTTGTTCATCGTGAAACGAAGGTTTGACTAATTGGTGCATTTGTTCCCACAATTTCCCTTCCGACATAAATAAGCCATCACCTAAAAAGGGTTCAAGTGGCTTTATGGCTTTCCTTCTCGAGTAGTTTTCTTGGTTATCTTTTAAAATATGTTTGATGTAATTTGGATGATTTACTAAAATTAATTTTTGCGATTTTGTTAAATTAAATTGAACCAAATCACCGTATTTATTGGTAATTTTAATAATTGTTGGTAAAGGATTTTTAAGTAATCCCGGAATCCATTTTAAAAAACGTAGTAAATTAATAGTGGTTATTTTAACTGTCACTTTAAGCTAAACTTTAGTTAAACATTTTTAAATGTAGGTCAATATTCTTTTTAAAATTATGAACAAATCTGCCCAACTCAGCACCATCGTTAATAGAATGGTCCATAATTACAGTAAATGTTAAAATTTCAACATTTTTAATATCACCCTTTTCTATTTTTTCTACTTTGCTAAAACTTCCTAAAAACATGCCAACCGAGTGAATTGGAATTGGAAATCCCCAGCCTTTTGATGTGCCAAACATTCCTCCAGCACTGTAGTATGCAGTTCCAAAAATACCTTTTCTCATTTTTGGTATTTTCATCCAAATACTATAAAAGTATTTTTTTATAAAATAAGGAAGCTTTAAAAAATAATATTGTGATTTATTGATATTTGTATGATCGCTAATTCTAAAAGATTCAATTTCAGTATTAATTTGAAAAATACTTTTTTTATTAATTGCTTTTAGAATTAAAGGTTGAATTACCTTTTGATTATTAATATTTTTTTCAATTGGAAAAAACACATCAATATCGTCAAAAACAATTAACTGATTTTTCCAATTTTTAATAGCATGTAAATCCTTTTTATCTGCTACTGTTTTTGAAAAACAGTATAAAAAAAAGTTATTTAATGTTAGCTGTGAGTTATTTATCTGATTGTAGTCTTTAATTTTTTTCTTAACACCAGTTATATCAATTTCGGCCAATACATAAACAAATGGTATTTTTTGACCAAGTTTATTAGCATCTTCCACCATTACTCTGTTTATAGAAAATGGTTTGATTGTATACATTGTAAGTAAAATTTAAAAAACTAATCCTTAAATTTAAATAATTAAGCCGCAGAACCCATTGCTTTTAGGTGTAATAAGTGCGAACGCACAGCACTTAAAACAGTAGGAAACTCTTTGTAAGTAATATTAAATTCTTCACAAACTTGCTTTACTATTTTTTGAATTTGTGGGTAATGAATATGACTAATTTTTGGAAATAAATGGTGTTCTATTTGAAAGTTTAATCCACCCATAAACCAAGTCATAGACTTACTTTTAGTAGCAAAATTTGCAGTGGTATTTATTTGGTGAATAGCCCATTCTGTTTCTATTTTTTGTGAATTTCCATCAGTATCAATAAAATCCATGTCTTCAATTATATGAGCTAATTGAAAAACAATTGCAATTACTAAACCACATACAAAAACAACGATTAAGTACCCAATAACGGTATATAAAACACTTGTAAAAAAAATAGGCAATACAATAAAAATTCCTACATAGGTAACTTTGGTAATCCAAAATATAAAATGCTCTTTTAAGTCCATTTTACGCAAAGGAGTATAGTCTGCAATTTTACTTGAAAAGTATTTTTTAAAATCATTAAAAAATACCCAAAATAAATAAGTTAAACCATATAACAATATGCCATAAATGTGTTGGAATTTATGAAACCATTTTCCATCTTGGCTTTCGTGAACTCTAATAAATGGTTTAATATCTATATCATCGTCTAATCCTTCAATATTGGTGTAAGAATGGTGGTTAATATTGTGTTTTAATTTCCACATATAGCTACTTCCTCCCAATACGTTTAATGAATAACTCATTGCTTCATTAATCCATTTTTTTGATGAATAACTTCCATGCGCACCATCGTGCATTACGTTAAAACCAATTGCGGCAAAGTTTATACCTAAAACTATACAAAGCATAATACAAACAAAAACAGATGAGGGTGTGAAAAACACCAATGTAATATAAGAACCAACTAATACCGAAAACAAAATAGCGGTTTTTGCATACAGTTTGTAATTTCCAGTTTGTTTAATTTTTTTAGTTTCAAAATAGCTTTCAACTCTACTTCTTAGTTCGTTAAAGAATTCAGGATTTTTGTTATTAAATTTTATTTTTGTCATTATTAAAAAAATTGTGATGCAATATTTACTTTTTAAACCAATTAATCTATTATAAAAATCATACTTTTTAATTAGTCAAATTATGGTTTTTAAAAATCCATTCTAAATCTTTCACGTTTAAGTTGCTGAAAAGCAAGAGGGTTTGCTTTTAATACTTTATTGTCTGTTCGTCTTGCTATTATATCTAAAGCCAGGTACAATGCATTTCTAAAGCTACTTTCATCGGCTTTATTTTTTCCTGCTATGTCGTAAGCTGTTCCATGGTCGGGCGATGTTCTAACAATATTTAACCCTGCTGTGTAATTTACTCCATCAGAAAAAGCAAAATATTTAAAAGGAATTAATCCTTGATCGTGATACATTGCCAAAACACCATCAAACTTTTCGTATTGTTTCGAACCAAAAAATCCATCGGAAGGATAAGGACCAAATACTGCAATATTTGCTGCTTGTGCGCTTTCAATTGCAGGAATAATTATGTTTTTCTCTTCACTGCCAATTAATCCATTATCGCCTGCATGTGGGTTTAATCCTAAAACAGCAATGCGTGGTTTTGAACAATTAAAATCATTTTTAAGAGATTCGTTCATTAATTTTATTTTCTTCAAAATTAATTCTGAAGTAAGTTTTGCAGCCACATCTTTGATTGGCACATGGCCTGTTACTAAACCTACCTTTAGTTCTTCGCTTATTAAAAACATTAAAAAATTATGGTTATTTAACTCATGAGCCAAATATTCAGTATGTCCTTTAAATGGCAACAATTCGCTGTTAACCAAATTTTTATTTAATGGCGCAGTAACTATCCCGTCTAATTTACCTTCTTTCAAATCTTTAGTAGCAGCCTCCAAACTTTTAAAGGCATATTTGCCTCCTATTTCATTTGCTTCTCCAATTTTTATTTCTACTTCTTCTTCCCAGCAAGGTATTAAGTTTATTTTTTTAGTATTTACTTGGTCCGTGTTTTTAATAATATTTACAAAAAAATCGTTGTTACCAATTATTTTTTTCCAAAAGCCAATTACTTTAGGCGATGAATATATAACGGGAGTGCAGTATTCGCATATTCTTAAATCGGATAAAGTTTTAATAACTACTTCAGGTGCTATCGAATTTATATCGCCAATGGTAAAACCAATAATAGGGAGTTTGTTCATACTTTTTTCTTTAAAAGGGCAATTTAATATAGTTTTTTGTAATTTATAATATTAATAATTATAGTGCTTTTAAACTAGCAATGGTTGCAGTTGGGTTTGAACTCGAGAAAACATAATTACCAGCTACTAATACATTAGCTCCTGCATCTAATAATTTTGGCGCAGTTATTTCATTTACTCCTCCATCAATTTCTATTAAACAGTTGCTGTTTTTTTGAATGATTAAATTTTTTAAATCACTGCATTTATTGTATGTGTTTTCTATAAATTTTTGTCCACCAAATCCAGGATTTACACTCATCATACATACCAAATCAATATCAGCAATTACATCTTTTAGCAATTCAATTGGAGTATGAGGATTAATAGCTACACCAGCTTTCATTCCAGCTTCTTTTATTGCACAAATGGTTCGGTGTAAATGCACACTTGCTTCGTAATGTACTGACAATATATCGGCTCCAGCATCTTTAAAATCAATTATATATCTTTCCGGTTGTACTATCATTAAATGAACATCTATTGTTTTTGAAGTTAGCTTTTTCAATGCTTTTAATACTGGAAAACCAAACGAAATATTAGGAACAAACACTCCATCCATTACATCCACATGAAACCAATCGGCCTCACTTTTATTTATCATTTCTATGTCTATTCCTAGTTGAGCAAAGTTTGCTGAAAGTATTGATGGTGCTATAATTTGATTTCGCATAATGCCGCGAATATAAAATTTTAATAATGCTTCATGTTAAAACAAGTTGGAATTAACAATTATTTTTTATTTTAAAATAATATTCAATATTTTTTTTCGTACTTTTATGTAATTTCTTTTTATTACAAATTAAACAAAAATTTGTAATTTTATTAATAAAATAGTGTAAATGTAAGCACTTATAATAACCAACTATCCGGAGTCTCTGCCAAGCCATAGCAGAGGGGACTCCGGATTTTAAATGAAAAAAGAGTTTGTAACTCGTTTAAATTAGCCCGTGTCAGATTCCGATAGCTATCGGAAACTACATTTCATTATAAATACTTAGAGCGCTTCGCTAATTTTAAGGATAGTAGGAATTTGCTTGTGGTTGGTGTTTTATCAACCTTTTTATTTATAAATATTGCTTTGCCACATTTTATTTATCAAACAAAAGTTTTTTTTAATTTATTACTGATTACAGAAATGGCATTTAAGTTTAATTGGTTGTTGTTTTAACCAACTATAAGCAAATTAATTATTTTATTTCATTTTTTTAGTTTCTAAATATAAATATACCTAAGCCTAAATTAATATTATAAACTGTTTGATTATAATTAATTGAGCCAATATTTACCGATTCGTTAGAATTATTATCTTTCAATATTAAATTTCCTGGTTTTGCACTGCTCGAAATATAACTTGCTTCCAAATCAATAAACCATTTATTTTTTATTGGAACATAAAAACCAACACTTACACCTGTAATTAAATCTAAATCAGAAGTTGATTGAACTATTGTAATAGATTCTATGCTATTTTTTGCATCAATTGATACTGTCCTTGAATATCCAAATCCCATAAATCCTTTAATAAAAAATGGGGTTTCAGTGCCTTTAAATAATATAGAGCCTAAAATTCCATTTGTACTTGAATTTGCTATTACTTTTGCATTATTAGTTGAAAATTGATTGTTGAATCCATTCCTTAAATTTCCTTCTTCCATTGGATTTGTAAAATTTATATAGCTTAAACCAATATAAAAAGTATTTTTTACATATAGTTCAGAATAAATTTTGTAATTATTACCAACCGATGCATATCCATTATTTATATAGGGTCCATATCCGCTAGCAAAACTTCCATTTGGAATTGTCAATCCGGCTTGAATTCCTAAATGTAGTTTGCCAATTTGAGCGTAACTAAAATTGTATCCTATTATACAAATAAAAATTATCAATAAAATTCTGTTCATTCTTTAAAGTTTAAAAAAAATACAAATATAAAGTTTTAAAAAAAACGGTATGTTAAATAAAAAATTATTTTTGAAAAATACAATAATACTAAAATGCAATTAAAAACAAATAGCACTATAGCCATTACAGCCACTGCAAGGCATATTGAAAATGATAACATTCAAAATGCTGTTAAAATATTTGAAAGTTGGGGGCTTAAAGTTGTATTAAGTAAATATTTATTTAATAAACAAAATGCATTTGCAGGAACCGACCAAGAGAGAACTTTAGGCTTGCAAGAACTGCTTGATGATGATGGTATTGATGCCATTATAATAGCCCGCGGTGGATATGGAACAGTAAGAATAATTGATAATTTGGATTTTACCCAATTTATAAAAAAACCGAAAATAATAGCAGGATTTAGCGATGTAACAGTTTTGCATTCACATATTAATAATTTTAATTTAAAAACATTACACAGTTGTATGCCTATTACCATGCAAGGCAGTTATTTTAATGAAAATACTATTGAAAGTTTAAAAAATGCACTTTTAGGAAATGAAATAAATTACCAATTTAAACAACACGAATTAAATAATAGTAAAGAAGTATCTGGAATTTTAGTTGGTGGTAATTTATCGGTTTTGTATAGTTTATTGGGAAGCAAAAGCGATTTGAACTTTGATAATAAAATATTGTTTATAGAAGACATTGGCGAATATTATTACCACATAGATAGAATGATGGTAGCACTAAAACGTGCTGGTAAGCTGTCAAATTTAAAAGCATTGGTAGTTGGCGGAATGAACAATATGAACGAAAATGATATTCCATTTGCTTTTAATAAATCATGTTATGAAATTATTAAAGAAACGGTTAACGAATATAATTATCCCGTTTTTTTTAATTTTCCAGCTGGACACGAAAATTTAAATTTGTCCGTTTGGTTTATGAAAGAATGCAATTTTTCGTTTAATGATGATTTCGTTTTTTTTAAACAATAGGTTTTGGCTATTGGCAACTGGCAACTAGCTTCTGGCAACTAGCTTAATACATGTAAAATTCAAAATTCTATGTCATCCTGAGCGAAGTCGAAGGACAAAATTCATAATTCATAATTCAAAAATCCATACCTTGCGCCCAATGAAAAAGATAATATTTTTTGCACTTTTATACTTTGTATCAAATTCAGTTTTATTGGCACAACGACCAACAAGTTTTTCTTACGATCCTAACGTATTTATTACCGAATTTGAAAGTTTTATAAGAAGTGGAAAAAGCGATGCAAAAGATGAAGCTGAAAATTTTGCAGCAAGCTACAATACAGGCAAATTTAGCTTGCCACAAAAACAACAAATGGTAAAACTATGTAACGAAATGTTGCAAAAACAAATGCAGCCCAACTACGAGTTTTATTATTATATGCAAACCATTAACGCTTTAGTTGAAAACAATCAATTATCAAAATTCGATAATTGGCACAAAACTTTAATTAGTTCATTAAAAAAAAATAAAGATGAATTTACAAGGTTTTTAAATGTGTCGAAAAATGTTTTTGCCGAAAATATAATGCTTAAAATGGGTACTTCAACATGGGTTTGTAAAGCTGCCGATGTAGATTTAAAAATGGAAGGACAAGCAACTTTTATTTTTAAAAACTTAGATTTATTTTGTTATACAGGCGATGATACTTTAGAAGTATTTAAAACCAATGGAAAATATTTTGCAGGTACAAATCAGTTTATAGGTAAAGGCGGTAAAGCCGATTGGAGCAGAGTAGGCTTAGACACTGCAAGAACTTTTGTAAAATTAAATAATTATACTATTGATTTAAGCAATGGATTAATGGTGGCAGATAGTGCAATGCTTACTTATAAAGATAGGTTTAAAGAGCAAGTGATGGGTAAGTTTACTGATAAGCCTTTAGGAAGTAATCAAGGCGTTAAATCTATTTATCCTCAGTTTGAAAGTACAACTCAAGAGTTTTCGGGAATTACTTATGGAAAAGCCAAATACAAAGGTGGCTTTGGCTTAAAAGGTGCTTTGGTTATTGGTAAAAGCTCGGGTAATAAAAAGGCGGAATTGTATTTTTATTTTAAAAATAAACCAGTTTTACGCATAGCTAGCGATGAGTTTTTTATGCGCGATAATAAAATTACAAACGACAAAGTAGAGTTAACTATTTTTTTAGATAAAGATTCTGTTTTTCACCCACAAATGCGTTTTACCTATTTAATAAAAGAAGATAAAATAAGTTTGTACCGCGATACTAAGTTAGGAATAAGTGCAGCTCCTTTGGTCGATTATTTTCATAATTTAGAAATATATGTAGATGAAATAAAATGGGATATTAATAACCCTAAAATAGATTTTAATAACATAGCGGGTGATGATCCTGCAAAGTTTCAATCAATTAATTATTTTAGAGATTTAATATACGAACGTTTGCAAGGTGTTTTGGCATATAATCCGTTGCAACGCATAAAAACATATTGCGAAAAATACGACATAACAACTTTTAATATCGAATCGTATGCTACCTATTTTAAAAGCGACTTAAGCGATATTAAAATAATGATGATTGACCTTAACGACAGAGGTTTTTTAAACTATAACGAAGCACAAAAAACAATTACCATTAAGAAAAAACTAAAAGAATATGTAAATGCCCATATGGGTAAAACAGATTACGATGCAATAAATATTAAATCGGTAATAAGCTCAATTCCAAATGCAGCTTTAAGTTTAATAAACAACGATTTAATAATACAAGGAGTGGGTAGGTTTAAATTTAGCGATTCGCAAAATGTAGAAGTAACACCTCGAGAGCAAATATTAACTATAAAAAAGAATAGAGGAGTTGATTTTAATGGAAAGTTAAGAGCTGGTATGGCCGATTTTTATGGAAGTAATTTTTCGTTCGATTACACTAAGTTCAATGTAAGATTGAATAATGTTGACTCACTTAAATTTTTGTATTACGATGATACTTTGGGTTATTTAGCAAACGTAAAAAGTGTAATTCAAAATATTTATGGAACATTAGAAATAGATCATCCATATAATAAAAGTAGTAGAAAAAACTTTCCTGGATATCCTAAATTTACGAGTGAGGTAGGTTCAAAAGTATTTTACGATTACCCAACTACTCAAAAAGGAAACTATGTACAGGATAGATTTTACTTTGCTGTAGATCCATTTCAGTTAGATAGTTTAAGCGATTTAAATTTATATACATTGGCATTGCCAGGAACTTTAATTAGCGATGGAATATTGCCAGATACAAAGCAAGAAATTTATCTTCAACCCGACAAATCACTTGGTTTTTATGTACCAAACGATACCAATTATAGTTACACATTATATAAAGGTAAAGGCTCCGCAAAATTTGCTTTGCGCTTAAGCAACGATGGTTTAATAGGTGATGGAGAATTGACATATTTGGCTTCAAAATCGAAAAGTAATCGTTTTAACTTATTGCTCGATAGTATGAATGCCGATTGTGAATATTTTAAAAACGACAGAACTGCATTGTTTCCTACAGTAATTAATTCTTCAAATGTTTATAATCATTGGATTCCTTACCAAGATACCATGTTTATTTTTAATAAAGGAGAACCAATTAAAATAGCATACGAAAAAGCAGAATTAAGAGGGATTTTAATATTAACCCCTCAAGCAATGAAGGCCAAAGGAAGTATGACTATAGAAGATGGGGAACTTATAGCCGATTTGTATGAACTTAGACCAGTTGAAATTTTAAGTGAAAATGCAATTTTTCGCCAACGGTGGCCAGGCGATACATCAAAAATAGCTTTTGTTACCAAAAAGATAGATGCTTATGTAAATTTAGAAAAACGTTTTGGAGAATTTACTTACTTAAATCCAAATGAAATAAATAACGAATTTGCTTATAATTTATATGAAGGAAGTTTTGAAAAAATGAGGTGGGAAATGGAACCAAGAACAATGGAATTTATTGGAAAATCCATTGAACAAAATCCATCACAAGCTAGTTATTTAGTATCAAAAAGGCAAAGCCAAGATAATCTTACTTTTAAAACTGCAAGTGTTAAATTGGGCTTAGGCGATTATATTTTAAAGGCATCGAAAGTGCCATTTATTAATGTGGTTGACAGTAAAATATTGCCTGACAGCGGTAAAGTTTATATTGGAAAAGACGCAGAAATGAATGAGCTTTTAAATGCAAAAATTAATGCAGATACCATTACTAATTTTCATAAAATAGAACAAGCTACAGTTAAAATAAATGGAAGAACAGATTTAAGAGGACAAGGAAATTATATTTACCTTGATAAAAATAAGAAACCCCAACGTTTTTATTTAAACGAAATTTATGCTGAAGATAAAAAATACTTAGGTGGAAAATCGAATATACCTGATTCAATTAACTTTAATGCAGGACCAAAATTAGCATTTAGAGGAAATGCTTTATTGCATTCATTTAACCGCAATTTGGAATATAATGGATTTTTTAAGCCATTACATAATTTATTTTTACCCAAAACCGATTGGTTTAAATCGGCAGCAGTTATAAATCCCGATACTGTTTACATTGATTTGTTGCCACCTTTAACTAATTTAAATAGGCAACCAGTTTATTGTGGTTTTAATTTAAGTGCCGACTCAACGCACGTTTATCCTTCTATGTTTTCTAGAAAAAGGTCAACTACAGATATAGAACTTTTAAAAGTGGAAGGTACATTTGCATACAACGAAAAATTTGATGAATTTAGAGTGGGTCCATATAAAAAAGTATTTGGACAAATTGCTAAAAAAGGTAATTTTATGGCAGTAAGCGAAACCAAAAAAGCCATTTATGGAGAAGGTAGATTCAACTTTGGGTTCGATTTTCCTAAGTTTAAAATGCCAGCAGCTGGTTCATGTAGTTTTGGAATAGAAGATACTATATTTACTATGAATTTGGCAATGATTTTAGATTTTGAATTACCTGCCGATGCATTGAAATTAATGGTTGATTCTATCACCGACCAATCAAACACCAATTCGAATGATTTTATTAATAAAGATATATTAAATATTGCAATACCCGAATTTGTTGATGATAAAATATTGAAGAAACTAAGTGACGATGCCAGCGATGATTTAAATGGAAAATTACTAAACGATTTGTTTAAAACATTTTTCATTACTGAAATAAAATTAAAATGGGATCAGCCCACCAGAACATTTATAAATGATGGAGTAATAGGAGTGAGAAGTATTGATAAATATTTAATTGAGCGTAAATTGCAGGCTAGGGTTCAAATTACAAAGTCGAGGACTAAAGAAGAGCTAGTAATTTATATGCAGCAAAATAATGGAACTTGGTATTATTTAAAATATTCAAAAGGCAATATGGGTGTTTTAAGTAGCGATATTTCATTTAACGAAGCCATTAAAAAAGGAGCAGATAAAGTAAGTGGTGATGGTTATACCCTTCGTTTGGCTAGTGTTAGCGATAGGAATAAACTTTTAAGAGCAATAAAAGCAAGGCAATAATTTTTTTATAAATTATAATTTTGTAATCTTGAAACATTAAGTTTTTTTAAATGGTTATAGCAATATTAATTTTAACTGCCTATTTAACAGGTTCTATTCCTACAGCAGTTTGGTATGGACGACACTTTTTTAAAATAGATGTAAGAGAGCATGGTAGTGGAAATGCCGGTGCTACAAATACCTTGAGGGTTTTAGGAAATAAAGCTGGATTTATTGTACTTTTTATCGATTTGTTAAAAGGATTTATTGCAACTAATTTGGCTCATTTTTCAAAATTTGAAATTGATACTCAAAGTTTTTTTAACTTACAAATGCTTTTAGGGGTAACTGCTGTTGTTGGACATGTTTTTCCGGTTTTTGCAAGTTTTAAAGGTGGAAAAGGAATAGCAACTATTTTGGGTTTGGCCATAGCTTTAAATTGGAAAATTGCTACTATTTGTATTTTGTTTTTTGTTTTAATTGTATGGATTTCAAGATATATTTCTGTAGGTAGTATGGTTACAGCTATTATTGGTGCTGTGCTTTCATTTTATTTTTATCAAAATAATATTATTGCAAATGCTTTTTTTTGTAGCATAGCTGTTTTGGTAATTTACACCCACCGATCAAATATAATTAGATTAAAAAACGGTAACGAAAACAGATTTTCATTTAAAAAGTAAATTGTAAATATTATTAAATGCAAACAGAAAAAGAATTAGAAGTAGATGTACTTGATGAAATTGAAAATGGATTAAAAGTAGTTTTATACAACGATGATGTAAATACTTTTGATTGGGTAATAGAATGTTTATGCGAAATATGTGAACATGAACTTATACAAGCAGAACAATGTGCTTTATTAGTGCATTACAAAGGCAAAGCATTAGTTAAAAAAGGAGAAGAAGAAAAACTTAAAAGTATTTGTCAAGCATTGTGCGATAGAGGACTTTCAGCTGTTGTTGAGTAGAATTATAAATTATAAATTATGAATTATGAAATGGTAGTTGAGGGTTAAAAAATTGAGATAAGGATTGGTGAGGGAATAATTTCTATTTGTGCGTTGACTTTCAATAGATAGAGGGTTAGAGGATGTATTTAAAAGTAAATACTATTAATAACTCCTCCAATTAAATTAATAAAATAAAAAAAACTATGTTACAAAAAGTAGTAGCTAATGCCGAAGAGGCAATAAAAGATTTGAATGATGGAGCAGTGATTATGCTTGGAGGATTTGGCCTTTGTGGTATCCCTGAAAACACTATTAATGCTTTGGTAAAAAAAGGAGTTAAAAACCTTACTTGTATTAGTAATAATGCTGGGGTCGATGATTTTGGAATAGGCTTATTGCTTAAGACCCGTCAGGTAAAAAAAATGATTTCGAGCTATGTAGGCGAAAATGCAGAGTTTGAACGCCAATTATTAAGTGGAGAATTAGAAGTAGAATTAATTCCACAAGGAACATTGGCCACACGTTGCATGGCAACAGGCTATGGCATGCCAGCCATTTTTACACCTGCAGGAGTAGGAACTGAAGTTGCAATTGGCAAAGAAACACGCGAGTTTGATGGCATAACTTATTTATTAGAACATGCATTTAAAAGCGATTATGCTATTGTTAAAGCTTGGAAAGGCGATGCACACGGAAATTTAGTTTTTAGAGCTACCTCTCGTAATTTTAATCCTTTAATGGCTATGGCTGGCAAAATTACTATTGCCGAAGTAGAAGAATTAGTTCCTGTTGGTGAACTAGCGCCCGATGCAATTCATACTCCAGGAATTTATGTTAACCGAATTTTTAAAGGTACTGATTACGAAAAACGAATTGAACAATTAACAGTAACTAAACGATAAAAACAAAAAAAGCCATCTTATAATGATGGTTTCTTGCCTATGGAAGGTGTTTTCACCTTCCTGTTTTACTTATAGGTTGTTAAAACACAATACTTAGGAAAAATAGTAAGTTTAATTAATTACTTTTGTCATAGAATTCTGCAAAGGCTAAAGAAATCAAAGTTCAAAATTCACAAATCAAAGATTACCTTCCTCCTTTAAAACTTCTAATGTTATAGGTAAATACCAACATAAAATAGCGGGTTAAAACAGTTGTTTTGGTGTCTTCAATGTAGTTGCTATAAACTGTTCGGTTAATGCTATTATTTTGTTTCAAAACATCAAATGTATTTAACATTACTTCAGCTGCATTATTTTTTAAGAATTTATAACCAATTCCGCCATTCCATAAAAAGTAATTTAGGTTAAACGAATTACCTAAACCACTGTAATTAGTGTTTACTATTTCCGACCTAATAATCAACCCTTTCCAAGGCAATATATTTAGTTTGGCTGAACTTATTTGGTTAAAATAATTGTTATTTTGATTCGTGTTTAAAGTGTTTTCAACCAAATTATAAAAGGCAGTATAGGTAATTGAAAAATCAATATTTTCGCTGATATTACTGCCTAAAGCAAAACCCGAAGTAATGGTATAGTTTTTTGCTAGGTTTATCAAGTTGTTTATTTTACTAGGTGTTTGATTGTAGTTAGCACCAAAATTTAAATTTAAATTACTTTTTAAAACTTTAACTGGAAAGCCAAAAGTAGTAAAACTGCTTATAGCCAAATACCCATTTAAGTTTTCTGGTTTATTTAACTGAGTTCCTTTGTTTAAAGTAATGCCTTCAAAGTTGTTAATACTGTCTCTTGCTAGGAAATTGGCATTGCCAATGTAGTTTTGAATGGCATTTAAATTTAAAAATAAATTGAAAGTTTTTCCTTTATCGGTATTTGAAGTATTGTATCTAAAAATTAAATTATGGCTGTATTCTTGGTCTAAATTTGAGTTTCCAATGCTTAATATTATTGGATTTGAGTTGTCAATTACTGTTTGAAACTGCGATAGGGAAGGAGTATTGGTATTGGTTCTATAAAAAAAACGCATGTTTTTTTGTTTAGTAAATTGGTAGTTAAACATAGCCCCAGGCAATAAATTAAAAAAAGGTTTTTCTATGGTGAATTCGGTTGGTGTTTTTTGCATGCCCGAAATAGTTAACAATTGCAGGTTGGCTCCTACCATAAACATGGCTTTGCTATTAAAATTTATTCGGTAATTAAACCCACTTACATGTTTCATTATGTTAAAATCAATATTGCTCGAAAGGGTATTGTTTTTAATGGTGTATTGTTTGGTAATGCTATCAATATTATTGGTATTTTTATCGGTATAGTTGTTCGAATAAGAGGGTGAATAATTAAACATCAACATTCCGTTTTTAGTTATTTGCTCAGTTAAATTTATACTACCCGAAATGGAATTTGTTTCAGTTACATTATTTGCTCGTTGATTAATCAAAAAGACAGAATCGTTATTTATAAAATAATTGTTTTGTGAAATTAGGTTACTTTCATTTGTTTTTGAATTAGCATCGTATCCCACGTTAAACGATACTGTTCTTCCAACCTTTAAAAACTTATGGCGGTACAACAAATTGGTATTAATGTTGTACCCATTATTTTTGGCATTATTGTCGTTATTGGTTCGGTTCAATAATTCGTTGTTAAAAGTGTTTTCGCCAAAAATAGTGGAGGTTGACATATTATTTTGAAAACTAATTTTAGGCGTAAAAATAATGGCATTATTCGAATCAAAATTATGTTCTACCCTTACATTTATCCTATTGTTTAAATTGGTGTTTTCGCTATTGGTAACTTGGTTTAATAATTGACTAATACCACCATTCAGTATATTTATTCGTTGTAAGGTATTGTTGGTATTATTCGTTAATTTATTAAAAAAATAACTACCACTTACAGTTGTTTTTTTATTCCAAACATCGCTATAGTTAACTCCAAACGAATTACTAATATTAATTCCATTTTGATTGCCAACAACAAAATTATTGTTATTATTTCCTCCTCCACCCCAATTTCCTCCTCCTCCAAAATTCCTTCCTCCACC
Organism: Chitinophaga pinensis; assembly: GCA_945873755.1. GTDB lineage: Bacteria > Bacteroidota > Bacteroidia > UKL13-3 > UKL13-3 > JAAFJM01. The sequence continues at coordinate 5,570 of CAMCEM010000036.1, read as the reverse complement.
ATTTCCTCCTCGCCCTTGGTTTTGCGTTGCATTAATGCCTAATAAATCTTGCGAGCCAAAGTTAATTTGATTGATGTTGTTCGATAATCCTAAAATAGTAAACCTTTGTTTGCCGTTAAATACATTTATGTTCCCACCTGCGGTGTATCTATCATCTGTTCCTAATCCACCATACAATCGTCCAAATTTACCATTCATTCTGCCAGGTTTAGTAACTATATTTATTGCTTTTTGGGTATTACCATCGTTAAATCCTGTAAATACCGATTGGTCAGATTGTCTATCAAAAACTTGTATTTTTTCAATCACCTCGGCAGGTAAATTTTTCAATGCCAAAGCCACATCATCGCCAAAAAATTCTTTACCATCCACAGTTATTTTTTGTACCGTTTCACCTTGTGCTTTTACAGTTCCATTTTCTATAACTATACTTGGCATTTTTGTTATTAAATCTTGTGCGTTTGCATCAGGATTGGTTTTAAAAGCATTGGCATTAAACTCGGTAGTGTCGCCCTTTTGCTGAGAACGAATTGCTTTTTGTTGTATAGTTATGGTTTTTAATTCTTTTGCATCTTGAAATAAAACGAATGCGCCTATTGAGTTAGAATTTATGGTAATATTGGTATCAATTTTTTCATAACCTATTAATGAAACTCTTAAATTGTAATTACTAGCTTTGATGTTTTTAATGTTAAAACTACCATCACTATTTGTTGATGTTATTTTTTTATTATTTAAATTTAAAATTTCTGTTAAAACTACCGTTGCTCCAACTATTTTTATTCCTTTTAAATCAATCACATTACCGGTTATATTTTTAATTATTTGAGCATTAATAATAAAGCTATAAAGCAATAAAAATATTAATATGGTTATTTTTTGTTTTAGCATTATAAAAAGAATAAAAGTTAAGTAAGGTTAAAAATTGTAATGTTAGTTAATAAATAAGTAAATCTGTTTATGCTATAATAAAATTAACTATTAAATTGCAAAACAAATGAAAAACAATGTTTAACAATATTATATTAAATTTTATTATAAATACTATAGATGTTGAAGAATTTTTTATAGGTAATTATAAACTTATTTTATTTTTAGTCATAATTATTATTTCAGTTATTAGTATCTATTTTTCATATTTTAATACAAAATTTATTTGTCCAAAGTGTAAGTCAGTTAAGGATTTATCGAGGATTAAAAAAAATTCAATTTTTAATATGCTTAGATTAGCGGGATATTTTAAAAAATATGTATGTGCCAATTGCCACAACAAATTTTATGTATTTGGAAAAGTAAAATAGAAAGTCTAAAAACTATTTCTTTTGTTGCCAAGGTATTTTTACATACTTCATATACCTTACTATAACCGATTGTTTCCTTGCAATATATCTCGAAGGTTTGTTTGCAGTCCACCTCCTAGGGTTTGGAAAGCAGGCAACTATTGAAGCAGCTTCTTGTTTGCTCATTTCTTCAGCCGATTTATTATAATAAAATTGAGCAGCAGCTTCAGCACCATAAACGCCTTTACCCATTTCTATTATATTTAAATAAACTTCTAAAATTCGTTTTTTGCTCCACAAAACTTCAATGCTTAAGGTTATATAAAACTCTAAACCCTTTCTTATCCAACTTCTACTTGGTGTAAAAAATAAGTTTTTGGCTGTTTGCTGGCTTATGGTACTTGCACCTCTCAGTTTTTTTCCACCATTTATGCTATTTTCTATAGCTTTATAAATTTGTTCAAAATCAAAGCCATAATGTTCAAAAAACTGTAAATCTTCGCCAACAATTGTTGCCCTTATCATATTATTTCCAATATAATCAATACCCCTCCACGATTTTTTTAAACGTATTTCATCACTTCCACCTATTTGTTCGAACAACCTAACTATATGCAATGGAGTGATGGGAACAGGCAAAACCCTATATAAAATAATTAACATAAAACTGTATTGCCAGGTAAGTAAAAACAATTTTAACAACCAAATTCTTAATTTGGTCAATTTGTTTTTCAATGCTTTTATGTGCTTGTTGTTATTCAATTTAATTTTTCAAGCGCAAGTTTACAAAATGATTATCACTTCTCTTTTTGTTTTATATACAAAGCAGTGTTTATTTGTACTTTTTAAAACAATAAAAAATATAGTGGTTCAAGCATTTCAAATAAAACTAGCCCTTTTTTTAATATTCTTTGCTATTGCAATTGATTTGTATAGTTGGCAGGCTATAAGGGCATTAGTTCGAGATAAAAGCAAAATATCGAGAAGAATTTTTGGGATTATTTATTGGAGTATACCTCTAATTGTTCTTGTTTTTATTATTTCGGGTTTTATTTTTCCTGTTGTAAATAATGGTAAATTTTTAAGAGTTTATTTTTCGGGTTTTTATTTTGTTACCTATTTATCAAAATTGGTAGTTTGTTTATTTCTTGTTTTTGACGATTTAAAACGGTTATTAAAAATAACATGGCGGGCAATTTTTTCTAAATCAAACCCCAAAAATGTAGTTGACCCAACCCAAGGTGATACTTTAGAACATTTGCACGAAGAAGAAATTGAAGAAAAAGAGAAGATAAGTAGAAGTCAGTTTTTAGCAACAACTGGATTATTGGTTGGCTCTATTCCTTTTATAATACTTACTAGAGGAATAATTAAAGGTGCTTACGATTATAGAGTTAGAAGAGTTCAATTGTATTTACCTCATTTGCCTTCTGGTTTTGAAGGATTAAAATTAGTTCAACTAAGCGATATACATTCAGGAAGTTTTACCAATAGAGATGCTGTTTATAAAGGAATTCAAATGGTTAAAAACGAAAATCCTGATTTGATTTTTTTTACTGGTGATATTGTTAATAATAAAACTGATGAACTTTATGATTGGCAAAATATTTTTGCAGAATTAAAAGCGCCTATGGGTGTTTTTAGTATTTATGGCAACCACGACTATGGCGATTATGTTCAAAATTGGGAGAGTACTCAAGCCAAACAAAAAAACTTAGCCGATTTAGCCAATGCACATAAAGCTATGGGTTGGAATTTGTTGAGGAACGAACACTTAACATTATCGAAAAATAACCAAAGAATAGGAATTATTGGGGTTGAAAATTGGGGAGATAAAGGGAGGTTTCAAAAATTTGGAGATATTGAAAAAGCGACTAAAAATATACCTGATGTTCCTGTAAAATTATTACTCTCTCACGATCCAAGCCATTTTGATAGTATTATTAGCAAGCAAAATAAAGAAATTGATGTTACTTTCAGCGGACATACACATGGCTTTCAGTTTGGAGTTGAATTAGGTAATTTTAAATGGAGTCCTTCGCAATATATTTACCCTCATTGGGCTGGCCTATATAAAGAAGGCAACCAACAGCTATACGTAAACAGAGGTTTTGGTTTTTTAGGTTACCCCGGCAGAGTAGGAATATTACCTGAAATTACTGTATTTACTTTAACAAAGAATAGTTGATTTATTAATTAATTATATAATTAATTAATAATATTGACTATAATACATATTTTTCGCATATTTTATTATAATTTTGTAGTCTCTATATCAAATACATGATTTTAATAACAGCCTCCATTTTTATACTACTTTTTTTAACATACTTATCCCTCAGATTTTATATAATATTTTTTAATAGCCAAAAAACTAAAACTTGTAAAGAGTGTAATTCAAAAGACTCAGAGAGAGTGTCTAGAAACTCAAATATTAGAAAAATATTTTTTTTAAAAGGTTATTATAAATATTGGTGTAGAAAATGTGGTAATACATTTTATATTAAAAAATCGAATTTATAAACTAACTTAACTTCCAATAAGCTTAATTATATAATAATTTATCGAAACTAATTTAAAATTAAATTAAGCATTATTTTTAATATTTAGCTAAAAAAGCATCAAAAATTTTTATTGATTATATTTAAAAAATACCAAGAATTTGGTATTTTATGACATTGTATGTTAACTTAATTTGTAAAAAAAATTAGTTAATGATTTTTAAAATATCAATTCTATTCCTTTTAATAATTTTTATTGTTAGTAGGCTCTTTATTTTAAGCAAAATGCAAAAAAACAAGATTTGCAAAAACTGCTTATCAGCCGATACAGAAAGAATTGCTCGTGGGGCATGGATAAAAAAATTTCTTAAACTTGATCATTTGCAGAAATTATGGTGTCGCAAATGTGGGCGTATTTTTTATGTTAGAAATTCTGATTAATAATTTAGTCAATTATTATTTTCATGGTTTTTTCAAAATCAATTCCATTTACTTTTAAAATATAAATACCCGATTTTAAATTGGATGTATTTATTGGGTTATCACCTTCGGCAACGGTTTGATTTAAAATAGCTTGGCCTTGCAAGTTATAAATAACAGCTTCAGTGGCTGCTTTTACATTGTTTAATTTCAATGTAACTAGTTGCTTGGCAGGATTTGGGAAAGCATTGATTTGGGTTTGGTTTGTTGAAATATCTTTTGTTCCAACACCATATTTTAACTTAAGCACAAATAATCCTTCGCTTATATCGCTGGCTATAATATTGCCACTTGGCAAATAAGGCCAAACACCCCAACAGCCATGAAATCCCGAAAAAACTCCATCGGCATTTAAGGTATAAGTATCGTAATAAGCATGTTTTTTTGGATTATTGGGGTCGGTTAAATCATACACATATACGCCATCTTCGTAGCTTGAAACCACTGCCATGTTATTTTTCCAATAAGCATTATGTGGCAAAGCATTGGGGTGCGAGTTAAAATATACCACTTGTTTTGGATTGCTAATGTCCTTTATGTCAAATATTTTAATGGGCGAACCAAGGTTTTCATCTGTAAACATTATTTTATCGCCTTTTTCGTTAAGCCAACTGCTGTGGTTGGTGCCGCGCTGCGGATAATTGCTAATTACACTCAATAGTTTTTGATTACTTAAATTGCGTAAATCCATAATATAAAGTCCTGCCTCGTAACACGATAAATAAACGGTATCGTTTCTACTAAACATTTCGTGTACTTGGTTAAACTGCGGGCTGCCTAAGCCATTTACTGGAACTTGTAAACTTGCTAAAAAAGTGGGTTGTTCTGGGTTTTGTAAGGAAAGTACATCCAAAGCCGAAATGCCAGTTTTCTTCGAATTTTGACAAATGTACAATCGTTTGCTTACTGCTTCTATAAAAACGGTATGTGCCTGCACCGATAAATCATTACTGCGGTAAACTTCGTGCACTGAATCGGGTAAATATTGTAAATCTAAAATTTGTAAACCACCCAAACTACCCGAACGTTCCGATACAAAATAGGCATAATGACCGTAAACTTCTACATCGCGGTTAATTGATTTGGTAGAATAACCGTTAAAAACTGTTACCAATTTGGTTTGTGAAGGTTCCGTAATATCAAAAAAATAAAAGCTATCATTACCTAATAAAATGGCATATTCTTTTTTGTTTATCGAATCATAATAACCACCAATATCGCTCCAAAGTTGGTCTCCATCTATTTTGGGTAAGGTGGTATCGTTCCAATTAGCCAATAGTTCCATATTCATTGATTGTTGGCCTTTTAC
>CAMCEM010000035.1 GCA_945873755.1 Chitinophaga pinensis | reverse complement strand
AGAAAAAGCTAAAAGGTTTGTTCAACAAATAATTAAATATAAAAAAGGAGCATAAATATTTTTTTTTAATAAAAAACAGTGCTAAACATATAACATAAATAATTTTGAAATGATAACTATTATAAAACGTAAATTTTTACCAAATAAACTTAAAGTTACCTCTTGGGATGTATTAGCTCCTTTTTTTAAACAGTTATTAGATAGAGAAATTAATAACATTGAGGAACTTGAAAATTGGCTTAAAGACCGAAGTGAGTTAGAAGCTTTTGTAAGCGAAGATTTGGCTTGGCGTTATGTAAAAATGACTTGCGATACAACCAATAAAGATTTAGAGCAAGCATATTTATTTTTTGTTACTGAAATTGAACCTCAAATTTCACCTCTTTCTGATCAATTAAATAAAAAGTTAGTAGCTTGTAAATTCATTAATGAATTAAACCACGACAAATACTTTATTTACCTGAGAGGAATTAAAAAAGAAATTGAAATTTTTAGAGAAGAAAACGTTCCTTTAATGGCCGAAATAGCCACCGAAAGTCAAAAGTATGGCAGCATTGTAGGCAGCATGAGTGTTGAGATTGATGGCAAAGAATTAACCTTACAGCAAGCTGCTAATTTCTTAAAAAATCCAGATAGAAGTATTCGCGAAAATGCATTTGTAAAAATAAATGAGGTGCGAAGTAAATACAATGCTGAATTAGATGAATTGTTTGATAAACTTATAGCATTGCGCCATCAAGTAGCAGTAAATGCCGGCTTCGATAATTTTAGAGATTACATGTTTGCAGCCCTTGGCAGGTTTGATTATTCTACTGATGATTGTTTTGCTTTTCATAATGCTATTCAAACAGAAGTATTGCCTTTAGTGAAAGCATTTAACGAAAAACGCAAAGCAGAATTGGGACACGATTTAAAGCCATGGGACATGGAAGTGGATACTAAAAACCGCGAGGCTTTAGAACCATTTACCAGTGGAAAAGATTTAATTGATAGAACAGTAAAATGTTTTAGAAAAGTAGATGATTATTTTGCTTGGTGTATTGAAACCATGGATAATATGGAACGACTTGACTTGGAAAGTAGAAAAGGAAAAGCTCCAGGCGGTTATAATTATCCAATGTCCGAAACCAGCGTACCTTTTATATTTATGAATGCGGCATCTTCAACCCGCGATGTGGAAACCATGCTGCACGAAGGTGGACATGCAGTGCATTCGTTTTTAAGTAAAGATTTAGAATTGGCTGCATTTAAAAATTGCCCAAGCGAAGTAGCCGAACTAGCTAGTATGAGTATGGAACTAATTAGTTACGATGGACAAGATGAATTTTATACCAATAAGGAAGACTTTAACCGTGCCAAAGAAGAACATTTGGAAGGCATTATTAAAATATTACCTTGGATTGCTACCATTGATAAATTTCAACATTGGATTTATACCAACCCAAAACATACTGCAGATGAACGTAAAACTTATTGGGTGCAATTAAGCAAAGAATTTGGCACTGGTATGGTAAATTGGGATGGTTACGAAGACATACAAGCTTATTCTTGGCAAAAACAATTGCATTTGTATGAAGTGCCATTTTATTATATTGAATATGGCATGGCACAGTTAGGAGCTTTGGCAGTTTGGAAAAATTACATAACCGATAAACCAACTGCATTGGCACAATACAAAGCAGCTTTAAGTTTAGGTTACACCAAAACCATTGGCGACATTTATAAAACTGCTGGCATTGAATTTAATTTTACAGCTCCATACATTAAACAACTAATGGAGTTTGTAAAAGATGAATTGGCGAACTGTAATTAATTTAAATTCGAAATTCGAATAACGAAATTCGAATAATGAAATTTCTTTTAATAGATAAATTTGTAGAGACGTTGCATTGCAATGTCTTTGCTAACTGAGACGTTTAATTAAACGTCTCTACACTTTTGCCCTCGGATGTGTCTCCCGACCAACCGAAAGTAATACAACAAACTGTCAGAGACGTTTAATTAAACGTCTCTACACTTTTGCCCTCGGTTGTGTCTCCCGTCCAACCGAAAGAATTGCAACAAACAAACAGAGACGTTTAATTAAACGTCTTCACATATCTGCCCTCGGTTGTGTCTCCCGACCAACCGAAAGAAATACAACAAACTATCATAGACGTTTAATTCAACGTTTCCACATTTCTGCCCTCGGTTGTGTCTCCTGACCAACCGAAAGAAATACAAAAAACTATCAGAGACGTTTAATTAAACGTCTCTACACTTTTGCCCTCGGTTGTGTCTCCCGACCAACCGAAAGAATTGCAATAAACTAACTGAGACGATTAATTAAACGTCTTCACATATTTGCCCTCGGTTGTGTCTCCCGACCAACCGAAAGAATTGCAACAAACTAACTGAGACGTTTAATTAAACGTCTTCACATATTTGCCCTCGGTTGTGTCTCCCGACCAACCGAAAGAAAAACTAGATTCACATAAATTATAGTGAACTCAATTTACCAACTTATTAACTCACTTACTTATCAACCTTTTTCAAAAACTCCCCATCAAATTTTATTTTACATTTATCAATAAACGAGCCTTTGGTGTAATCTTTATTGTATTGGTAGTTGGTTTCGCCATAAATATCGTTAGTTAAAATGTAACCATCGTTTTTTTTTAAGAAAGCAATTTCACATTCAGAATCTTGTCCTTCTTGAGTGGAATTATATATAGCAAATAAAGTATCTCCACTCATTTTTCCTGCATGTATAGTTCCCATTCTACTGTCTTTTTCAAAAGGTAAAATGCTTAAAGCACCTGTTATATCTTGGTTAGTGTTTTGTAAGTTTAATAAAATGGTATCACCATTATTACCATATAAGTATGCGTTAGTTTCAATAACAATAGCATTGGTTGTATCGGTGGCAATGGCAGTATTATCAATATTTGGTTTGCTTTCGCTGCAAGAAATAAATAGAGTTGATATGGTTATTATGGTTAAAATTTGTTTCATTTTTAATAAAATATTTGCCTCAAATTAATAAGATTTTTTTAATTTTTATTTAAAAGTATTGAGATTATGAACTTTTTATAATTATAACTATCATACTAATAATTCAAAATAACGATTATTTTTGCCCAGTTTTAAACCGAAAATAATTTAAAATTCAAAACTCAACATTCAAAATTTATAAAATGAACGGATTTTTTAAAGTTCCAACCCCAGTAAACGAACCTGTATTAAATTATGCTCCAGGAAGCAAAGAACGCAAAGATTTAAAAGATGCTTTAGCTGAAGCACGCTCAAAGGTTATTGATGTGCCAATGTATATTGGTGGTCAAGAAATTCGTAGTGAAAAAACAATGGATATGCGTCCACCACACGACCACCAACATTTGTTAGGTAAGTTTCATGTGAGCGATGCAAGCCATGTTACCGATGCAATAAACGCAGCTTTAGCAGCTAAACCAAAGTGGGAAGCATTAACTTGGGAACAACGTGCGGCTATATTTTTAAAAGCAGCAGATTTAATTGCTGGTCCTTATCGAGCTAAATTAAATGCTGCCACCATGTTGGCGCAGAGTAAAAATGCTTATCAAGCCGAAATAGATGCTGCTTGTGAGTTTATTGATTTTTTGCGTTTCAACGTAAATTTTATGAGCCAAATTTACAGCGAACAACCACAATCGGGAAAAGGAATGTGGAACAGAATTGAATACCGTCCGTTAGAAGGTTTTATTTATGCTTTAACTCCATTTAACTTTACAGCCATTGCGGGTAATTTGCCAACTAGCGCTGCCATGATGGGCAATGTAATTGTATGGAAACCGGCAAATACACAAGTGTATTCGGCCAATGTATTAATGGAAGTTTTTAAATTAGCTGGTGTACCTGATGGAGTAATCAATTTAATTTATCCAAGTGGACCAGTTGCTGCGGATGTAGTTTTTAATCATCCTGATTTTGCTGGCATTCATTTTACTGGAAGCACAGGTGTTTTTCAAAGCATTTGGAATACTATTGGAAACAACATTCACAAATACAAAACTTACCCAAGAATAGTAGGGGAGACAGGTGGAAAAGATTTTATTGTGGCTCATAAATCGGCTAATGTTAATGCAGTAGTAACTGCATTAGTTCGTGGATCATTCGAATACCAAGGACAAAAATGTTCGGCAGCTAGCCGTGCATATATTCCTAGTAATATGTGGACTGAAGTAAAAGAGAAAATGGTAAAAGACATTGCTAGTTTTAATGTTGGCCCGGTTGAAGATTTTAGAAATTTTGTAAATGCTGTTATCGATGAAAAATCGTTTGATAAATTAGCAAAATACATTGATGAAGCCAAAGCAGATTCAAGTTGCGAAATCATTGCCGGAGGTACTTACGATAAAAGCAAAGGTTGGTTTATTGACCCAACAGTTATAGTGACTAGCAATCCAAAATATACCACCATGTGTGAAGAGTTGTTTGGGCCTGTTTTAACTATATATGTTTACGATGCAGAGAAGTATGAAGAAACTTTGGAACTAGTTGATAATACAAGTATTTACGCATTAACAGGAGCAGTTTTATCGCAAGATAGATATGCAATAGAATTAGCTACGGTAAAATTAAGAAACGCAGCAGGTAATTTTTATATTAACGACAAACCAACAGGCGCTGTAGTTGGTCAGCAGCCATTTGGAGGTGCACGTGCAAGTGGAACCAACGATAAAGCAGGAGCTATGATTAATTTAATGCGTTGGGTTAGTCAACGAACTATCAAAGAAACATTTGTATCACCCGAAAGATATGAGTACGACTTTATGAAAGAAGCGTAATAGTTGATAGTTGATGGTTGTCATTTGATAGATAACAAGACTGAAGAGACGTTGCACGCAAAGTCTGTTAAAATGCAATCAATATCTTTGTATCAAAAAAGCCCAATTGAATTTCAGTTGGGCTTTTTTGTTATTTCAATAAATAAACGATTTATATATCGAAAGGAATACTTTTAAGGATTTTATTTAAATAATTTATAGGTAAAACTACAAAAAATACAGAACCAACACCTTGTTTGCTATCAACCCAAATTTTTCCTTTATGTAATTCAACTACTTTTTTGCAAATTGATAAACCCAAACCTATTGATTTTTCGCCAGAAGTTCCTCGCCTTGAACTAGAAGTAAAAGCTTCGAAAATGTTTGTGGTTTGGCTAGCTTCTATCCCTATTCCGTGATCTAATATTTTTATCATTACTTCATTTTCATCATGTAACGATGTTTCAATTTCAATTTCACTATCTACATTACTGAATTTTATGGCATTTGATATTAAATTTAAAAATAAACGAATAATTAAATTTTTATCACCAATTATTTCTAAGCTCGGAAAAAAATTTGTATTTATTTTAATTCTTTTTTTTGTTAGTGATTCTTGAAGCATTTGAATATTTAATTCAATTATTTGCGACAAAATTATTTTATCTTGATTTAATATCTCTGTTTTCCTATCTACATTAATAGCATCTGCCAAATCGTTAATTATAGACAATGAAAAATCGGCACTTTGGTTGATTAGTTGAACTAAAGTTTTACTTTCTTCATTCAATTTTTCATCTTGTGTTATAAATCCTGTAATTGTTTTTATATTACCAATAGGTCCTCTTAAATCGTGAGCAACTGTTGCTAAAATATAATCTTTTTGTTTATTAAAAATTGAAAGTTCTTTGTTATTTTCTTCTACTTCTTTTTGCAAATATTCTAATTTTTTAATATTCAATTTTGCTTTATATAATATAAATAAAAGCACTATTGCTGTTAAAAAAAATAATATTCCAAATGCTATTGATAATTTAAACTCCATATCATTTATTTTTAATTAGTTTTGTTCACTATTATAAACTTTTTATTATTATACAATATTAAAATTCACTGGCTTCCATAAATGCCAATAATTCGTTATTTTCACTCGATCTTATTCCTTCTTTTTCACCTTCCCACCATTTATTTCCTTGATGTATAAATACTATATTATCTCCCATTACAAATAAACTCTTCATGTCGTGTGTATTTATAATAGTTGTAATTTGGTACTCTATTGTTATATCTTTTATTAATTCATCAATTAGTCTGCTTGTTAGTGGGTCTAATCCTGAGTTAGGCTCATCGCAAAATAAATATTTGGGATTTAAGGCAATTGCCCGCGCAATACCTACACGTTTTTTTTGTCCACCCGAAATATTTGAAGGAGCAAATTTATTTAAGTTTATCAAATTTACTCTACTTAAACAAAAATTTACTCTATCAGAAATTTCTTCTTCAGTAAATGTAGTAAACATTCTTAAGGGAAATGCTACATTTTCTTCTACACTCAATGAATCGAACAATGCAGTATTTTGAAATAGCATACCTATGTCTTTTCTAACATTAATTTTTTCTTTGTAATTTAGTTTTAAAAAATCTCTATCATCAAAAGTTATGCTGCCAGTTTCAGGAGTTATTAACCCAACCATACATTTCATTAATACAGATTTTCCTCCACCGCTAGCACCTATTATAAAGTTACACTTGCCTTTGTAAAACTTTGCCGAAAAGTCTTTTAGCACATGTTTGTTACCAAAAGTTTTATTTACATTTTCTACTATTATCATTAAAAAAGCATTAGTTGTGAAAGAATAAAATCGAAGAAAATAATACCTATGCAACTGTAAACAACAGCGTTGGTGCTGCTTTCGCCAACTTCTAATGCACCTCCAACTGTTCTAAAACCTTGAAAAGCAGAAATAGAAGTTATTATAAAAGAAAAAGTGTATGCTTTTGTCATTGCAAAAACTACGTTATAGCCAACAAAACCAGTTCTCAATCCTTTAACAAAACCTTCAACACTTATTATTCCCGATAACCAGCCAGAAACAGCACCACCTACTAAACTTAAAATCATGGCATATAAAACCAACATTGGAATAGTAATAACACCACCAATTATTTTGGCAAACGAAGTATGAGATGCTGCATTTATACCCATTATTTCCAAAGCATCTATTTGCTCGGTAACTTTCATTGTTCCAATTTCAGAAGCTATGCTACTGCCTACCTTACCTCCTAAAACAAGTGCTGTAATTGTTGGTGCAAATTCTAATATGTTACTATCTCTTACAATCCTTCCTATTAAATAATCGGGTAATAAACTTCCTTCAAATTGATAACCAATTTGAATAGTTGAAACTGCGCCAATAAAAGTACTTATTAAAGCTATAATTCCATAAGAACTATTTCCAATATTGTAACTTTCTGTTATTATTTGTTGCCTAAAAATTTTTAATTTTTCAGGTTTGGTAAATACTGCTTTTAGAAACAAAATATATTCACCAAAATTTTGTAAAAACTTCATTTTTTTTCTTTTCTGTTTGTAAATATAGTTTAATTATGAATTTTCTTTTATGATTTTTTATTTAATCCGGCTGTTAAAGACATTGGCTATTCATGGCTTGTTAGTTCTATGTTTTTAGCAACCACCCCAAACAATCAACTAATAACTGTCAACTAACAACTACTTAAACTCATGACCCATTTTATCACGTTTTGTATCAAAATATCTCTTATTATGTGGATTTGATTCTACAACAATTGAAACATTTTCTACAATTTCGAGGCCATATCCAATTAAACCCGCTCTTTTAGTAGGATTATTAGTCATTAACCTCATTTTTGTAATCCCCATTTCTCTTATTATTTGTGCACCAACTCCATAATCTCTTTCATCCATTTTAAAACCTAATTTTATATTGGCTTCTACAGTATCGAGTCCTTGTTCTTGTAGTTTATAAGCCTTTAGTTTATTTATTAATCCTATTCCTCGACCTTCTTGATTAATATATAAAATTACTCCTTTTCCTTCTTTTTCAATCATTTCCATTGCTTTCGATAATTGTTCACCACAATCGCAACGTAAGCTATGGAAAATATCGCCTGTAACGCAACTCGAATGAACCCTAACCAACACTGGTTCATTTGCTTCCCAAGTCCCTTTTTGTAATACTAAATGTTCCTGACCAGTGTCTATTTGTTTAAAAGCTGTTAAAACAAAATCTCCATAATCAGTAGGCATATCAACTGATATAATTCTAGAAATTAAGCTTTCGTTTTTTAGTCTATATGAAATTAAGTCCTTAATGGTTACCAATTTCATATCAAACTTTTTGGCAATTTGTGTCAACTCAGGCAAGCGAGCCATGGTTCCATCTTCACTCAATATTTCAACAATACATCCTGCGGGCTCAAAACCTGATAAACGAGCAAAATCAATAGCAGCTTCTGTGTGTCCGGCTCTACGTAAAACACCTTCTGGTTGTGCTTTTAAAGGAAATATATGTCCTGGTTTTCCTAATTCTTCAGGCTTTGTTTTTGGGTCAATTAATGATTGTACAGTTTTTGCTCTATCTTGAGCTGATATTCCTGTGGTGCATCCTTTACCTAGTAAATCAACTGAAACAGTAAAAGGTGTTTCGTGTAAAGTAGTGTTGTCGTTTACCATTAACTCTAATTTTAATTCAGCGCATCTACTATCAGTTAATGGTGCACATATTAAACCTCTACCTTCACGAGCCATAAAATTTATTACTTCAGGCGTAACATTTCTGGCTGCTGTTAAAAAATCTCCTTCATTCTCACGGTCTTCATCATCAACTACTATTATAATTTTACCGTTTTTTATATCTTCTATTGCTTCTTCTATGGTATTAAACATCAATTAATTTATGATTTTTGATTTATGATTTTTGAATTGTGAATGTTGGATTACGAGTTAAATATTACGATTTGTTTCATGTGTGCTGTTTATTTTCAATCTTCTAATCAATCAACTTGAAAACCCGCCAACCAGTTAACCTTTAAATCAAATAGAATCCCTCAGTTTGGTTAAAAAAGATTTCAAATCTGATAGTTTTTCAATTGCTTCCAGGTTATTATGTATAATTGGTTTACTATTAATTTTTTCTTTCGCTCCTTCTATGGTATGCCCTTCTATTTTTATTAACCTATATAAAATCGAAAAGATTTCAATGTTTTTTTTACTGTATTTTCTAGTTCCTTTTATTGTTTTTTCGGGTTTAAATTGTTTAAATTCTTTTTCCCAAAATCTAATTAATGAAACAGTTACATTGAATTTTTTTGCAAGTTCACCAATGCTTAAATATATTTTATCTAATTCTTCTACAGGCATTATACAAAACGAGGATCGGTTTCCATTACATGGCCACAGCTTTTGCAAGTTCTGTATTCTTCATTTGCATAATATTCTCTAAATCGAGGTAAAAAATCATTCTCAATATCACTTAATTCAAAACGATATTCATGCAGTTTATTATTGCATTTATCACAAAACCACATCAATCCATCAATTAAACCTTTGCCTTTGCGCACACGTTCAATTACTAACCCTATTGAACCTTCTGAACGGATGGGCGAATGTGGTGTATTTGGTGGGCATAAAAACATATCTCCAGGTTCTAAATTTATATCAACTGCTTTCCCTTCTTCCTGAATTTTTACAGTAATATTTCCTTCCAATTGGTAAAACCATTCTTCCGATTCATTGTAATGATAATCTTTACGGGCATTTGGCCCACCAACAATCATTATAATAAAATCAGTTCCTTCAGGATATAAGTTTTTATTAGCAACGGGTGGCTTTAACAAATGCCTATTTTCGTCTATCCATTTTTGTAAATTAAAAGGTTTTCTTACCATAATATTTTAAAAGTTAAAAGTTTATCTTTATAAATTAAAAAGTTCCTATTGTAAAATTTAAATTACAAAATTTAAATTAAGCATTTAGTTTTTTATGATCGGCTAAAAATTGTGCCAATCCACTATCGGTTAATGGATGTTTTAGTAATGCTAAAATACTAGCTAAAGGGCTAGTAATAATATCTGCACCAGCCTCGGCCGACTTAATAATGTGAATAGGATTGCGTATAGAAGCAGCTAAAATTTCTGTTTCGTATCCTTGAACAGAAAATATGTGTGAAATTTGAGCTATTAACTCCATACCATCAAATCCTATATCATCCAATCTGCCAACAAAAGGCGAAATGTAACTTGCACCTGCTTTGGCAGCCAAAATAGCTTGGCCAGCACTAAACACTAATGTACAATTTGTTCTAATGCCTTTACTGCTAAAGTACTTAATGGCTTTAATTCCATCTTTAATCATGGGTACTTTTACCACAATATTTTTGTGTAATGCAGCCAATGCTTCGCCTTCTTTTACCATTCCATCAAAGTCGGTAGCAATTACTTCAGCACTTACATCGCCATCTACCAACTCACAAATGTCTTTGTAATGTTGCATAACAGCCTCATCGCCTTTAATTCCTTCTTTTGCCATTAACGAAGGGTTAGTAGTTACTCCGTCTAATATACCTAAATCATTGGCTTCTTTAATTTGCTCAAGATTGGCAGTGTCAATAAAAAATTTCATATGTGTAATTTAAAAAATGCAAATTAACTATTTTTAAATTAATTACGAGTAGTAAAAAAGCTAATTTATACTCTTTTTACTCACTAAATTTTAGATTGCATTTGAGTTATATTTATTACAAACTTTATTTACAATAAGGAAGACTAAATAATTAATTTAATAGTCGGTACAAATTTGAGATTTGTTAAAAAAAACGGAATGGTTTTCATTTAATATTTAATTATCTACTTTCAACATTTAAGTCAATTGGTTTCAAAAGCTATATTTTGTTTTCCTCTGAATCAATTATTTAAATAATCTAGCTAATTCGCATGAACAATCAAAACCATTTATTAAAAAGAGGTTGTTTCAAAAAGACAACCTCTTTACATTCTATCTCATAGAGCGAAGTGGCAATGTTTTAAAACGTGCATATTAAGTTCTCGTCCAATAGCTGTAGGACTTCGCTTGAACTGACGAGTATCTTAAGGCATTTGAGACTGCCTCTTTTTTTACTTTGTTAATCATAAAGTAAATGAATTAATAGGTGTTATATTTTTTTCGCTTTATAAAAGCAATAGTATTCAGTACGTTTACAAGTCGTATTAACTGTTTATTATACTATTGTAATAGCTGCCAATTTTCGGTTTCGTTATTAAAGTTTCCTGCTAGTTCTATCATGCAAACCATCCACACTTTTCAACTTATTTGTAAGTACTTTTTATTGCTTCTTTCAATTCTCTTGAAGTATTTGATTTAAAATTCCTTAAAAATTTATTGCATTTTATTTCCTTCTATACCTATAACTAAACACAAGTGATTTTTCATAATTAACCACTCAAAAATATCTAATCCGTTTTTTTAGTTTACAATGTTTTAAACTATCGATTAAAATTTGAATGTAAAGCTCTTGTAAAATAATCTATTCAATAAACTGTTTCAAAACTCTCAAAATAAAGTTTTGATTATACTAATGATTTATAATTTATACTCATTATTATTTAAAACTTTAATAATAGGAACAAGCTAACAATCTATATATCATGAGGATTCAATTCAATCCATAATTCTTAGTTTAATCAGCAGGTTGCAAAATAATATAGCTAAAAAAATAAGTTTAAAACACTGGCATATAGAAGGAATTTTTCCATGGTTAGAAAATTTTAGGAGACTTAATAAAGATTTTGAGTATTTATTTGCTTGGAAACAAGCTATAATTTATATTGCGTCCACAAAGCCATATAAAAAAAATTATAAAGTTGCTTTTGACTTAATCAAAAAAATATATGTACGGAATAGTAAATCAAGGAATTCAAGGCTTGATAATTGAAAATTATGGTGTCGCCATTTGGGAAAAAATAAAGGCAAAGGCTGGTTATGGTGATGAGACGTTTTTGGCTTCTCAATTGTATGATGACAGTGTTACTTTTTCATTAGCTACAACTGCTGCTGAAGTTTTAGATATTAGCTTAGAGCACGTACTTAAAGCTTTTGGTAAATATTGGGTCTTAAATATTGGCAAAGAAAAATATGGAACACTCATGAAATCTGGTGGAGATAATATCATTCAGTTTTTAAAAAATTTGCCAAATTTTCACAGTAGAGTGATGTTGATTTATCCCAACGCCCAACCACCTGAATTTAAGGTTGACGTTATTAACGAAAATACAATTCATTTGCACTATTATTCATCTAGAATTGGTTTAACAGATTTTATGTTTGGTTTAATCGATGGGCTTTCTGAATTTTTTGATGCCCCTTGCGGTGTAAATCATTTAAATCATAGTGAAACAGAAATAACTTATGATTTGTTCGAGATTGTAGTCCATTAAATATATGGAGCAAATGATTTTTAACGCTCAATTACTTGAGGAACTTTTTCCATTTTTTATAATTATTGAGCAAGATTTATCAATTACGTTTGCAGGTAAAAGTCTTCGTAAGATTATTCATGAGGCCATTTCTTTTGAAGATACTTTTGCTTTTATAAGGCCTAAATTGGGCATTGAA
The DNA here is from genome assembly GCA_945873755.1 of Chitinophaga pinensis. Classification (GTDB taxonomy): domain Bacteria; phylum Bacteroidota; class Bacteroidia; order UKL13-3; family UKL13-3; genus JAAFJM01. Next base: position 14,132 of record CAMCEM010000035.1, on the reverse strand, counting down.
TATAAGTTTGACTCTATATTGAAATTTAAAGACCAGGTTTTTATTTTACAAATTAGGAATCTTTCATATCCAATTAATTTAAAAGGTCAATTTGTTTTTGATAGCCCCAATAATAGACTTTTGTTCTGTGGATCTCCTTGGATAACAAGTGATGATGATTTTATAAAAACCAATTTATATATATCCGATTTTGCATTGCACGACTCAGTCTTAGACTTGCTTCAGGTTACAAGTTCTTTACGAATGGAATATGACGACAAGGTTACCCTTAATTCTGAAATTGAAAAGCAAAAAAAGTTTTATGAAAATTTATTTGATAACATACCTGTAGATATCGGTGTATTTGATAATGAACTTAGATATAAATTTTTAAATAAGAATTCGGTTAAAGATGAAAAAACACGAAAGTGGTTAATTAATAAAACACTTAAAGATTATTATGAGTTTAGGAATTTAGATTTGCAACTTGCAGATGAAAGACAGGCATTACTTCAAAAAGCAATTACTGAAAAAAATACAGTCCGATATCAAGATGTATACAATGAGTTTAACGACAATGAAAAAGTAATACTTAGAGAGTTATTTCCTTATGAAGATTATGAAGGTAGGAATTATTTAATGGCTTATGGTGTTGATATTACTGAGCTTAAAAAAGGCCGTGACGAGCTTATAATAAAAAACAAGGAACTTGAAAAACTTAATGGAGAGCTTGATAGCTTGGCATATTCTATTACACATGACCTGCGATCGCCAGTGCTTGCGCTTATGGGGTTGCTAGATATTATTTATGAAAGTGGTGAATTTGGGAGTGAAAACAAGGAGTATTTAACCTTAATGCGCAAATCTATATTAAGGTTAGATGATACTATTCGAGAAATTCTAAACTATTATCGAAATGCTCGTACTGAAATTGATTATACTGAAATTAATTTACTACATTTTGTGAATCAATCTTTTGAAAGTGTTCAATATTATGTTAATTATAAAATTAAGTTAGAAACATCGATACAAGCAGATTGTCCTTTTTACTCTGATGAAAACCGAATAATCACGCTGATAAATAATTTAATAGCTAATGCTGTAAAATATAGCAGAGAAAATGATGGCAATGCGTTTATAAAATTCTCAGCTATAATTGATCATGAAAATTGTTTGATAACCATACAAGATAATGGAGAAGGTATACCTTATGACCATCAAAAAAATGTTTTTAAAATATTCCACAGAGCTTCAAGCACAACATCGGGTTCAGGACTAGGGCTCTTTATTTGTTCGGAAATCATTAATAAACTTAATGGAAAAATATTATTAGAATCGATACCACTTCAGGGAACTAAATTTACAATAACTATACCAAATGGGACTAAAACTATAGAGATAAGCTAAGTTTATATGAACAGGGAATTTTAATAATGAACCAAGTTCACATTTACTAAAATTAAACAATTCAATTGATGTTATTTATTTTGAATTGTAAATTTTAAGAACTTTATCTTCGGTAAGTGGTTTGCTTAAAAAGCCTTTGACAGGAAAAAAAGTACTTGCTTTTTCTTTATCTTTATAATCCATTGAAGAGGTTAACATATATACGTTGGTGCCTAAGCATTCAAGCCCAATAAACTTTTCCAAAAATTCAAAACCATCCATTTCTGGCATTCTTATATCAAGCAGGATTATATCAGAGCAATTCTTTTTTGATTCAGAGAAAAAAACTAAAGCTTGTTTAGCATTAGAAAAAGTAGTTATGTTATTTGCTATGCCAGAGCTTTTTATTACCCTATTACTAATAAAATTGAAAATGTTATCATCGTCAATAAGTACAATATCTAATTTTTTATCCATAAACAAGGCTTTCAAAAGCCAAAATTAGTGTTTTTTTTAAAATCAACAACAAATATTATTTCTTATTTTATAGTTAAGTTTGTTTCAATATTTTAAATAACAAAATTGCAATTCGTGATAAAGTCACTTAATCATATTCAAGAGTCAAAGCGTTTAAAATTCGAATTACACAACAAGGAGGATTAATAAATAGTTAGCCTATTACAAATTGCATTTTGCGTCAGTTATACTTTAATTTCTGTTTAATCATTTCTAGCTGTTTCGCATTTGTAATCTCCGTCTTTAATTATTAGGATTTGAAATGGTTTTTTGGCTATGCTAATTATACAGCAAATAGATTAATAAGAGTTATATGTTTGCATTACAAAATGCCAAAAGTATTAAGCAATTGTAAAACCGCAACAACTGAATGTTGGGTAGGGGCTATTAAAACGTTCAAGTAATATTATTATAAATAAAATTTAAAACAATATAATTTATTACTTATGGCTCTTTAATGTTTTTGTTAAATGAATAGTTTATACTAGCAATGATAAAATGAAGTTGAATAAAATTATATCGACTTGTTCCGTTTGCTCCTCCTTCAAGCAGTCTATAGCCAATATTTGCTTGTAGGTTTTTAGTGAAACAATATCTACCAGATAAGGATAGGTCAATGGCTCTGCCTTTACTTGCAGCTATGCCTTCTCCAAAAAAATCAACACTCATTTTTTGAGATATATCCCAACTGGCTATTAGGTTGATAAGTGGAGCGAAACCAATACTGAAATTTTCTCTTAAAAGCGCTCTATTCTTCAACGATACTCCTGCATCTCTAATTTTTGCAGACAAACCAAGACCAAATTTAAAATTATCTTTACAAATGATTCTTCGATTATAGGTAAAGCGATAAGAATTAAACTTGTAAACAGCTTCTATTGGTATGTTAGCTTTAAAGTTAATTTCATCAAATAGTATGTCATTTGCAATTGTTCCAGTTTCTACAATTTTTAAAGGAGCATATAAAATTGAAAAGTGATTTTTACCGTTTGATACATAACCAACGCGCAGCCTAAAAAATGGACTTACTGGAGTTTGAAAGTCATTTTTAAGAGAAAATAACGTTCCATTATTGCCGTTGCGAATATCATTAATACCTGTAAAAAATACTCCTGATTCAATATTAAGGAAAGTCTGAGCATTTGAATATAAATTGGAATTTAAAAAAATAAAAAGAATCAAATATTTTAACTGAAAAACAAGCTTAGAAATAGAGTAATTCATATTAAGTTTAAATTTTTTTTGAAGCATATTGTTTAATGTCTTATAACATTTCGTGCACAGACATATACTATTTTCGGAATATGTTTTGCGTTCATTTAGGTTTTACCTTTATTTAATCCTATTTTTCAGATATTGCAATATACTTTTTCAATTCAGTTTGATTTTCTGCTTGTTTTATTAAAAAGTCTGCTACATCAGCTCTATTAATTCCACCTATGTTTATTCCTTTGAATAATTTATTTTCAATACGGTATTTCTCTGTCAATTCTTTGTCTAATAGCCTACCTGGCCTCACAACTGTCCATTTCAGATCGGAATTTGTGATGATTTCTTCCATTTTAGTTTTGTCAGCATAAACATCCTTCAATAAGTATTTTAAAAATAGCTTTACAATCCAAGAAACATAATTCTTACTCTCACCAGCTCCAAATCCGGTGACAAAAATAATTGGGATATCTATTTTATTCTCCCTATGTATTTCCACAATTAATTTTGCGAAATCAGAAAATAGGGTAGTAGCTTTCATATTCTTTCCTGTCCCCAATGTAACAATTAGGGCATCTGCGTTTTGAATTGACTTTAATAGGTCAGCTTTATTAGTTGCATCACCAAGTATCTCATTTAAAGATTTTTTCTCTTCTATTTCTATTTCAGTTCTAGAGAGCGTTGTTATGGCATGATTTCTATTTAATCCTCTTTTTACTGCTTCTAATCCTATTCCAGCCGAGGCTCCTATGATTGTAATATTCATTATAATTCCGCAGGTTGCATTGTTAATTCGATGGATAGTGGGAGGATAGTGGGTGTTGTTCTTACTGCCAACATTCGGTATATACCGTTCCATAATTCAATTCTTTGTTTCAATGAATCTACAACTGACTCTTCTGCCTCTTTCCAATATTGTTCGTTGTCATTACAAAGATTGGCTGTCATTTGTAAAGCAAGATGACTATGGTGGTTGCCATCAACTTCAATATGCCTTTCTATATAGTATTTAAAAATAGAAATATCTTCTGGAAAGTTTTTGTGAATTTTGTTTATTATGGATATAAACATATCTGGAATTAAGTCTTCACGTCCAAAAGTGAAAATAGCTGATTGCAGATAGTCTTTCCCGCTTTCAATAACTTTGAATGTAAAGTCTACAAAATCTTTTGCTTCCTTTGGCGTTTCTGAAGACAAATAAGCGGAGTTAAAGTCGCCAGTATTTTTTAATACATCTGTAAACGCTTCAATTTTTGAAGTATCTGCTCCGCATTGTTTCATAGCGTCTAAATATATTTCAAAATGACTTTTCCTTATGCCATTTAGATCTTCGTCCGATTCTTCACCTACAACAATTTCGTTAATAAGATATCTTGTGTCTGCTGTTCCTTTGGGAAACCAAGGAACAGTTGTACAAGTTAAGTTGCCTTGTAAAGTTTTTAACAATGACATAAAGTCCCATACAGCATATACATGAAATTGCATAAATACTTTCAAGTCGTCTATGTCTTTAATTGCTGAATAAACTTTATGATTAATAATTTCTTGTCTTAAGGGTTCAATTGTCCTTTTTATTTTTTCAATTTGATTTATCATTATTGTGTTTACAATTCCTATATTAACATTTTAAATTAATTTTTGTTTGTTTTTATTAGATTTTATTGGGGTCTGCAACAATTATTGCTTACGTTTTGCTGCTACAATAAGGTGGGGAATTCGAAACACTATTAGTCAACCTATTACTAATTTTTATTAAATACCGAAAAGTTTCTGCAACAGCGTCCATCCAGCTTTTAGCAAATGTCCAGTTAGCAGTAGTTTTTTTATATTTTAATTTCAGGTGCATCTTCAAATATCAGTCCTTTTATGTTATTTTTTTCAAGTTCGTCTTTAAGCCTTTTTGTAACATAAGTTGTGTTTGCAAATGGCAAAAAAACAAACAAGTCAAGTGATATGTCGAACATTTTATTAACATATATTTCGTCAAGTTTAACCCCAAAAATAGCTTTTTTGTCTTGAGACTTTAATTCGGTGTAATGGTCGTAGGAATTAATTCGGATATTGTCCACTCTAGAATTCCACTTTGTTTCATAGAATACTGACTGTTCATAGTCGAGTAGTCTTGATAAGTTTGGGTAACAAGGATGAAAATAATTGAAAGCCAAAACTTCTCCAGTCTTGGGTATTATTATTTTTGCATCGTAGAATTTATGTGTCATCAAATTAAACTTGGAAAATATTTCTTTCGTTTTATCATTAATTAAAAGCCCATAACCCGAAATGGCAGCATTAGATAATACGTCTGTAAGCTTTGCCGTCTTATTTAACTCAAATTCAAGTTTTGGTATAAATGCTGGAAATTCCCATGCACTTAGTTGGTTTGCGTAAAACTTTGTCAAACAATGAAGTTGCGGAAAGTCTCGTCCTATTTCCTTACCTGTTGAATATGTCATTCTGAAATATTTCATATTTTATTCGGTTAGTGTTTTTCTAAAATGACAGTTAACATTTTGGGGATTGACGTAGGTGGCACAGAGGATAAACCTCCGAAAATTGTCGGGCTGCAAAGCATGGAACCACCAATTTCTTTCAAGCGCTAGTATGTTCAGCCTTTCTTCTCATTGTCTGTGTTTGCAGTTGTCAAATTTAAAAATGTCAAACTTCATTTTTGCTATTTCATGTCGTCTGTCCTTGATTATTTCGTTTAATTGTTGCCAGTAATTTTTATTATCGTCCCAAAATTTTGTATCCAAGTCTAAAACATTTTTCAATAAGTCACCTTCATACATATCACCTTCAGCAAATAAGTTGTCAGTCAAAGTTTCAATTGCTAATGGTATTAAAAAGTAAAGTCCAATTTCTTGTCCAATCATTATTCGCAAATCTTCGGTCGTAAAGTATTGAAGTTGCTTTTTGCGTAAGGCGTTGCAAGTCTTAATTAAATAAGAACCTTCATCTGAACTTAACGTTGGCCATGTTTTCTTTTCAAGGCTTTCAAGTGATTTTTGTCGCCAGTTATTTTCGAGTTTCAACATCTGTCATTTTAACTAAAGTTTCACTTATTTCATTTGCTAATTCTTGACCATCACGTCCAATAAAGTCGTCCCAACAAGAAGTAGGCAAAAACCAAATATTGAGTTGGTATAATTGTGATTTGTCTCCGTTTTTTAGTTTTGTAATACTGTCAACTAATGCTAAGTGAAACTCTTCTGCTGAGAAAAATTGTCCAGAGTAACCACCTGAAAATTGTCCAGCCAAATGTTCCGCTTTATCAAGCAGTTCTATAAGTTTTATATTGTCTGTTTCTTTTGTCATAAGGTTACGCTTAAATGTTTGCAGCTTAAATAAGTGGCCTATATATAAGCACTAAACAGTGTATTTACCACAAATTTTGAGGCGAGAAAGAATGTTCAATTAACTACTGAACCAGCCATTTTGCCAAACTGTTGTTTTTTTGATTTTATTTTTTTAGTTTAATATTACAAATCAGTATATATAAAAAAGCTAAAACCTGAATCAGTGTCTGCCAACAAAGGATTGCTGTTAAATAAAAATGATTTTCGCACCCCAATACTTAAAGGTATAAAATTTAAAATCGTGTTGTCAAATATTAATTCTAGTCCAGCCGAATTATAAACGGTAGATTTTGCCAATTTTATATTTTCACCAACACCATAGTCACAAAAAAAGTTTGCTCTAATTCGTTTAAAATAAGTCATCCCAAAAACTCCATAATCAGGATACAATATTGGCAATTGATATTCAGCTTTAATGAGTTTAAATTCATCATTGATTGGTGACGAAAATCCTCTTGAATATTCAAATACATCTGCATACTGATATAGATTAGTTAGTTTTTCTTTTTGATAAGAAGTGGTTAAGATAAAATTGTGATTTTTGGCAAAACCTGGTAAAAAAAACCTTGCCAAAGCATCCGTCTTATTGGCACTTGTTGAATTTAAAGCTGTATAAAAGTTCACATCCAATTCAACTCCTAACCTGGTACCTACGTTTTGAATTGCTCTTCTTCTTTTAGAACTGAATAAAAATCCGAAATGAGTGCTACTGAAATTATTATTTTCAATAGTATTTCCTTCTGCTTTTATATTATTGAGTTTACTATAAAAAATTCCTGCTTTTGGAACAAATCTGGTACTAAAATTTCCTTTTATCCAAGCCAAGGGGATTGCGATTTCGGCTCCAACAGATGTTTCTGAAAAAGTTTGATTGGCAAGTGTATCTGCATTCGAATAAAAATCTGTTTGTCTATTTGCTTGTTTGGCAGTAAATGATATTTGCGGAAAATACCGAGCAATTATTAGTTTCCCATCATAAGAAATTGAATTTCCTTCGTTATAATTAATACTACTGCCTAAATCTAAACTTACATCGTTTAATAAATTTATCATTTGTACTGACAAGCTTGGATTTGAAATGGAAGGGGCGATATTCCAACTGTGCAATTTTAATCCTCTAAAAAGTCCATTGTAGGATTTTGAAGAATAGTTTGTTGTAAATTTATTATCCAATATATTTCCTCCCTCGCTGTTGTTTGCAGTTGTTTGAAATATTTCCATTTCGGTAGGTTTAATAATATTAATAAGTTTGTTTTCACTTGGGTTATTTAAACTTTGTTTTGAAATTACATAACCCATATCGGTAAACTCGGTAAAAATAATTTCGTTGTTTTGAGTGGGTCTAGGGTCGAATGCACCAACAGGCACAGAGGTAACTTGAAATACCTTTTTTGAACCCATTAAATCAGTATAAAAAATATTATCAATGCCTGTATATCCTGCATTAAAAAATACTTTATCATCTTTAATAGTTGGTGCATCCATAGTATGACTTGTCCAATCAGTCAGTTCCTGTATTTCTGTATTTTCGATATTTATTTTGATTAATGCTAGCTTGCTGTAATGTTTGGCAATGGTTATAACTGAAGTTCCATCATTGCTCCAAGCAGTTCTTGAAAGAAAATAATTGAGAGGTGTTTTTATTTTTTTTACTACGGCTCTACTTAAAATATTAAAAATATGTATTTCATTTTGCTGGTCTGGGGTGATATGAATAGAAGCAACGAATTTCCCATCTGGCGAAATACTTGGCGAAAAATATCTTTCCTTATTAGTTAAATAGATTTTTTTATAAGTATTTATATCATAAATAACAATATTACTATAGTCCTTATTAGCTCTTCTTGCATCAACTGCAAGCTCTGTATAAGTTAATTTGCCTTTACTATATTGTAAAATTTCATCATTGTTATAACCAATTGTGGTTAGTTTTTTTTCCTTGCCTTCGCTTATTTTTACAATTTCATCGGTAACTTTAAAACTTCTTTTTCGTACTATAATATCTCCATTTTCTACAACACAGGGAAACCTGTAACTTGTAAATGTTTTTTTATTTTTTTCAGTTACAGGTGTGCTTGTCGACTTTACTTCACTAATTTGTTTTTTAAAATCTAATTTTTTTTCCTCCCAAGCTTTTTTATATAAAATATTGGTGGTGTATCCTGTTGATTTTTTCAATGCTCGTGAAAATGGGTACAGAACACCTCTATACGAAGCTGCATCTTTAAGAATTTTAGCGGTAACATCATTACCTTTTTCATTTCTTATTTTGGTTAGCATCATATAACCTAATCGGTATTGGTCTGGCATCATATTTTTGTAAGAGCCATTTCTATTCTGCAAATAAGTGTAATTTTTGTTTGCGTAAGCCAAAGCCCTTTGCTCCATAGTGAAAAAGGGCGACCTTCCTCTACCAGCAGCACTAAGAGCAGTTTCCATTATCACTGCATCGCCTTCAAAATACCAGTCAGGAATACTTATAAAATTCAAAAAAGACCACGAACGTTCTCCTCCTAAATAATAACCAAATTTTGTTAATCCTCTATATGTATTCATGTATTGAAGTGCGTGTCTATATTCATGAATTGTGAGTGCATCTAACCAGTTCATACTTCCCAATAAATTATTACTAGCAGGCGGTGTAGCATAAAATTCGCTTCTAAAAGGAGCTAATGCTACATAGCCATTAGGATTTGTTGTTTGATTCTGCAATACTAAATTTAACCTTCGTTTTTTTGTACCTACAGATCTTCTGTTATTAGAATCAAGGTAATTTATAAGCCCTGCAATTCGTTGGGAATAAACCTCCATACCCAAAGGGTAGATAACCTGAACACTCGGAGAGCGTAATATTTGCCAATTTAATCCTGTGGGATTTCCACCCATATCCTGGGATTTTAAACTAATCGATGAAATTAGTAATAGTGAAACTAATAGACAATTTGCTTTTTTTGTCATTTTTAATTTAATTAATTATTGTTGCTTTGTGCGTAACGATTTGTGGCTAAAAGAAAGTGGCGATTTTGAAGCACAAACTTTCTTTTTAAAACCACACCCCAAATGTAAAATAAATTTTCATCAGAATCAAAATGCAGCTATTTTATTTTAGCCGCTATATGTGTAGCCTTTCTTTTGTCTGCTAATAAATACAAACTTGACCTTGTCCAATTGGCAAAACAGAAGCAATATACAGGCATGTTTAAGTTTAGAAGGATAATACAATCAGCAAGGTCTCACTTCGTGGCAATTCAATTTTTCAAAAGCTATTTTTTGTTTTCATAATAAACATATGCCAAAGTAAGGTAAACGCTATTCAATATTTTCTCTTTTATTAAATGATCTAATGGGTTATCATCTATAATTTATGATGTTTTATTCATTGCTTTTATTTAATTGAACTTCTTGAGCTTCATCAATTATTTTTTTTACAATTTCATCCATTTCATTAGACGAGACACTAAGTTGGCTTAACCAAAACATCAAATCTTCTAAATCTTCTTTTTGAGTTTCTATTAAATTAATTATGCCCAAAATTCTTGCTAGCGGAGCTCTAACAAGATGTGATTGTGTCCAAGCAATGTTACTGAGTTTTTTATTTTGCTCTTCAATATGTATAATATACTGCTTTCTACTAAATGCGAATTCTATACTTTTATGTAGAATACTTGGTGTTATTTCATCTTTGATCAAAAAATCTTCAATACCTTGTTTAAGACTTTCCTTGGCTAAACTAATATCAGCATATCCTGTTAAAATAATTATAGGAACAAGAATCTTTTCAGAAACAATTTTTTGAATTAGCTCCCAACCTGATAAATCTGGCAAATGCAAATCTAAGAGGATTAAATCAAAGGTAATTCCATGTTCAATTTGTTTAATTTTCTCAAAATCACTGTAAGAATTAAATCTTTTGATTTGAACCGTTTTAAAAGCATCTATCAGGTAATCTTCAATTAATACGAAATCTCCATCGTTGTCTTCGAAAACGAGAACTGATAAAGTGCTATTAGTTTTCTGATCTTTCATTTGGCGAGTGTTGTTAACTGCAGCCAAAACTCCTCAATTTTAAGTACTGCCTGGATAAACTCCTCCATTTCCAAAGGCTTTTGAATATAGCTGTTACAATAATTATTATATGCTTTCTCTATATCCTTTTGATTGGAAGATGTGGTGAGCATGATTACTGGAATTTTTTTAAAATTTTCATCCTTTTTAATTTTTTCAAGTACCTCATGTCCACTAAATATAGGTATGTTGATATCTAACAAAATCAAATCGGGCTTTTGGGCATCCGAAAATTCACCTTTTTTTTTGAGAAAGTCTAAGGCTTCTTGTCCATTCCTTGCAACACTAACGCGTGTTTTAAATTTACTTTCCTCAAAAGCATCAAGTGTGAGCAGAATATCTCCTTCATTGTCTTCTACCAAAAGGATATGTGCAGTTTTTAAAATATATGTCATGATGAATAATTTGTTGTTTTTGAAATTGTAAAGTAGAATGTTGAACCCTCTCCAACTATTGAATCTAGCCAAATCTTTCCACCAAGAAACTCGACTGCTCGTTTAGCAGTTGATAAACCAATACCTGTACCATCATACTCTTTTCTATTATGCAGTCGCTGGAAAATGATGAATACCTTTTCATAAAATCGGTTCTCAATACCAATTCCATTGTCCTTTATAGCAAATTGCCAATACGCTCCTTTATCTTCTACTTTAATAGCAACTACGGGTGGCACATTCACTCTAGAATATTTTAAAGCATTATCCAACAAGCAATGAAATAGCTGTGTTACTGGAGCTTTGTAGCTAACTATTATAGGCAATTGGTCACAATGAACGTTTGCTTTCTTTTCTGCTACTAATTTTCTTCTTAGTAATAAAAACTCTGAAACGATTTCATTTAAGTTTACCAATTCTTCTTGCTCAGTAGGCCTGTTTATTCTTGAATAAAACAATAGATCTAATATAATCTGCTTCATTCGTTTGGCACCATCCTTGGCAAAGTGAATGTATTGTTTTGCTTTATCATCCAACTTATCTGCATATTTGCGGTCTAGCTGATCCATAAAGCTTGAAATCATTCGTAGGGGTTCTTGTAAATCATGCGAAGTGATAAAAGCAAATTGCTCCAATTCTTCGTTTGATCTTTGTAGTTCTTTCGTTTGAGACTCAAGTTTTCGATTAAAAGTTAATAATTGTTCTTCATGCTTTTTCCTGTCAGATATGTCTGTCACAGCTCCAACCATTCTGGTAGCTTTGCCATTTCCATCCCTAATAACAATTCCTCTGTTAATTACAAAAGCATAAGAGCCGTCTTCCCGTTTATATCGATACTCAACTGTCAAAATAGGTTCACCGTTTTTGATAACGTCCTCTAAGCTTTTGGATACCCATTCAAGATCTTCCGGATGAATATGATCAGTCCAGAATTTTAGCGGTGGCGTAACTTTATGTACATCATATCCAAACAAAGTTTTAAAACCTTCGCCCCAATAAAGTGTATTGTTCTCAATATCCCAATCCCAAATAGCATCGTTGGTAGCTTCCGTTACTTTTTCAAAACGCTCGTTGGCTTTAATCAAACGCTCATCGGCTTCTTTTCTAAGTGTAACATCGGTAAAGTAAATGGATAGCCCTGTTTTTAATGGGTAAACATTCAATTTGAACCATTTGCCTTGTGTTACATATTTCTCTTCAAAACGAACTATTTCTCCTGTTTCCATGGCATGGTGAAAATGAAGATAAAAATTTGAATCGATAGCATCAGCAAAAACATCCCAAAGATTCTTTCCTACAATTTCTTCTTTAGGTACCCCCAATAGCTTCACTGCTTGCTTATTCCAATAAGTTACTGTCCAATTTTTATCAAGTGTAAAAAAGGCATCTCCTATACTTTCGAGTATATTGTTTTTTTCCTGATAGGAAATTAATAGTTTTTCTTCCGCTTTTTTTCTTTTAGAAATATCCCTTGAGATGGCAATAACAAAGTTTTTATGGTTAACTGTAATTAAACTAACGGTAACCTCCACAGGGATAATAGCACCGGTATCTTGGTTGATGTTTTCACTTTCCAAAATTTGTTGGCCATTTTCAAGCAAATCCAACACATGTTCGGCCCAAGCTTCTGGTTTTGCTTGGAATAATTTTTCGAAATCACTTACCTTGTATTCATTTACTTTGGATTGCTCTATTCCCAAACGTTTTGAAGCCACATCGTTTACATAGTACATTCTTCCAGACTCATCACAAATCTGAATGGCATCAAATGATTTATCAAACAATTGCTGAAGCAGTTTGAGGCGTTGCTCTTCTTTTGCTTGAGATAATTCTCTGCCCAATTGCTGAACTACTTTATTCAGTTCCAGAAACATTTCAGTAGAAAAATCCGTCTTTCTTATCAAACACAGCCAACCAAATTGGTGTAGCGCAAATCCATAAAAATTTAACTGATTAATTTCTTGACAAATTGGTTCTTGGGTATCTTTCAAGAATTTATCGGAGAAAGTTTGTAAGTTATTTATCCAAATCTCATTATTCCTAAGTGCGTGGGGCAAAACATAAGGCCAATTTCCTTCTTGAAAAACAGCAACGGCTATACAATTCAATTTCCTTAAATACAACTGAAGTATGGAAGATAAACTGCTTTCAATGTTCTCTGAAATTTTTTGATTGAGCGCAATTTCTAATAAGATTTGAATATCTAATTTGTCTTTTTCCATTGAGCAACAACTACGGTTTTATTATAGATTTCAAGAGCAGCATGCCCAGCATTGGCTATTTCACCAATACTCAGAATTCCGTTTATTCTATCAATTTGATTTAATATGGCCAATTCTTCTTCAAAATTATCTTGCATATACAAAACCCTTGAAATACAATCAATACAAAAAAGCGTATTTTCACTTTGTGTTTTTTGTGAAGACAGTTCCATCGCTTTGCGGGCACCATCTAATAAGGAATTCATATTCCCGTTCATGATACGGATATAGGTATTTTCGGGCACTTCATCAACAATATGAAGCATGCCATTTTCAACTGCATAAGGATCACGAATAATCATTTCATCATCCATTCTTACTAAACCTAATGGATAGGATTTTGCGATATCAAAGAAATTATCTGAGCCAATTTTTAGTTTTGAATGCTCCTCGACCCATGCTTGGTATACTTCAAAAGCCGGTTTCCAATTAAGTGAAACGATAGAATTGCCAACCGCTTCAGTAACTTTAATAGCATCCGAAATAGGTTGCCATCCATGCGCCACTCCTATGGCAATTGGTTTTTTTATCACTCCGATTACGGCAGCATGTTCAAACACTTTTTGATTGCAGAACACGCAAGGAAACGATTTAAAACTTAGCGAGCCTGCTCCGCCCCCAACATATTGCACAAATGGGCCGACTTGATTGTATAAAGCGTTTAAAAACGATTGTTTATGCGACCAAAGGGCATTTAAAAAACAAAAAACACTTCCAATTTCGGTATTTCTGTTTTTGGTGAAATTTTCTATTTGGGTTTCAATAGGTGAATGGTTTTCAGGACTCTGAAAATGAACTACTTCGAGCTCTTCAAATAAAGGCACAACAATAAAACCGGTATCTTTTCTAATACCACCGGCAATGATTTCAGGAAAAATGCCGCCCAATAAAGGCTTGTGATTGCTTGCCAATGCTGCTTCTAGTTC
>CAMCEM010000034.1 GCA_945873755.1 Chitinophaga pinensis | reverse complement strand
TTTAATGAATTTAATAACTCATGGTTGCTAACCAAATGCTTGGTACAAGTAATTTTATCAAAAATAATTTTCGAAGTAATGCCTTCAATTGGCAATTCGCGGGCAGGATAAATTGCCAATAAATATACTTCATTTGCCAATGATAAACTTTCGGCAAAACCATCAACAAAATCTCTTGTACGTGAAAATAAATGAGGTTGAAATGCTACTACAATTTCGTTTTGAGGAAACATATTTTTAACAGATGAAATAATAGCACGCAACTCTTCTGGATGGTGCGCATAATCGTCAATATATATTTGATTATTGTTTTTAATTACATATTCAAAACGCCTTTTAACACCTTTAAAACCTAATAAAGCATTTTTTAATTCTAATTCGGTAACGCCACTCAATAAGCAAGCAGCACTGGCAGCAACAGCATTTTCAACATTGTGTAATCCAGGTATTCCTAACTGTAATTGTTTAATTTCAATTCCTTTAAATACTAAATCGAAAATATATTCTCCTTTAGTAATTATTATATTTTTTGCATATACATCTGCTTCGGATTGAATGGAATAAGTAAGAAAATTTACCGATAAATCGTTTATTAAATCAAGTTCTTTTTTAATAATTAAAGTACCTTCTTTTACTAACTTATTTGAATAATCTAAAAACGATTTTTTTAATTCATTGTGTTCACCATAAATATCCAAATGGTCGGCATCGGTTGAAGTGATAATGGCAATAGTGGGATGTAATGTTAAAAACGACCTATCAAATTCATCGGCTTCAATAACTACAAATTGTTGATTGGTTATTGAATCATTATTGGCTAATAATAAATTGGTATTGTAATTGGTAGAAATTCCGCCTAAAAAGGCACTACAATCAACTGTACTTTGTTTTAAAATATGTGCAATTAAAGTAGATGTGGTAGTTTTGCCATGTGTACCGGCTACACCAATTGTTGTATGGTTTTGGCTTATTAAACCTAAAACTTGAGAGCGTTTTAATATGTTAAAACCGTTG
The DNA here is from genome assembly GCA_945873755.1 of Chitinophaga pinensis. GTDB lineage: Bacteria > Bacteroidota > Bacteroidia > UKL13-3 > UKL13-3 > JAAFJM01. The sequence continues at coordinate 26,672 of CAMCEM010000034.1, read as the reverse complement.
CTTTTAAACCAAGCCCATTCTTGGTGGTTAGCTGGAATAGCTGGAGTTAGAACAACCAACAAATTCGAAATTCGAAATTCGAAATTCGAAATTTTTTCTCCTAAATCTTCAAAATGAATATCAATTCCTTCGCTTATTAACTCATCGGTTAGTTTGGTTGGTGTTTTATCGTAACCCATTACTTTAATTCCTAAATGATTAAAATAACGAGCAATGGCACTCATGCCAATTCCACCTATTCCTAAAAAGTATGCTGTTTTTATGTTGTTTAAATCCATCGTTATTTCATAATTTTTATTACTTCATCAACAATTAATTCAGCAGCATTTGGCAAAGCAAAACTGCTAATATTATTCATTAGTTCTTTTTGCTTGCCTTCATCATTTATCAGCTTAATAGTTTCATTTACTAAGTTGCTTTTTGCTTCATTGTCTTTAACTAAAATTGCAGCATTTTTACTTACCAAAGCCATAGCATTTTTTGTTTGATGATCTTCGGCAACATTTGGCGAAGGCACCAAAATAACAGGCTTGCACACTTGCGCTAACTCAGCAATTGATAATGCTCCAGCCCTTGATATAACTACATCGGCAGCTGCATAGGCTAAATCCATCTCGTAGATGAATTCACGAATTTGAAAATTCGAAATTCTAAATTCTAAACTCGAATTGTTTTCTGAAGAATTAGCACTTTTTTTCGAATTTAGAATTTCATTATTAGAATTTATTTGGAAGTTTTTACCTGTTTGCCAAATTAAATTTATGTTGGCTTCTTTTAATTTATCTAATCCTTGTAAAATGCTTTCGTTTATGGTTCTTGCGCCAAGGCTTCCTCCAATTACTAAAACAGTTTTTTTGGCAGCATCTAATTTAAAAAAATCAATTGCTTCATTTTTTTTATTTGAAACATCTAATAAATCTTGTCGAATGGGATTACCCGTTTTAACCAATTTATTCGCTGGAAAAAACTTTTCCATGTTATCGTAAGCAACACAAATTTTGTTTACTTTATCTTTTAAAATTTTATTGGTAATACCCGCATATGAATTTTGTTCATGAATTAAAGTGGGCAATTTTTTTAACGATGCTACATACAATACTGCACTGCTAGCATACCCTCCAAAGCCAATAACTACATCGGGTTTAAAGTTATTTATAATACCAAACGATTTTGCAATACTTGAAATAACTTTAAAAGGAAATAAAATATTTTTATAAGTAATTCTTCTTTGTAATCCACTTATCCATAAGCCTACAATTTTAAACCCAGCTTTAGGAACTTTTTCCATTTCCATTCTATCGCTTGCCCCTACAAATAGAAATTCAACATTATTATTCAATCTCTTTTGTAAAGCTTGTGCTACTGCAATGGCGGGATAAATATGTCCTCCTGTTCCACCAGCACTTATAATTATTTTTTTTATTTTACTCATTTTACAAAATCTAAAAGCAGTTAAACAGTTATAAAATTATTATTTGTTGAATCAGAAATTTCATCATTTTCATCTAATTTTTCAGATTCAATATGCCTACTTACACTCATAATTAAACCAAGAGTTATAAAAGTAAAAACTAAGGAAGTTCCACCTTTACTTACCATGGGCAATGTTAAACCAGTAACCGGAAATAAACCTACTGCAACTGCCATATTTATTAGTGCTTGTAATACCAACTGAAATGAAAGTCCAACAGCAATTAATGCTCCAAAAGCTTTAGGAGCTTGCCTAATAATATTGATAGTTCGATACATAAACCATAAATAAAATATCAACATTATTACACCAAAAATTAAACCATATTCTTCAATAATAATGGCATAAATAAAATCGGCATAAGCTTCAGGTAAAAAATTTCGTTCTACACTTTGCCCTGGCCCTTTGCCTAATAAACCTCCAGTTGCAATGGCTATTTTAGCATGATTGGCTTGAAAATTATCTTCGTTTTTAGAAACATTAGTTTCGTTATTTTTATTACCAGCAAAAGTTTTTATACGAGTTTGCCAAGTACCAACTCTACCTAAATTTTTTACTAAACTTGGAGGAACAAAAACCAAAAAGGAAATAAACAGTAAACAAATAGCAACATAAACTGCACCTATTTTTAATAAATTTATTACTTTAACTCTCCCTAAAAACATAGCCAAAAAACAAGTTGCAAACAAAACTGCAGCAGTACTTAAATTATCTTTTGCAATAAGCAAACAAGTTAAAGTAATATGGCCTAAAAGCGGTAAAATAACTTTTTTAACATCGTCTAAATTATCTTTGTATTTAGCTAAAGTTCTAATGGTATAAAGTAGTATTGCAACCTTTGAAAAATCGGAAGATTGAAAAGTAAAAACACCAAAAGAAATCCAACGTTTAGCACCGTTAATAGTTACACCAAATAAAATAGTAGCAACTAATAAAATATAGGAAGCATATAGTAAAAACCGAGCTATTCCCATAAAATTTTTATAATGAATGGTATGTATGTATAACATTATAACAAACCCTAAAAAAATAAAAAAAGCATGTTGGAAAAGATAGAAAAAAGTACTGTTCTTATTTTTATAAGCCAACCAACTTACAGAACTATATACAGCAAGCAGACCCCATAATGATAAAATCAAAATGATGAACCACATTACTTTGTCGCCTTTGGGTTTTAAAAATTGAGCTATAGTCATATTTTTTTATTTGGAAACTTTTCGGTTGGTGTTATTAACCAACCGAATTATAAATTACCAATAATTTTTTGGCTGGTGAGGACATCCAAAAACTAAAATTTTATAAAAAACTTAATGAAAAAAAATTTAATTATTATAAATTCTTCACCGCATTTTTAAATAATCTACCACGCTCTTCATAATTTTTAAATAAATCGAACGAAGCGCAAGCAGGAGAAAGTAAAACACATTCGCCCGACTTAGATAATTGCTTAGCAACTTTAACTGCTTCAATGGCACTGGTAGTATTTACTATCATGTCCACATCTTTCGAAAATGCTTCATGAATTTTAGAATTATCTAAACCCATGCAAACAATTATTCTAACTTTAGATTTTACAAGTTCTTTAAGCATAGTATAATCATTCCCTTTGTCGGTGCCACCAGCAATCCAAACAACGGGTTTATCCATACATTCTAAAGCATACCAAGCCGCGTTTACGTTTGTAGCTTTCGAATCGTTAATAAATTGGATTCCATCAACTGTAGCAACATTTTCTAAACGGTGTTCTACATTTTTAAAATCAGTGAGGGCTTCACGAATTACTTCGTTTTTAATTTCTAGGGCTTTGCCAATTAAGGCAGCAGCCAGTGAGTTGTAAGCATTGTGCCTACCTCTTAATGCAAGTTGAGTTGATAACATAGTGAATGGATTTAATTGATTGTTTGAAATTTGCACATACATGGTTCCATCCATTACAGTTGCCCCAGCTGCAAGACTAGGGTTTAACGAGAATGGAACCATTTGTGCGTTTATTTGATTTGATTGCAAGTTTGCTATTGTAAGTTCATCATCAGCGCAATAAAAAAAGTAATCGGCTGCTGTTTGATTTTGTGTTACTCTAAATTTTGAATTTATATAGTTTTTAATTTCGTAATTATATCTGTCTAAATGATCGGGAGTAATATTTGTAAGCACAGCAATGTTTGCATGAAATTCGTACATATCATCTAACTGAAAACTGCTTATTTCTAATACAAAATAATCGTACTGTTTTTCAGCTACTAATCGCGCAAAGCTTACGCCTATATTGCCTCCGCAAGCCACATTAAAACCTGCTTTTTGTAGTAAATGGTAAACCAATGATGTAACAGTTGTTTTTCCATTAGTACCAGTTATTGCTATAATAAAAGCATTGGTATAACGCGATGCAAATTCAATTTCGCTTATTATTGAAATATTTAAACTTCTTAGCTTTTTTATTAATTCATTTTTTTCAGGTATTCCAGGACTTTTAATAATTTCATCAGCATTTAAAATCAGTTCTTCCGAATGTTGTAATTCTTCAAAAGCTATTGCATGTTGTTGCAATTCGTCTTTAAAGTTTTGGGGAATGGCGCCTTTGTCGGATACAAAAACATCGAACCCTTGCTTTTTGGCAAGAATTGCTGCTCCTGTTCCGCTTTCGCCACTTCCTAATATTACAATTCGTTTCATTTTTTTTAGTTTTTTGTAGAGAGGTTGCATGCAACGTCTTTACTGTTCGTTTATCGTACTTTTAAAGTTATAATCGTTACAATGGCTAACATAATTCCGATAATCCAAAAGCGGGTTACAATTTTAGATTCATGGAAACCTAATTTTTGATAATGGTGATGTAATGGTGACATTTTGAAAAGCCTATTGGCTTTTGCAAACTCAATTCCATGTTTATGTTTTTGGTATTTGAAGTAATAAACTTGAAGTATTACCGATAAATTTTCAACTAAAAATATGCCACATAAAATGGGAATTAATAATTCTTTGCGAACCACAATAGCAAACACAGCAATGATTCCACCTAACGAAAGTGAGCCTGTATCGCCCATAAATACTTGGGCTGGAAAAGCATTGTACCACAAAAAACCAATACAAGCTCCAACTAAAGCACCTCCAAAAATTACCATTTCGCCAAGGTTTGGAATGTACATTACACCTAAATATTCTGAAAAAACTAAGTTGCCACTTACGTAAGCAAAAAGACTCAGAACCAATGCAATAATTGCCGATGTACCCGCTGCTAAACCATCAATGCCATCGGTAATATTTGCTCCATTTGAAACCGCAGTTATTATAAAAGTTACAACAACTAAAAATATTAAAAAATTATATTTTTCTAACCCATCGCTTATCCATGTAAGCAAGTATTTATAATCAAATTCAGTTGATTTAAAAAATGGTATGGTGGTAGTTGTTGCTTTTTCATCTTTCGAAAAAAGTATTTGTCCATCTATAACAGTTTGCTTTAAATTATTGGCTTTAATAAACTCAGTTGTTACTTCTTGTGGTTTAAAAAACTCACGGGTTTTTACATGTTCATTGAAATATAAAGTGGTAGCTACTATTACACTTATTCCAACCTGACCAACAATTTTAAATTTACCTGCAAGTCCTTCTTTGTTCTTTTTAAATACTTTTATGTAATCGTCTAAAAAACCAACTAAGCCAAGCCAAATAGTAGTTATAACCGAAAGAATAATGTAAACATTATTGACTCTAGCAAATAATAATGTTGGAATTAAAATGGCTGCAATAATTATTAAACCGCCCATAGTTGGAGTTCCAGCTTTGGCTTTTTCGCCTGCTAAACCCAAATCACGAATATCGTCAGCTACTTGAAGCCTTCTTAATTTTGCAATTAAATTTTTACCATAAATCATAGATATGCCTAATGATAAAATAATTGCTAATGCAGCACGAAATGAAATGTACTGAAACATTCCTGCTCCTGGAAAATCGAAAGCCCTTTTTAAATAATCGAATAAATAATACAACATATACTTTTAGTTTTATTTTTAAATTTTGTTAGTTCATTAATTCAAACATTTCAAGCAATACTTCTTTATCGTCAAAATGATGTTTTACGCCATTAATTTCTTGATAGTTTTCATGTCCTTTGCCAGCCACCAAAATAATATCGCCCTTCTTAGCCATCGATATTGCTGCTTTAATTGCTTCTCTCCTATTTGTAATTCTCAATGTTTTTTTAAAATGTAAAGGATCAACTCCTTTTTGCATTTCATCAATAATTAACTCGGCATCTTCGTTTCTAGGATTATCGGAAGTAAAAATTACTTTGTTACTCATTTTAGAAGAAACGTTTGCCATTAAAGGCCTTTTAGCAGCGTCTCTATTGCCTCCGCAACCAACTACAGTAATTAAATTTTCATTGTTTGTTCTTACTTCATTAATTGTTGAAAGAATATTTTTTAGTGCATCAGGTGTGTGGGCATAATCAACAATTGCAATTATTCCAGTCTTTGATTTCATAAAATCGAAACGACCACTTACTGAATTTAAACTTGATAAATGAGTAATAATTTCATGTTTATCTTTTCCCAATAAAAATGCAGTTCCATAAACAGCTAGTAAATTATAAGCATTAAACTCACCCACTAACCTGTACCAAGCTTCATCGCCATTTATATTCAATAGCATTCCGTCAAAGTCGGCTTCAATAATTTTACCTTTAAAATCGGCCATTGATTTAACTGAATAAGTGTAACGAGATGCTTTGGTATTTTGTAACATTACCATTCCATTCTTATCGTCTTTATTAGTAAGTGCAAATGCTTCTTCATTTACATTATCAAAAAGTTTTTTCTTAGCTTTTATATAATTATCAAATGTTAAATGATAGTCTAAATGATCGTGAGAAATATTTGTAAATACAGTTCCAGCAAATTGCAAACCGGTAATTCTATTTTGCTCAATGGCATGAGAACTAGCTTCCATAAAGCAATATTCACAACCCATTTCCACCATTTTATTCAACAACTCATTTATTTTAATTGAATCGGGAGTAGTATGTGTGCTTGGAATAACATCTTCGTTTATTTGATTTTGAACGGTAGATAATAAACCAACATAATGATTGAATTTGCGAAACAGATTAAATAACAAAGTAGCAACGGTAGTTTTACCATTAGTACCAGTTACTGCTACCAATTTTAATTTTTTTGATGGATAATTATAAAAACAAGCTGCCATTAAAGCCATTGATTCGCTTGTGTTTGTTACTTGAATATAAGTTATATTTTCGTTTAAAGTGTTTGGTAAAACTTCACAAACTATGCATTTAACTCCTTTTTCAATTACATTATTTATATACTGATGACCGTCAGTTTGAGTTCCTTTTAAAGCAAAAAATATACTGTTGTTATTTACATTTCTCGAATCGTAAGTCAATAATAAAATATCGTTATTTAAATTACCTTTAACTGAAATGGTTTTAATTGAATTTACTAATTTTTCTAATTCCATATTTTATCCTAAAATTAAATTAACTTTCAATCCTTTTGAATATACTGAGCCAGCTTTAACAGATTGATTTATTACTTTACCAAATCCATTTAACCTTACTTTAAAGCCTTTACTTTCTAATAAATAAACAGCATCTTTTGCAGTCATACCTTTTACATCGGGCACTTTACCTGATATATTTTTAACAGGTAATAAAGTCAATGAATTATCGGTTTTCTTTACGTTTAACCAATTTGTTTCTATTTCATTTATAGAGTCGTTATTAATGTGTGAAGAAATTCCAATTTTGTTTAAAATAACTTTCGCATCCTCTTTAAAAACTTTATTTACTTGTGGTAAATCGTTTGATAAAACAGCATACTTATCTCTTACATCTTTATGAATTTGAGTTGAAGTTGCATAAATTTTATTTGCCAAATCTTTAAACACTGGCAAAGCCAATTGGGCACCATAAATCATATCACCTTGCGGTCGGATAATTACAATATAACAACTGTATTTAGGCTTTTCGGCAGGAAAATAGCCACACCATGAAGCCCTGTAAACTTTTGAACCACCTTTATAATAATCTTCTCCTTTTTGAATAATTGCAGTTCCTGTTTTACCTGCAAAAGTGTAGGGTAATCCAGCATTAGATTCATTGTAAGCAGTTCCATGTTTTACAACTCCTTCCATCATATTTTTTAATTGAATAACAGTTGATGGTTTACATATTTGATTTAAAATCACTTCGGTTTTATATTCTTTAATAACCTTACCTGCTTTCATCACTTTTTTAACGAAAAAAGGATTAACCATTTTACCATTATTGGCAATGGCATTATACACGGTAAGCATTTGCAAAGGAGTAAGAGAAATTCCATAACCACGGCTTATTGCCGACAAATCGCTTTTACTCCAATATTTGCTATTGGGTTTTAAAAACTGAGGTGCTTGTGCTCCTTGCATTTGCAATTTCAAAATTTTATTTAACCCTATTCCTTCTATAAAATCATAATGTTTGGTAGGGTTTTTATCGTAATACTTTGCTATTTGTTTTGCAAATGCAATGTTTGATGAAACCTCAAAAGCTTGTTGCATATCTAACGTTGTGTAACTATGCGAATCTTCAACTGGCCTTCCGTAAACCATGGCTACTCCACCTTCTACATTCACTATACTTGATGGTTTTACATATCCATTATCTAATAAACTCATCATGGTAACCAATTTAAAAGTTGAGCCTGGTTGCATTTTGGTTCTTATAGCATCGTTTAAACTTTCTACATAGGTTCCATCATCGTTTCGAGTAAGGTTTGCGATTGCTTTTATTTGGCCAGTTTCCACTTCCATTAATATTGCAGTTCCCCTCATTGCCTTATTTTTTTGTAATACTTTTAATAACGATTGTTGAGCTACATCTTGTAAGTTTATATCAATAGTTGAAATAATATCACAACCATTTTCGGCTTCATCTTTTTCATCGTTATTAATTGGAACATAAATGCCACCTGTTACACGCTGCATCATTACTGCTCCATCTTTGCCTTGTAATTCTTTATTAAAAAAACCTTCTAAGCCTACATATTTATTAGCATTTTTATTTACAAAGCCAATAGTTCTAAATGCCAATGTTTGGAATGGTTTAACACGTTTTGTTTTTGGAATAATTTGTAATCCGCCCGATATTTTTCCTGCTCTAAAAAGAGGAAACTTTTTAATTCTTAACATTTGCTGATGCGATACATTTATTTTTAATAAATTATATCCTTCGCCTTTTTTTCTAATATTTGTAAATATAAATTTGTAATCGTTTGGAGTTTTTTCGGGGAATTCATTGCTAAAATAAATTGCCAATGAATCAACATATTTATCAAAAGTATCTTTTACTGAAAATGAGGGAGCTGTTGCATCAATAATTAAGTCATAAATTGGTAAAGAGGTAGAAAGTAAAGCCCCGTTACAATCGAAAATATTACCTCTAATTGCTTGAACTGTTTCGTTTTTAACAGAATATTTTTTTGCTTCTTTTTCCCATTTATTTACCTCAACAAATTGTAGTTTATACAAGTAAAAAATAATTGCACCAGCAAACACACACATTAATCCAAAAACGATTAAAGTGCGCATTAATATTGCTTTGCGTGCATTTATTGCCATTTTTATTCTATAGTTATTTTTACTGGTGGTACAATTGCTTCTTTTACATAATCAGTATCATTACTGTTTTGAGTTTCTTTACTAAATAATTTCAGCTTTTCTGCTATGTTCGACTGTCGGCTGGCATTCATAATTTCACTCAAATTAATAATGTATTGATTCCTTAATTCTTTATTTTCTTTAGTTAACTTATCTATTTTTTTATTTAAAATATCGTTGTTATGGCTGCTCCATATTAAAATTACTATTAAGCCAAAACAAAAAAGTATAAAAGGCATTTGGCCAATGAGCATTTTTGCATTTAACTTAAAATCAATTTCCGATAATCGCTTAACAGCTCCTTCTATTTGCGAAGTATCAAGCTTCTTTTCTTCTTCAATTTTTGGTTCATCACCTATAACAATTTTATTACTCACTTTATAAAAATCTTATTAAATGCGTTCGGCTGTTCTTAACTTAGCACTTCTCGATCTATTGTTTTCTTCTTGTTCTTTATCGTTAGCTGTTATTGCTTTTTTGTTTAAAGGGCTGAACGGACGAATGATATTTCCAAAAAAATCTTTCTCTAATTCACCCATTAAGTTGCCACTGTTCATATAATTTTTCACCAATCTATCTTCTAGCGAATGGTAACTCATTATTACTAATCTGCCTTTTGGTTTTAAAATACTATCGCATTGCAAAAGCATTTTTTCAAGTACTTCTAATTCTTTATTTACTTCAATTCTTATTGCTTGAAATACTTGAGCATAAAACTTAAAATCTTTAAATTTAGGAGCATGTTGTTTCAATGCTTCCTTGAGTTCACCAACAGTTTCAATTACTTTTCCATTCCTAGCTACTACTATATCGGCTGCTAATTTGCGTGATTGATGTAACTCACCATATTTGTATAATACATTTGCTAAATCATCGGCATTATATTCGTTAACAACTGTAAAGGCACTTACTTGTTGCGATTGACTCATGCGCATATCTAATTGTGCGTCATCAAATCGAATAGAAAAACCTCTTTCCCCTTCATCAAACTGATGAGATGAAACACCTAAATCGCCAAGTAATCCATCTATTTTATCGAAACCTTGAAACTGAACATGGTTTTTTAAAAACTCAAAATTTTGATCGATAAAAATAAATCGTTCATCTTTTACTAAATTCTTTTTAGCATCTTCATCTTGATCGAATGCAATAAGTTTTCCTTTTTTACCTAACTTATCTAAAATAGCTTTACTATGCCCACCTCCTCCATAAGTAATATCAACATAAACCCCATCAGGCTTTATGTTTAATGCTTCTATGCATTCGGTTAACATTACTGGATTGTGATACATTTTAGTTCTTAGTTTTTAGTTTCTTAGTTCTTAGTTTTTTTACTTACCGTTGGCTTATCCCGAAAACTTTCGGGAAAACGACAATAAATCTTTTGCTTATTGCCTGTTGCTATTTGCCTATTGTACATTGCTTATTGCACATTGTTCCGTTTACTCATTACTTCTTCGGCTAAGGCACTAAAATCTTCTGGTTCGGCATTCAGCATGTTTTCATATTCTGCTTTGCTCCATATTTCTATTTTATTTCCATAAGCCAATAGCACCACATCTCCTTTTAAGTTAGCATATTCTTGAAGTGGTTTAGGCAGTAAAACACGACTTGCAGCATCCATGTCTAACTTGCTTGCTCCTCTTAAAAAATAGCGTTTAAATTCTCTTTCCTTTTTAATATAGTCGCTTAACTTATTTATTTCTCCAGCTATATTATCCCACTCGTTTGCAGGATACATCACACAATTTTTTTCAAAACCACGGTTTATAAAAAATGCATCACCAGCTTCTTTTGGAAGCTGTTTTTTTAATGCAGCAGGAATTATTAGCCTTCCTTTTGCATCCAGTTTACATTCAAATTCTCCGTTTAGATTAAGCACTAATTTTTTTGTTATAACGGTGTAAAAATAAATACAAAAATCCACTTTCCTCCACTTTCCTCCACTTTTGTTTATAAATGATGCTTTTATATATTCACATTTTAGTTAAAAGAAATTAACAATGTCGCAATTGGCTAAGGCTTGAGTAGTTTATAAAATATAAAAATCAAAGTGAATTTTGGTGGGTGAAAATGTGTTAAAAATGAAGTATTTTAACTTTTTCAGGTAAAATTATTCAGTATTTGTTTTAAAAACGGACTTAAAAAATCACATTTAAACTATATTTGATTAATGAAAAAAATAACGCATTCCTATTGGGTATTTACAGCTTTACTTTTTATAAATAGCTGTTGCAGTAATTATCGATGTGAACCATGTATGGGGGAGCCCAATTTAATTTATTTGGGGGCACCCATTTTAAAATTCGATACTTCAAATTCGAACTATAAGTTAACTGATTTAGATACTTTTTATTTGTATAAAAACAAATTTGAAATGCCTAGTGATACCATTATAAATTATGAAAATAATACAGTAATTAATGGAGAAAACTTAAAGCGAAATAATTATATAAGTGATAAATTTAAAACAAAATTGATAAAGGTTGACAGTTTAAACTTTTTTGTCTCAAAAAAAGGCGAAGGCTGCTGTGGTTGCGATAAATTTGAGGTAGTAAGCATTCAAGTAAATGATTCTGTTTATCCGATTAATAAATTACCAATTGTAATTACAAAATAAAAAAGGTTATTGTATTGCTACAATAACCTTTAATTATCAATCTCCTTTTAATTTGAAATTATTTAGTTGTTTGTAACATTGAATTTAATTTTTGCATCTTGTCCTGATTCATTTTTGATAATGATAAAGTAGTATCCACTACTCACATTATTCATTTCTAAATCTATTCTGTTTTCAGCATTCATGCGTGTTACATTTACACTTATTTCTCTTCCTAATATATCTATTACAACTATTTGACTTGCATTGTCTATGTTTTTGCTACTTAAAGAAAATTTACCTGCATTTGGATTTGGATATAATGTCCATTCGGTTTTACTTTTTATTTGCTCGTTAACTTTTGTATTTGTGTTAGTAGCTGCTTGATCAAAAACACCATAAGTTTGTGGATTGAATACTTGTAACGATGTAGAAAAACTTTGGCAGTTGTTGTTTTTTACTTCTACTGTCATTGTCATTGTGTCTTTGCAATTATCGCTACCTAATGCTACCAATGTTACTGTGTAAGTTCCAACAGCAGTATATTTTTTGTTAAATACAAATGTGTTCATTGTATCTGTTGAACCATCACCAAAGTTCCAATAGTATTTTGTATTCCAACCTGCTCCCATGTAAGATGAAGTATTGTAGAAACTGAAGTTATTACCTGTTAAACATTGTACTTGGTTATCGGTATTAAACGATGCACTTGGGCCTTTTGCACTTGGCAATATAATTACTTGCATAGTTGAAACACTTATACATCCACTTGGGCTAGTTGCTGTTAATATTACATTGTAAACTCCTGCTGCTCCAAATCCTTTATTAGGATTTATCTGTGTTGATGAGCTTCCATCTCCAAAGCTCCAGAAGTAAGTATTGCCTGAACCCGAACTTAAGTTTGTAAACTGAATTTTATTATTACATACACAATTACAAGTATGATTATCAAATTTAAATGCTGCATTCAATGGATTGTTTCCTGCATTTACTACTACAGTATCAATTGTGCTTGTAGTACAACCTGATAAATTAGTTGAACTTAAGTTCACATAATAAGTTCCGTTTGCACTAAATGTATGAGTTACCACACTACCTGTTGCAGTATTCAATGTTGAGCCTATATCGTTAAAGTTCCAGTTGTAAGTATTTCCATTTGTAGCTTGACTGCTAAATACAACTGTGCGTGAACAAGAACTTGCTGTATGGCTAACTGCACTTACTGGAACTGCTTGTATGAGTATAAATTGTATAATGGTATCGTAACATGTTCCGTTCGATACTACTAATTTCAATTCATGTCCTCCTACTGTTGGATTAGTTATGCTTACTGTTGGCAATATGCTTATCAAAACACCATCGAAGAACCAGTTGCGTAAATAACTATTCGATGAACTATCTATAGCGCTAATTGTGTTACTACAAGCAGCTACATTATAGCTCATTTTTGCTATTGGAGTAGCTATGTTAAAGCCTTGTGGTGCATATACTGTTTGTGTATAAGTGGCACTACAGAAAGGACCATTGCTTAATGTCAATGTTACCGTATATGTTCCTGCTACATTGTATACATGTGTTGGATTAAATAATGTTGAAACCGGTGTCCCATCGCCAAAGTTCCAACTTGCACTTGCTCCACCTATACTTGTATTGGTAAATTTAATTGCATTTGAACATGTCAATGTATCGTAGGTAAAGTTTGCTATTGGTGCACCTATTCTAGTTGGGTAAACTCCTACATGTAAATTGTTTTTACAACCGTTTGCACCTACTACAGTTAAGTCAATAAAGTACCAATCTTCGTATTTGTAAGTATGGGTAAATGAGCTTGCATTGTTTTCTTCAAAATATCCTGTTCCAAAGTTCCAAATATTGGCTATGGCTCCTGTGCTTTGGTTATTTATTTGTGCTGTCATTCCACACGATGTATTGGCAGTGAAAGATGCAATTGGTGATGGCAATACTTCAACTGTTTGGTAAGCTGTATCTCTACATCCATCAGATCCAATTGCTATCATTCTTACAGTATAAATACCTGCTGTTGTATAATGTTTGTTGAATACATATGAGTTAGAATTATCAAATGTACCATCACCAAAATCCCAATTATAGGTTGGTATCCAATATGGTCCCATGTGTACTGAGGTATTGTAAAACTCAAAGCTATTATTTGCTAAACATTGTGTTCTATTGTTTACTATAAAGCTTGCTACAGTAGCTGCTGAGTTTCCAATTACTGTTACATTTTTCACAATAGTATCATAACATCCTGTGCTTGATTTTACTATTAATTTTACTGCATAAGTTCCTGCTGTTGCATACGATTTGCTTGCGTTAGAAGTATACACTTGTGAGCCATCGTTAAATATCCACTGGTAACTTACTCCATTTACCGAAGTATTAGTAAAGTTAAATCGTTTAGCACATGAGTTTGAAACATTGCTTATGGTAAAGTTTGCAATTGGGGTTATTCCATTTTGGTTTACCACAACTGGCAAGGTCAATGTATCGCCACAACCTTCTGTGTTATTACTAATTAAACTTACTTGATAGGTTCCATTTGATGGATAAGTATACGTTGGATTCATTATCGAACTTGTATCGGTTGTTAAACCAACAACTCCAAAATCCCAAGTATAACTATTACCAAACATAGTAAAGTTATTAAAGTTTACTTTAGTTGAACAGCCAATTGGTGTTGTACTAAATATGCTTATTGCTGGTGGATAAATAGTTATCATTTGAGTAAATGTATCGTAGCATAAACTATTATTTTTTGCTATTAATGTTACTAAATAATTGGTTCCACTTGCAGAATTATCTGAATATAATTTTTGAACTGGAATACTTGTGGTAGTACATATTGTATTATTACCTATTATCCATTCGTAATCGGTTGCATTGGTTGAAGTATTGTTAAATGTTACTTCGCCTATGCAATTTTTAGTATAAGTAAACGATGCTGTAGGGTTGCCAGCATATATTTGTTTGATGATAGAATCTTTACATCCATATACATTTTCAACTACTAATTTTACATTTTTATATCCCGCAGTAGCATAAGTTTTTGTAGCATTTACTGTTGTTGCAGTTGTTGCATCTCCAAAATACCAAGTATTCGTTAAGTTTGTTTGAGGAGCAAATACTACATCTACCCAATAATTGGCCGAATTATAAGTATTATTTGGAAAACCTCCGCCAACACCATAATAGAACACTCCATTTCCTCCATCTTCACCATCTTTAAGGGCTTTTAAATCGCCATTAACAATTGCAGAAGAAGTAAAATAATTAGCATCAAAAGCATATCCACCGTTAGGTGCATAATACGATGCAATATAAGTGGTGTTTGCTGTTACCGATACTGGAGCAGTAAACAATACTTCTTGCCACCCGCTTGCTGTAGTTGTGAATGTTGCAGATGATAATAATGTTCCTGAACTGGTATATAGTTTTCCTACAAATGTACCAGTGCTTGAAGCTAACTTATAGAAACGAATTCCTTTTATTATTCCGTTTGTTGTGCTTCTAAATTTAACTCCTAATTCTACCGATGCGTTATCGATTGTATTAGGAACTGATCCAATAGCATAAGTTGGCCAAATAGTTTGAGTTAACCCAAAACTACTTGAAGTATTAGTAAATTCAAATAAATTGTTTTCTAAACATTGTACTGTATCATTGATATTGAAACCTGCAGATGGGAAAGGATTTACTATCATAGCAATAATATTACTTTCTCCTAAATAATCAGTACATCCACTTCTTCTAGCACAACGAATATAATAAGTTGTTTCTGTTATCATTCCAGGATCATAAGTAGCACCATTGGCGCCAACTATTAACTCCCAGCCGTTATTACCATTATTGTTTGGAACATTGTTTTTGTTTTTTAACCATACATATTCAATTGTTCCTAATCCTCCTGCTGGTAATGTTGTATTTCCAATAACTGTTGGATTAAAAGGACCACAATTAATTTGAGCTCCCATTATAGTTCCTCCGCTTGTTACGTTACAACAAGGGGTAATTGTAACTGTAGCGTTTCCGGTAGCAATACAACCATAGTTGTCGTTAACAGTAACTGAATAAATTCCAGCAACTGAAATATTATTAATTGAAGATGTGATTGCATTGTTACTCCACAAATAACTGCTTGCCGTTCCTCCAGTAACTGAAGTAGTAATGCTAGCTAAATTATTGTTTGAACAATTTCCTGAAACAGGAGTTAAAGTTACGGCTAAATTACACAAGTAACCTGCATCAATAGTTGTATTGTTAATGTCTAATTGATTTAAACTTGCTACATTAATAATTACTAAACCACTAAGTCCTGTTAGTGAATTTGCATCACTATTGCCATTAGTTTGATTTGTTTGATTTGCAGTAGTAAGTATTTTGCTGTTGTTACTAATTGGAAATTCAACTTTGTAATTTCCACTTGTTAAATTAGGGAAATTATAATACCCGGGATTTCCATTGCTATCAGCAGTAATGGTTGTAGCAAACTGATCAAAAGTTCCAAATCCATTGTCTTTTAACAAATTTACAGTTACACCATTGATACCATTTATAGCTGGTTCATCTTGAATTCCATTTCCATTTACATCAAACCAAACATAGTTACCAATTGAACCAATATTGGTTGCATAACCTGCATCAATGGTTGGATTGTTTTTATTTAAAGCAGTTAATAATGGATTGATAACAACAGCACCGCTTAATCCAGTTCCATCAGCATCATTGTCTCCATTAATTTGAGCAGCTTGATTAAATGTGCTTGTTAAAGCATATCTTCCTACTGCAGAAGGGAATTGGACTTTATAAGTTCCAAATAAAAGATTTGGAAAATTATAGTATCCAGGGTTTCCATTGCTATCGGCAGTTATTGTTGTTGCAATTTGAACAAAGTTTCCAGTTCCATTGTCTTTTAATAAATTAACAGTTACTCCATTAACTCCTCTGTTAACTGCTTCGTCTTGCAATCCATTGTAATTATCGTCTAACCACACATAGTTTCCTAACGATCCAATAGGTATGTAACCAGCATCAATAGTTGGATTATTTATATCTAAGGCAAATAAGCTAGCAGTATTAATTACAACAATTCCACTTAAACCAGTTAAAGCAGCTGCATCGCTATTGTTATCTGTTTGAACAGTTTGATTAGTTGTAGTTAAACCAAAGTCGCTATTTGTTAATGGGAATTCAACTTTATAATTTCCGCTATTTAAATTAGCAAAATTATAATATCCAAAATTTCCAGAACCATCATTTGCAGTTATAGTAGTTGCAACTTGAACAAAATTTCCTGTTCCATTATCTTTTAATAAATTTACAGTAACACCATTCACACCATTGGAAGCAGGTTCATTTTGAACACCATCTCCGTTTGTATCTAACCAAACATAGTTACCTAACGAGCCTATATTTGTTCTATAACCAGCATCAATAGTTGTATTATCTTTATCAAATCCACCTAATATTGGAGTTAATACAGCAATTCCACTTAAACCAGTAGTTGAGTTAGCATCGTTGTTTCCATTAATTTTAGCAGTTTGTGTGGTAGTTCCACTTACTGGATAGTTTCCAATTGAAGTTGGGAATTGTACTTTATAATTGCCACCTAAAAGATTAGGGAAATTATAATAACCAGGATTTCCTAAACCATCATTAGCAGTAGTAGTGGTTGCAACCTGAATATAAGTTCCAGTTCCATTGTCTTTTAATAAGTTTACTGTAATTCCATTTATTCCATTACTTGGGTCTTCATCTTGCAACCCATTATTATTGTCATCGTACCAAACATAGTTTCCTAACGAACCTTGAATATAATAACCAGCGTCAATCGTTGTGTTATCTTTATCTTGACCAGTTCCTGCTCCATTAATTACTATTAAGCCGCTATTACCTGTTCCAACTTGAGCGTCATTATTTAAATTTGTTTGAGTAGTTTGATTTACAATTGGTGATTGAGTAAAATTACTATAATTTGGTTGAAAATTAACATAATAAATTCCTGAAGGGATGTCTACAAATTTGTAGTAGCCCGGCTTTCCAAAAAAATCGTTACCAGAAAAAGTTGAATCCAAAAGTATATCATCTCCTCCACCAATAACATTATTAGGACCAACACCATATAAATTAATCTTTACTCCGTTTATTCCATTTGCTGCAGGCTCGTTTTGTATGCCATTTGTATCGGCATCGTACCATACATAGTTTCCTATAGAACCTAATAATGGCGAACAACTTGTAACCATTCCTACTTGATTTGGCGAAGCTGGAGCAAGTCTTCCTGCTGTTCCAGCAATATCGTTTCTGCTTACTTGATAGTAAGTAGTATTATTCATGGTAATATTTGAAGGGGTTCCAACAGGAACTCTCATTGGCCACGAAATAACAATACTATCTAAAACACCTAATACAGCAACACGATTTATTTTTATTCCTTTTACGCTTGTAATATCGGTAGGAGCAGTAGTTGACCAAACTGGAGTATTACAACTAGGTGGATTAAATGCACCAACCAAATCAGTGCTATAACAAGCATTATTTGTGGTAGTATAGTAAATTGTAGTATTTGGATCTGTGTTGATAATTGGTCCAACTAAATTAGCAAACCATTGTGAACCTCTGTTATCGCCAATAAAAGGAAAAACATCAATCAATGTTAAATCTCTTGCTGCAACATTTCCTTGATTTTGAATTACAACTTTGTAATTAACTAAACCACCTTCTTTAGTACTTGCATTAGTAGGATAGCTTACAAATGTAGTATCACATCCATTTTGAGTTTTGGTAGCCACTACTGCTGCATTGCTAATAACACTAACCGAAGTTGTTCCTTTTTTATTTGAAGGAAACAAGGCATTTGTACTATTTATATAAGCATTGTTTGGTATGGTAATGGGCAAAGTGCCTGGTTTTACTTGTGCTTTAAAATTTATTGTATATGTTTTTCCTACTACCAATGTACCTAAATTCCAATTAATAATTGAGTCGTTGGTTACAATTGGAATAATAGGAGTTGATGCGTTTGGATTATTGCTACTTAAAATATTTCCTGAACCAACAATATATTTAAATTTAGAATTCAATGTGTCAGTAAAAATTACATTTGTTGCACTCACATTTCCTCCTAATTGAACATTGATGCTAAAGTTTGCTGTATCGCTTGCTCTTAAACTAGAGGTTGAAGTACTTTTATTTAAAGTATTAAATACAGGTTGTGGTTTTAAAATTTCTGAAGTACCTGGACATCCAGTATAATTAGTTAAAACATTGTTATAAATATAATAACCAGTGGAATTATTATGAATCAATGTTCCATCATCACCGGGATTAGCGGTAATATAAGTAGTTCCTTCAATTATAGGCGAACCATCTTTAGCACCCTGCGAAGCAGTTCTTATTGCTCCAGCATAATTTAAACTTTGCGATGAACCAATTGGTAAATAGCCATAAAATACAAAATTTATATCTGTTACATATTCATTTACAGCTAACCCTAAAGCCGACATATTTAGTGTTTGGTTTGCATTCACTATAAATGGTGACCCTGTCCAAAATCTAAAAGCGTTAAACAAGTTAGTTTTATATCTAACAATTACTGTATCATTAATATTTCTTCCTAAACCATCTGTCATTCTATTAATAGTTACTGAAGAAACATCAACACTTTTGTCTATGGTGTAAGTTAAACTAATTGAATCTAATTGGGTATTACCAACATTTTGCCATCCGTTGCTAAATGTGTTACCTGTAGTTCCAGATAAAACGTGTCTTGAAATCCATGAAGCAGTTGAAGCACTTATTCCTCCTCCAGTACATTTTCCATTAGGTGTTGGATCGGCTAAATTGAAATTGACCGAACCTGTTTTATTTGTTGTACCAATTTCTCCAAAAGCAGTTCCAGTTAAAGTTGCAGTATTGGATACATTATTTCCTAACGCAAACGATGTGTTAGGATGTTTAACAACCACAAATGCTGAACCAGAATAATTAGTGCTAAAATCACCAGTGTTGTTGTTGTATGTATTTGGCCATGTCCATGTAATTGTTCTTGTCATTGAATTATAAACAGGAGAATTAGATCCAGAAAATGCGGTTGCTTCAATAAACTCAACACCAGGAGCCAATACATCGGTTACAACAGGATCTATTAAGTTTAATGAACCAGTGCTTGATGCTGTAGAACCAATATTCAATCTGTAAATTGTGATGTCATTAATTGCTCCTCCTGAGTTTCTAACTTTACCCATTGTAAAATTATTAGTTGCAATTGCGGTTACGTTTGTAGTATCACTAAAAACAGGACTAGGGCTGTTAGCTGTAGTTTGGGTTATGGTAGTTGTTATATTAGGTGCATATCCATTTTCAGTTATTCCATTATTGTATCTTAACGATAATTGAATTTCACCACTTGAACCAGCAGGTAATGGTGTATTAAATGTAATGGTAACTGTGTTAGTAAGTGAATTATAAGTTGCACTATTAACTTGAGTTGAAGGAAAAATAATTGAACTTGAAAAAGGAGACGTATTAATAGGAACTAAATTAGCTGGCAACGGTATAGTTGCCACTAAATTTGATCCAGTTTGTGTATTACTTTGGGTTGCATATTGAATTAAATATACAAAAGTTGAACCTGTAGTAATTGAAGTAATTGGAGTTCGAGTAGTGTTTATTGTACTTAAACTAATTGCATCTCCAGTTATGGAAATGTTATATTGTGCATACGCTATATTTGAATTTACAAAAAGGATAAATACAACTAAAACTGCCAACATAGATTTAAATCTAATACCGCAGTTTTTTATAACATTCGTTATTATATTTTTCATTTTGAGATTAGTTGTTTAAGCTGATTACTGAATATGTTACAAATCCTTCATTGTTTATGCCTATATAGGCCTTACTATCGGAGCTGCTAACATTTAAATTATATTGATAAATAGAATTAGAAACCTTTACATCTGGCTCTCCCAATAGGTTCACTAAATCTTTTAACGTAGTTGTATAATCACCAATAAGGTAATCATATTCAGGTGCATTTTCCTTCAAAATTGGTAATGTTTTAATAAGCTCGTTTAACTTTATAAATTCGTTTAGTCGGTCTAATCCAACTTTCGATTTAAAAAGTTCGCTTGATAGTTTGTAGCCTTCTGGAATTTGAGGGCTTGATGATTGGCCAAAACTTGCTAATGTAGAAGTGAGGAGTAAAATGAAAAAAAGATTTGTAATTCTCATGTGCTTTTTGGTTTTTTTTGTTTATAGTTTAGTTTACAAAGCAATTACAAACAAGAAACCAACTACACAAACACATGATTTACTGAGATTTAACACAATTTAATCTAATAATTATATCCCATAATGAAACTTATTTTCCCCAAATTAATACAATGAATTTATATGAAATTTAAAACTAAAAAAACAAATTAACTTTTAGGTTAAATTTGCATTTAAAAAGGAGGAGTTTTAAATTGAGCTAAGCTTGGCATATGATACGCTTCAAAGATTAATATCTTTTAAATTACCTCATTGGTATAGCGTATATGAAATACATAATTATTTATGGTAACAAATATTCCATTGATACCTGAAATAAATAAGATTAACGAGCATTTATTGTTACCAAATTTGTTATTATAAAAAGAAAAAAATAAATTTTAGTGAAATTGAAATTTTATATCTTACCCTTTTAATAAAAAGTAATCATCATTGTCTTAATTTACTTTATTAGTATGTTAAATCTTTTAATTTATATTCCTATTCACTTATTAAACCTACTTTAAAAACACCTTTATATTAAGATTTTATTGAGCAATAATTTTTTAACGAATTGTAATAATTTTTAAACTTATAATTATTCCTATTTGATAAACTAATTTTTTTCACACCCTTCGAATAATTTTATTTAAAATTAATGTCGTTTAAATAAAAACTTAGAAAAGTTCAATATCTTCAAATGGAGAGGCTGTGAAATAATAAAAAAACATATCAAGAAAATGAGATTGAATTAAACACTGTTAAATTTTAATTATCAAAAATTTCATTTCGTATAGTCAATGTAAAATTTTGAATTAATAAATCATTTTCTTTTTTGATTAATAATTATTTATATATTTGAATTTGATAATTTTAAAAAAACTAATAATGAAAAAAAACTACTTCAAAATTTTAATCGTAATTGCTTTTACAATTTATAACACTTTAAATTTAAACGCGCAATGCACACCCGATCTTTCACATAAAACATCTGGAGTTATACCAGCCGTTTTGCCTGCAGGAAGAGTTGGACAATCATATGACCAAGTTTTACAGTTTTATATAGTTAAAGATACTGTTGTAACTATTCCAGGATTAGGCGATATTGAAGCAACCATTGATTCTTTTTCAATTACAGGTATTTCTGGCTATCCTGCTGGTTTAAGTTACCAATGTAATACCTCAACTTGTACCATTCCTGGTGGAGGAAATGGTTGTGTAAAAGTAAGTGGTACTCCTACCCAAAAAGGAATTTTTCCTTTGCAAATTTTTGTGCGCGTAAAAGCAACTGCTTTAGGCTTTAGTCAAACTCAATCTGATACCATTACAAGTTATGTTATGACAGTAAATAGTGGTGTTTCTATAAATGAGGCTAGTACTTCCTCAAAATTTAATTACTTAGTCTATCCAAACCCTGTTACTGCTAGTGAATTAAATATTGATATATTAAACAAAAATGCAGGAATTGGATTTGCAAAAATTATAGATATTCAGGGCAAAAAAGTATTAAATGAATCACTAATTTTGAATAGTGGTTTAAATAAAACTAAATTAGATATTTCTAATATCAATAAAGGAATATACTTTATTCAGTTATTCAACGGTATTGATCATGTTCAACAAAAATTTATTATTGAATAAATAATATAAAATATAATTTTAAAAAGGTTTAATTCTTAAAAGAATTAAACCTTTTTAAGTTTTATAAATCCTAAGTTTTTAAATTTAAAATAGCAATTGGTTATGGCAAACATTAACAGAAAACAGTTTTTTCAAAATTTTGCGTTAGAAACGTTAGATGACAAACAACTTCCGGTTTATCCATACAAAGATCCATCGAACAAAGAGTTGCCGACCAGTTTGAGAAAAACTTCTACGGGTATTTCGGAATATACAGGTCCATGGGGCGAAGAACAAATTAAGCATTTGTGTAGAAGAACATTATTTGGCGTTACCAAAGCCGATATTGATTTTTTTAAAACAAAAACAATGGTTCAAGCAGTTGATTCAATTTTAAATATTTCAACTACTGACCCAAGCCCACCATTAAATCATTACAGTGGAAATGCTAACCAAGCTGATGCGGATGTTCCATTAGGACAAACATGGGTTAATGCCGTTGACAATCCAAATTTAAATGGTTCAAGGCGAAGTTCATTTAAAGCATGGTGGCTAAGTTTAATGGTTAACCAAGATAGAACCATTAAAGAAAAAATGAATTTATTTTGGCACAATCATTTTGCTACAGAAGCCAATGTAGTTCAGTCGGCAAGAACTGTATACAATCACCATAAACTATTGAGGCAAAACTGCCTTGGTAATTTTAAAACATTAAATCGCTTAATAGCAACAGACCCAGCTATGTTGATTTATTTAAATGGTGAACAAAATACAAAAACTGCTCCAGATGAAAACTATGGAAGAGAGCTACAAGAACTTTTTACAGTAGGTAAAGATTTACCAATATATTATACCGAAGACGATGTAAAGGCAGCAGCGAGGGTAATGACAGGTTGGAGAAATAGCAGAACAACTTATTCCTCGTATTTCGATTCAACCAGACATGATACTACCAACAAACAATTTTCTTCTTTTTATAACAATACAGTAATAGTTGGAAAAACTGGAACTAATGGTGCTACTGAAGTAGATGATTTAATGACCATGATTTTTAATCATAATGAAGTAGCAAAACACATTGCCCGTAGCATATATCGTTTCTTTGTTTATTACAATATTGATGAAAGTGTAGAAACCAATGTAATTGCACCTTTGGCAACTATTTTTAGAAATAGCAATTACAATATTAAAACTTTAATGGATGCACTTTTAAAAAGTGAACATTTTTACGATTCGTTAAACATGGGTTGTGTGATAAAACCACCAATGGATCACTTAGTTGGTTTAGCTCGAACTTTCAACTTAATATTTCCTGATTCTACAAATGTTGCCACACAATATGGCCATTATTTATATACACAGCAAGTAGGAATTTTATTAGGACAAGATATTGGCGATGCACCTAATGTTGCAGGTTGGCCAGCATATTACCAATCGCCTCAATATTACGAACTTTGGATAAATTCCGACTCATTACCAAAACGAAATCAAATTTGCGATTTATTGGTTTATACAGGTTATAATCGTTCTGGCTTTAAACTAATTCTTGATCCTATTGCTTTTGTTTCGCAATTTACATCACCTGAAGATCCCAATTTATTAATTAATCAAATTACTTCCTTATTGTTTCCAATTGATTTATCAAGTACATCAAAAACACAAGTAAAAACTGCTTTTTTACTTTCTGGTCAATCGAGTGATTATTACTGGAGCGATGTATGGAATGAATACGTAGCTGCCCCAACTAATAACACAAAAAAACAAGCAGTTTATACCCGATTACAAGGAATGTTTAAATACCTTTTTGGTTTAGCTGAGTTTCAACTTAATTAACATTTACAAATTATGAAAAGAAGAGATTTTATACAAAAAGCAATTACAGCAAGTGCGCTTCCTTTAGTAATAAATGGTTTTCCTGTTGAAGCATTGGCCGATAATCCAATTGTAAATTTTTTAGGAAAAGCAGGAGCAGAAGATAGAGTTTTGGTTTTAATTCAGTTAAATGGTGGAAATGATGGATTAAATACTGTTATTCCAATTAATCAATATACTAATTTAGCTAAAGCCAGACAAAATATTTTAATACAACAAAGTAAAGTGTTGGCCTTAACCGGCAATATAAATACTGGTTTACACCCATCACTAAGCGAAGTTCGAGGACTTTACGATAATGGATTGGTAAATATTGTTCAAAGTGTTGGCTATCCCGATCCAAATTTTTCGCATTTTAGAGCCACCGATATTTGGTTAACAGGAAGCGACAGCAATGTAAACGAAGATTCAGGTTGGTTAGGAAGATATTTGGATAATAAGTTTCCAAATTTTCCAACTAATTACCCAAGTGCTAATTACCCTGACCCCCCTGCAATACAAATTGGTGCTTTAATTTCACCTGCCATGCAAGGTAAGAACTCTAGTTTGGGAATGTCAATTACCGACCCAACTTCGTTTTACCAATTTATTACAGGAACCGTTGACCCAGCTCCAAATACTCCTGCCGGACATGAACTTACTTATGTTCGCTTAGTAGCACAACAAACTCAACAATACAGTGGAACCATCAAAGCGGCTGCAGATAAAGCAACAAATATTTCTACTTTATACCCAACTGCTGGGCAAAATAGTTTGGCCGACCAACTAAAAGTGGTTGCAAGGTTAATTGCTGGTGGATTAAAAACTCAAGTGTATATGGTAAGTTTAGGTGGATTTGATACACACTCTGCTCAAACAGTTGCCAATGCTACCGAAACTGGAAACCATGCTGTTTTAATGCAACGCATTTCGCAAGCAGTGAATGCTTTTCAAGATGATTTGAAAAAACTAGCCGTAGATGACCGTGTATTAGGAATGACTTTTTCTGAATTTGGAAGAAGAATAAAATCGAATGACAGTTACGGAACTGACCATGGTGCTGCAGCTCCTTTATTTATTTTTGGTAAAAATGTAAAACCAGGTATTACAGGTAATAACCCAATAATTCCTGCTACTGTTAGCGTAAACGACAATGTGCCAATGCAAATAGATTTTAGAGCTATTTATGCAAGTATTTTGAAGTATTGGTTTAAGGTAAGCGACAGTGAATTGAGCCCATTATTATTAAATAAAACGTTCCCATTATTAGATATTATAGCAGGTGGAAGTACCAGTGCTGCCGAATTTACCGAAGCTAAAATTGGTGTATTAGAAAATTATCCAAACCCTGCAACTACACAAACTACTATTAAGTTTACTTGTAGCGGTGGTTATGTCAAAATAAGGTTGTTCGATAATATTGGAAGAGAAATATTAACCGTAACTGAAGATACTTATAGCAGAGGAACGCACGAGGTAATATTAAATACAGAAAGTTTAAACAATGGGACGTATTATTACCAATTACAACAAGGTGCTTCGCAATTAATGAAAACTTTAATTGTAGCTAAATAACATATTATAAATAGTAGATTAAAAAAGTGATTACATACAATTTGTAATCTCTTTTTTTTATCGTTTTTAAGTGAATAAATTTTAATGTGTATAGGCTAGTCATGCCTTGTCTATAATTTTTACCGCAACAAACGTCATTGTGAAATACTGCATGTTCTGCCTCAGCGGGAAAGCAATCACAACAGCATTTGTCAAGCAGCACATCTCATTAATTTGGCAACCAAGTTAGCTAATGGCAAGTAATTATTTACAGCCAAGAAGATGCTTACAGCATGACCCTGCTTTTGCAGGGTTCGTGTTTTGTTTAAAATGTGCAGGAGCGTCATCCTGATTCCGCCAAAGCGGAAGAAGGAACTTTATAAGGTGTTTTAATTTGCGGTTACTATCAAACGTCATTGCGAGGCACGAAGCAAACTCACCGCTAGATTGCTTCGTACCTCGCAATGACGAAAGCCAGATGCTAGCAGCCAGCCGCCATTCCCTACCTTTCCACCACAAACTTCTTCCCAGCCATTTGTTGTTTATCTGTAGTAATAATTAATAAATAATTACCATTAACCAAATCTTCTATATTAATAGTTTGTTGGTTATTTGCTTTTGTATTTATACTTTTTAGCAACTGCCCTTGCA
>CAMCEM010000033.1 GCA_945873755.1 Chitinophaga pinensis | reverse complement strand
TTACTTTTTGTTAACATTTGTTAAATTGATTTTACATAAATCACTTGTGTTTATTAGCTATGTTTTAAATATGGTAATAATTTCTTAACAATAAAAGTGAGCAACAAAATTTGATTTAAATTTATTGTGAAACACCTTTAAAATTTATTATGAAAATAGTTAAATTAATATACTTTTACAAAAAATTTAACTATGAAAATCAGAACTTTTACACTCCTATCATTTATTGTTTTTATCTTTTCATGCGAAAGTGAGGAACAAAAATTAAATAAAGAAGTAAACGAATTTAAACAATTCTCAGACTCGTTATTAACTTACAATAATTATTATGTAGAAGTATTATATGGTGATACACAAATGATAGACATTGTTGATCCATCAAATCCTGAACTTAGATTTAAAGGCCCCGCAGTGGAGCACCACTCAAATATATTTGATACCACTACCGAATACTTTAAAAACTCAATGGCACCCTCTTTAAACAAATATTTGGCTTTGGAGTTAAAGTTAGATACTATGCAAAAATTGATGAATGAAAACATGCTAAAATCGTTTAAAGAAACTAAAACTAAAGTTAGAAACATAATGCAACCCATTCATTAAAAAACTATAAAAAATGTACTATTTAACATTAGTAATAGTAGTTATTAGCTGTATGATTCCAACTTTAGCAGTTGTTTTTTTATAGAAAAAAGAAAGTAAATAGAAACTTATTATTTACATTTTTTCAGGTACATTAATTCCTAATAAACCAAAACTCGATTTAATAATGTGTGCGGTTAAGTTTACCAACTGTATTCTAAAATTTCGTTGATTTACATTTTCTTCTTTTAATACCGAACATTCGTGGTAAAAGTGGTTAAATGCTTTTGCCAAATCGAAAGTGTAATTACAAATCACTCCAGGGCTTAAATCTTTACCAGCCTCAGCAATTGCTTGAGGGTATAGGTATGCTAAAAACAGTAATTTGCGTTCGGGTTCGGTTATTTGGGTTTGGTTTAAATCAAATTCGTCAAAATTTATTTCACCCACATTTCGCAATATCGATTTAATGCGCGCATGGGTATATTGTATAAAAGGGCCAGTGTTTCCTTGAAAATCAATCGACTCTTCAGGATTAAACATCATTTTCTTTTTGGGGTCTACTTTTAGTAAAAAATATTTTAAAGCACCCATACCTATTGTTTCAAAAAGAGCGTTTAATTCTTGTTCAGCTAAACCTTCAGTTTTACCCAATGCTTTTGTAGTTTCAGCAGCGGTATTAATCATTTCATCAATTAAGTCATCCGCATCTACCACAGTTCCTTCTCGGCTTTTCATTTTACCTTCGGGCAACTCCACCATGCCATAGCTTAAATGATAAATACCATTTGCAAACGGTTTGTGTAGGTGTTTACAAATTAATTGCAATACTTTAAAATGATAATCTTGCTCGTTTCCTACCACATAAATGGAACGTTCGCAATTAAAATCGTGGTATTTCAATTCAGCAGTTCCAATGTCTTGCGTTATGTAAACAGATGTTCCATCACCACGTAATAAAAGTTTTTGGTCTAATCCATCATTGGTTAAATCAATCCAAACCGAACCATCGTCTTTCTTAAAAAATACACCCGCAGTCAACCCTTGTTGAACAATGTCTTTTCCTAAAATATAAGTATTCGATTCGTAATAATATTTATCGAATTGAACACCTAATTTTTTATAAGTAACTGCAAAACCATCATACACCCAACCGTTCATTTTTTTCCAAACGTTAACAGTTTCTTCCTCATTGGCTTCCCATTTTTGTAATAAATGTTGCGCAGCAATAATAGAAGGTGCTTGCTTTTCGGCTTCTTCTTTTGTTAAACCATTGTTTATTAAGGTTTCAATTTCCTGTTTGTATTGTTTATCGAAAATTACATAATATTTCCCAACCAAATGATCGCCTTTTAAGCCAGTATTTTCAGGTGTTTCGCCATTGCCTAACTGCATCCAAGCATACATGCTTTTGCAAATATGTATCCCTCTATCGTTAACTAAATTGCAAGTAAATACCTCATGTCCGTTGGCTTTTAATATTTGTGCAACCGAATAACCTAATAAGTTATTGCGTATATGGCCTAAATGTAAAGGTTTGTTGGTGTTTGGCGAAGAATATTCAACCAAAATACGTTGCCCGCTTTTAGCAAATGTAAATCCAAAATCTTTGTTATTGTATGTATTTGAAATAAAGTTAAACCAAAACTGATTGCTTAGTTTAATGTTTAAAAACCCTTTTATAACATTAAAACTTTCAATTTCTAAAATATTTTCTTTTAAGTATTCACCTATTTGTTGCGCAGTTTGTTCTGGAGTTTTTTTACTTTGTTTTAAAATAGAAAAAACCACATAAGTAAAATCGCCTTCAAATTCAGGCTTAGTGTTTTCAATTACTATTTGATTATCTAATAAATTTATTTGGTATAAATGCTTTAATGCAATTGCAACTTGATGCTTTAGTAAGTCTTGTATCATGGTTATATCGAAATGCGAAAATATTTTAATAAAATGATATTTTGATACAAATAATATTAAAAACACAAAAGTTATTTATTAAACAATCAGAGCTGAAATATTATTACATAGTAGTAGTGTTAACTAAATGGCTTAAGAATTTATTTTTTTTCAAATGTAAGCGCATGCGATCGCTTGTGCTTTAAACAGGCAAGCGTCCGCTTGCAATTAGATGTTTAAAACAAGCGAATGCTTGAAGATAAATAGCATAAGCGGATGCTTGCGCTAGCTGTTAATAACCAACAAAAAGACCTGACAGGTTTTAAAAACCTTTAAGGTGCAGCAAACCCAAAAGCCTAAAATTATACTTGGGCTTTTTCCTATTGCAGGCTTCAGATAATTATAGATAGTTAATCTATATAAAATTAAGAAAAATTTAAATAAAAAAAGCCCTAACAATTAGGGCTTTTTAAAATTTTATTATTTCATCTTCTATCTAATCTCCACAACCATTTATATTGTATTTTAATTTTTTGTTATCAAATACTAAATCAACTTCAAATGAGTTAACCAAATACTTCATAGTTCCTACCCAATACTCTGTCGCATCATCTTTAACAGTTTGAATTGGTTTAGATGAATTGAAAGAAATGGTATCTAAAATAATATATTTAGTTCCAGATTCTGAAATTCTATCGTATCTAATTTGGTAAGTTTGGTCTTTTTGGAAAGCTGATGTATTAATTTTGCCATCTTTTAAGGTAATTTCGCTGTATAAATCAGTACCTACACAACCTATTTTTTTGTACAGTAAAGTTATATCAGGTGGGGTTACAAAGTTTCCACCACTACATTGAATTTTAGCTGTTAACTTTAAAGGTAAAAATGGAGGTAACGTTTTAATATAATCATCTCCATTATAAGGTACTATGTAATTATATGATGTATTGCTATTTACAAAATTGCATAAATTAACTTGTTCGGTGTTATCAAATAATGCAGGATTTCTTGCACATCTATTATCAGGGTGGTTAATATATGTATTAATACTGTACGAGCCATTAAATACTGGAATTCTAATGGTATAATTATAACTGCTTAAATAAAAACCATAACTACCATATTTACCCGAAACAGAAACATAAGCTTCAAAACCATAATCTAATTTTAAATTAGGAAAAGCTACATTAACACTTACAAAACCACAACCTATTTCTGAATTTTGGTAAATAAAATAAGTGCCATCAATCAATTTATCGTTGAAAGCAAATTTGTAAAAACCCCCAGTATCTAATTTAAAATCTTTAATTTCATTTAATGGGACTGATCGTTTTACATTGTAATAATAATCGCCTTTGGTAGATAGGGCAACGCCTGAGCAAAATAATTTATAATTTGTTTTTGATGGTAAATAACATTCAATAATTCTAGCACCATTGGCATTGCTATAAACAGGTATAATACTGCTGGCATAATTATTATTTTCGTAAAGATAAACTTGCGGAATGCCTATTACTCCATTAAACTGTCTAGGTTTGTCAATATAGTCTCCATTTTCATCAAAAAAACCCTCTTCCATAAAATCGCTTTGAGAATAAATACTTGCCTTTACATTGCTAAACGGAACAGTATCAATAACAATTCTGCTTTCATAAATAGGCACAGTATCTAAAACACGGTAACCCACAAAAACTTTTTTAATTACAGTATTGCTTTGTGGTATTAATTTAAAACCTGTTATTTTATAGTCGTTTACTACTTGGCCATTATAAATTTGTACACCAATAATTTCTTTTATATCTTCTTTTATGGTATCTAAAACCAACACAGCAGTATCTCTAGTTTCAGCTTCTAACCTAATTTTTTCTCCAATTTTAAATTTTTTATTTGTTCTTTTAATAAAACTTAAACCTGTAGTTGGGTATTTAACAACAAACTTTACCCCATCAAATCGTGTTAAATCAAACTTTACTGTATCAATGGCTTTTTTACCTAAAAAATTAAGGTTTTCGGTTTTGAAAGTTACATTGTTTGGAAGGTTGTTATTACTTTTAAACGTTAATGTTACATCAAATTTATTTGTTTTTGAAAAAATGTATACATCTTGACGGATGGGTACACAATTCTCGGCAAATGCTTCAACTGAGAACACTATAGGATTTTCGTTAGTAGGATTTGCGTTAGGATCTAAAATAATATCAATTACACCATTTTGAACGGTAAAGTTGTAGTAACCGTTACCATCAAAAATATATTTTGCATCTTGGCCAGTAATTGAAACCGAAACATTTTTTGCCTCTTCATTTAAGGCATCATTTGTTTTAAATTTAATTTTAACTAAAGGATCCGCAAGTTTCCCATTTAAGTTAACTTTAAATGCTTTTAACTCTTCAATTGGATTTTTACATTGAAAATTTACCATTACGAGTAAACAAAGCATGCATATTAATAGTTGATTTTTTTTCATATTTTTATTTAATTATTCGTATGTTTAATTTTAAATTTATAAATGGATAAATGTTTAATCCTTCAAAAGCTTTTTGAACCGTGGCTTGGTTTTCTGCGTTATTACTTGGTTCAAAAGTTCCTGTAGTATTAAGTTTAGTTTGCGGATTGCCATGATAAAAAACTCCCATATCAAAACCAACACCCACCAAATGTTTTGGAATACTTCTCCCAAATCCAATGCCTAAGTATGGAGCAATATTAGCACCTTTAATATCGAAAGTAATATTACCAACTTGTTCAGAGTTATATTTAATTAATCCGTATGATTGATCACCACTTGGAGTAATATCAACATTGTAATTATTAAAATTATAAGCTCCACCAAAACTTAACCTAAACGAAGACTTAATAAAAGGATGATAATCGAACAAAAATATAGCCGCACCAATTTTTATATTTGCATCAATTGCAACTTTATCGGTACCAAATGTAGTTTTGGTTGATTGATTTAAATTGCCACTGTAATAACCTAAATTAACTGAAAAATGGTTTGAAATTTTTTTATTTAAAGTTCCTCCATAACCAAGTGTTCCAATACCAGCACTTATTCCCCACGAATTAGCAAAAGTAATTTTACTTTGTTTAACCTCATTAGCTGTTTTTGACTCAACTTTTGTTGTATCTGCAGGGAAAGAAGAAGAAAAAGCTAAATGGGAGCCAAATAGTAAAATAACAAATAAAAATTTTTGTTTCATAATTTATTTTTTTAGTTTTCAAAATTATATTAAGTTTTAATAACAGACCATACCAAGAAATTGGTATTTTTATCACTACAACTTTAATCAATTTAATTGAAAATTTATATAATTCAATGTTAAATTTATATTTTTTTTAAAAAAATTAATAAATGTCTATTCTAAACAAATTATTTTGTAATAAACCTTAGTATTACTAAGTTTGCCCACATGTGGAAAAACAATGTGTTAGAAACTATTGGCAACACGCCTTTAGTAAAATTAAACAGAATAGTTAAAGATTTGCCTTGCATTGTTTTAGCTAAAATTGAAACAACGAATCCTGGCAACAGCATTAAGGATAGAATGGCGCTTAAAATGATTGAAGATGCCGAACGCGATGGGCGCTTAAAACCAGGTGGAACAATAATAGAAGGCACAAGTGGTAACACGGGTATGGGCTTGGCAATAGCTTCAGTTATAAAAGGATATAAATGTATATTTACTACCACCGATAAACAAAGCAAAGAAAAAGTAGATGCATTAAAGGCATTTGGGGCAGAGGTTATTGTTTGCCCAACAGATGTAGAACCTGAAGATCCTCGTTCTTATTACTCTGTTTCCAGCCGTTTAATCAATGAAGTTCCTAATTCATGGAAACCCAATCAATACGATAATTTATCGAACTCTTTAGCACATTATGAGCAAACAGGTCCTGAAATATGGGAACAAACAGAAGGTAAAATAACCCATTTGGTAGTAGGAGTGGGAACTGGTGGAACTATTTGTGGTACAGGAAAATATTTAAAAGAACAAAAACCCAATATTAAAATTTTAGGAATTGATACTTATGGTTCGGTATTTAAAAAATACAAGGAAACTGGCATTTTTGATAAAGATGAAATTTATCCATATATAACCGAAGGAATTGGGGAAGATTTTTTACCAGCCAATGTAAACTTTGATATAATCGATCATTTTGAAAAAGTAACTGATAAAGATGCAGCCATGATGACAAGAAGAATTCCAAGAGAAGAAGGAATTTTTGTTGGAAATTCGGCAGGTTCGGCTTTAGCTGGAGTTATGCAAATGAAAGATATGTTTAAAAAAGACGATGTAGTAGTAGTTATTTTTCATGACCACGGCACGCGTTATTTGGGCAAAATGTTCAACGATGATTGGATGCGCGACAGAGGATTTTTGTTGAGTGAACAAACCAAAGCCATTAATTTAATAGAAACTCATAAGCACCAAAAATTAGTAACTGCTAAAACAACTGATACAGTTGGTAATGCAGTGCTTACTATGAAAAAGTTTTTTATTTCGCAATTGCCTGTAACTAACGAAAGTGGTGAATTTGTTGGTTCTTTAACCGATACTGCTTTATTTGGAATGTTAATGGAAAACCATGAACTGAAACAAAAAAATGTTAGCGAAGTAATGAGTCCAACTTTTCCTTTTGTAGATGCAAAAGCCAGTATGGAAGAAGTTTCGAGAATGATAACAAAAGACAATGCTGCTGTGTTGGTTAAAGATTTAATGAATCAAGTACACATTATTACCAAACAAGATTTAATAGAAGCAATTAGCTAAATTTTGAATTTTGATTTTTGATTTTTTATCACGCATGTCGAGATTGAATTACTAATTAAAATTTGTGCGGGAAATATTCCCCCTTGTGGGTTGGCTTTGCAGTTCGAAGGGGGTTAGGGGGATGTTTTTTTGAATGCTTAATAAACAACTATTATTTATAAAACTATTAAACTAAGAACTAAAAGAAAATGAAAAAATCACAAATAAGAATAGATGTAGAAATTGATGAAACCAACATGCCCACGTTAATTAAATGGGATGCAGATGATGCAGATTTTGAGGGACAACAGCCGGCAAAAGCTGTTATGCTTTCATTATTTGATGGACTGCAACAAAATGCTATGCGCATAGACCTTTGGACTAACGAAATGCAAGTAGATGAAATGAATTTATTTATGTTTCAAACTTTGGCCACCTTAGGCGACACTTACGAGAGAGCTACCAATAACAAAGAAATAGCAGATGAAATAAGAGAATTTGCTCACCATTTTGGACATAAAGTTGAAATTTTTAGCGATGACCACCAACATTAATTATTCAAATACTTAGCTCAAAATAGT
This sequence comes from Chitinophaga pinensis, assembly GCA_945873755.1. GTDB lineage: Bacteria > Bacteroidota > Bacteroidia > UKL13-3 > UKL13-3 > JAAFJM01. The sequence goes on along the minus strand of CAMCEM010000033.1, from coordinate 20,072 downwards.
CAAAAGGACAAATTGAGTTAAGTATTGTTAATGCCGAGATAGTAGCTGTTTAGTTAAAAAATTGCAAAGCAATTATTGGAATAATACAGATACAGAATCGGTAAAAAATAAAAAAGGGACTAAATTTTGTCCCTTTTTATAATACAAATTCGTTTATTTGTTCTACTATCTCTTTCGCATATTCGCCATATAACATGGTATGGTGGTTTCCATTAACCGAAAATAATTTCCCTTTTTTTAATAATCCAACTGCTTTTGCTGCTAAGTGTGTAGGCAAAATGGCTTCATCTAAATTATATGCACCATCTCCACTTATAAGTAACGAAGGGTGTTTTATACTTTTAAAATATAAAGCAAAAGGTTCTTTACTTACATAAGTTGCAACTTGAATGATTTGTGCCAAATCCGATTTTGATTCAACCGTTCCATTTTCATTTATTTCAATATCGGCCGAGTAATATGATTCCATATCGTTATCCCAAAAATCAATAAACGGTGCTTGTTTTATTTGGTTAAAATAATCTTCCTGATTATTGTAAACTTTATCTAATCGTCCTAAAGAAGTTTGAAGCATGATAGGAGTTTTGGGATTCATTTCGGGCGCAGCATCTAAAATAACTATTTTTTTAAATATCGATTCATGAAAAAAGCACATATAAGACGAAAGTAAACCACCAAATGAATGCCCTACTAATATAATTTCTCTGTCTTTAAAAGGTTTTAATAAACCTAAAATATCATCGGCATGTTTTTTAAAACTGTAGCCAAATGCTGGGTGACTGCTTTTTCCTCGTCCTCTTAAATCAGGTATTACCAATTCAAAATTTTCGGATAAACCATTGCTAACCAATCCAGAAAATGCAAAACAATTGGCTGTTAATCCATGTAAAAGTACTAACACTTTTTTTCCATCATTAGGATAGTGTAAAAAATGTAAATTTATTCCGTTTACTTCAATAAAATTGCTTGTGTATTTCATTGTCATTATTGTGCAGTCCAACCTCCATCAATAGTTATTGAAGTACCTGTAATTGTATTGGCTTCATCTGCTGCTAAAAACATAACAGATTGTGCAATGCTTTCAATTGGAATAAACGATTTGATAGCTTGTTTACCCAGCATAATTTTTTCTATCACTTCTTCTCTACTTAAATGATGCGCTTTCATTTGGTCGCCTATTTGGTTTTCAACAATAGGAGTAAGCACATAACCTGGACAAACAGTATTTGCAGTAATATTATAAGGTGCGCCTTCTAAAGCTATGGTTTTTGTAAATCCAATTACACCGTGTTTTGAGGCAACATAAGCCGATTTAAACTCACTTGCCACTTGTCCGTGAGCGGATGCAATATTTATAATTCGCCCAAACTTGTTTTCAATCATTTTTGGAAAACATAGTTTAGTTAACAAAAAAGTAGCTGTTAAATTAATCGCTATAATGTTATTCCATTTTTCTAATGGAAAATCCTGAATGGGTGAAACGAACTGTATTCCAGCATTATTTACTAAAATATCTATTTTATTAAATTTAGCTAAAGCTTGGCTTACCATATCTTCTATTTGATTAGGAAAAAGCAAATTACAAGGTGAAAATATAAAATCGATGTTATTTTGTTGAGCCACTTCAGCAGCAATTTCTGCACCATTGGTTTCAAGGCCATTAAAAATAATATTGTATCCTTTTTTTGCAAATTTTTTTGCAATTGCCAAGCCAATACCGCTAGTACTGCCTGTAATTAACACTGTTTTTTTCATTTTTAAATTTTACGCAACATTAATTATTTAAATACAAAATAAAAGGAACTTTTCAATCAAATTTTAAACAATTACTTTTTTTAAACAGCTAATTTATTTCAATATAATAATAATTTGTTTACATAATATATTCAATTTAAAATTACTTTTGTTAAAATTTTTAAAAAAAATGAAAAAAAAATTTAATCTAATAGCTTTATTATTAATATCAATTACTGGTTTTTCTCAAAATGTTGTAGAAAATTTTAATTACGGCACCAATTACGACACTTTATCACGCTCAACAATTGGAGGAGCAAATTGGAAAAGACACAGTGGAGGTGGAACTTCAACCAATAACTTAATGTATAACACCTCATCATTAACTTATACTGGCTATTCAAGTAGCAATGTTGGTGGTTCTGCTGAAATTTGGGGTACCTTAAGAAGTGAAGATGTTAATAGAGATTTAACAACAGCTTTTACTAGTGGTTCTGTATATGCATCATTTTTATTAAAGGTTGATTCTGTAGCTGCAGCTTCAACTGTTGGTGATTATTTTATGCACTACTGCGATACTTCAACAGTAACTGGTGCAAATACGTTATCAAATTTTAGAGGAAGAATTTTTATTAGGGCTGGAAGTACAGCAAATACTTACCAAATTGGTTTAAACAAAGGTGGTGCAGGAGCAACAGCAGTTTTTACAACTACAAATTATGCTTACACTAGCACGTTGTTAATTGTACTTAAATATACTTTTGATTTATCTTCTACCTCAAACGATTCAGTTTTTGCACATATTTTCACATCAGGAATTCCTTCAACAGAACCTTCAACACCAACTTTAGCTGCAACAGATGTTACATCAGTTTCTGATTTTGTTAGGTTGAGATCTATTTGTTTAAGACAAGGAAGTGCTGCAACATACAAAGCAAGAGTTGATGGAATTAGAGTATCGAACTCATGGGCTACAAGTGCATTGCCAGTTAAACTTACTAGTTTTAAAGCTGAAATTATAAACAAACAAACTAATTTAAATTGGACTACTGCAAGCGAAACCAATAACAAAGGATTTGAAGTTCAAAAAAGTGTTGATGGTGTTAATTTTGAAACTGTTGGTTTTGTAAAAGGAGTTGGTAATTCAAATAAAATTGTAAATTATAATTTTGTAGATAATAATAATTTAAGTGCATTTTACCGTTTAAATCAAATTGATTTTGATGGAATGAGCGAGTTATCAAAAGTAGTTTCTGTTAAAAATAACGAAGAATTAATACTTCAAATTACCCCAAATCCATTTGCAAACTCAATTGAAGTTGTTACAAACAAAAATATTGTAAGTGCAGAAATTATTGATATAACTGGTAAAACTAAAGTTTTAGAAGTGATTAATGGAACCAATGCCACAATTGATACGCATAACCTAAGTAACGGTGTTTATTTTATAAGAGTAAATAATGGCGAAACTATAATAACCAAGAGAATTATAAAAAATTAAATTACATTTATATGAAACTTATAAGCCAGATTGAAGAATTTCAGTCTGGCTTTTTTTATTAATTTTATTTAAAGTTAATTGTCACACTTAACCTGTCGAATGGGTGAACAAAAGTAAAAACTCAGACTTAATCACTCCACAAACTTTTCATTCCAGCCGATATTGTCTTATCGGCACCCGCCAACATCAAAAAGTGGTAATAGCATAAAGTAACGATAATTATCCCTGGCCTTTTATGGCTTAATACTTTGTTAAAGGAAGTATTTATTACAGCCAAGAAGATGCTTCTAGCATGAACTAATTCTTTTTTGTTATAATCAACTCAAAACAATTCACCTAATTTTTTCATCCATAAAAAAAAACGTTTCATGCTATTTATAATTCGTTTGGATTTAAAAACATATTATAATATTGCATTTAACTTCATTTTTGATACATAATTTAAAAACAAAATGAAAATTTACAATCAATTTAAAAGCATGAAAACAATTAACTACTTATTTTTTATGTTATTATTTTCTTTCAAAATAATAAACGCACAAGAAAACACTCAAACTGTTAGAGGAACTGTTTTCGACAAAGATTCGAAACAACCATTAATTGGAGCAATAGTAAGTGTGGTAAGCGAAACTAAAAAACTTATTGCAACTACTGATGCAAATGGTTTATTTAAAATTACGAATGTACCTTTAGGCAGACAAACGTTAAAAGTAACTTACTTGGGTTACGAAACATTATCAATACCCGATATTATAGTAACTGCAGGTAAAGAAGTGATAATGGATTTAGGTTTAACTGAAGCATTAAAAAAAATGAACGATATTGTGATTTCGTACGACAGAAAAAAAGATAGAACAGTAACCAATAACGAAATGGCATCTGTTAGTTCACGTTCATTTAATCCTGATGATACTAAAAAATTTGCTGGAGCATTAGGCGACCCAAGCAGAATGGCAGCTAACTTTGCGGGTGTAGTTGCAGGAAACGACAGTAGAAACGACATTGTAGTAAGAGGAAATTCGCCCAATGCTATGTTATGGCAATTAGAAGGCGTAAATATTCCAAACCCAAACCATTTTGGAAGTAATTTTGGTACTGGTGGACCAGTAAGTATGTTAAACGCAAACAACATTGGTAAATCCGATTTTTTTACAAGCGCATTTCCTGCTCAGTATGGCAACGCAAATGGAGGGGTTTTTGATTTGGTAATGCGTGAAGGTAACAACGAAAAACGTGAGTTCATTGGGCAAATTGGTTTTAATGGATTTGAATTAGGTGCTGAAGGTCCTTTTAGCAAAAAATCGAAAGCATCATATATTTTTAACTACCGTTATTCAACTTTGGGTTTAATGAAAGCTGCAGGAGTAAATGTAGGTACAGGAGCTGCAACTCCTTTATATCAAGATATGAATTTTAAAATTACTGTTCCCACTAAAGGCAAAGGAAAGTTTACTTTATTTGGTATGGGTGGCATAAGTGCTATTGATTTATTGGCCAAAGATGTGGATACAGCAGGAATTGATTTTTATGGTAATCCAAATCAAAACCAATTACCAAGATACAGTAAAGCATTTGCAGGAACTGCATACGAAAAAAGTTTAAGTAACAAAACATGGGCAAAATTTACTTTAGCTTGGAGTTATAGCAACGATAGTTACACTGCCGATAGCATAAATTTACCAAACGAAAAAGTATTTAGACAAGCGGCTGGTAGTTTTTTAGACAATAAGTACTCGGCAGTTTTAAATTTAACGCATAAGTTTAATGCCAAAAACACGCTCAACTTTGGATTAACAAACGATATAACCAATTTTGATTATAGTAACAGAGATTATTTTTACCAAGGAACAATTGATACCATAAGAGTAAAACAAACTGGGAATGTAAATTTAACACAAGGATATGCGCAATTAAAACACCGTTTCAATAGTCGATTAACATTAAATATAGGATTGCATGCGCAATATTTTTCGGTAAATGAAAAAGCAGCCATTGAACCACGTGCCGGATTAAGATTTGCTATTAACGAAAAATCGAGCTTGAACTTTGGCTATGGTTTACACCACCAAACATTACCTATTTATAATTTATTTGTAAGAAACCAAATTGGTGAAGAAAACAACAAAAAATTAGATTTTATTAGATCAAATCATTTTGTAGTTGGATATGAAAACATGATATCGAAATTGGTAAAGATAAAGGTAGAAGCTTATTACCAATTAATAGATAATGCACCGGTAAATAATTATTCATCAAGTTTTTCGGCTTTAAATTTTGGTGCATCGTTTAACCCTAGTGATGAAAACCAATTGGTAAGCACAGGAACAGGAACAAACTATGGAATAGAGTTAACTTTAGAAAGGTATTTTAGCAAAGGATTTTATTTTTTACTTACAGGTTCGGTATTTGATAGTAAATACAAAGGAAGTGATGGTGTGGAGCGTAATACGGCTTTTAATACACAATATGCAGCCAATTTTTTAGCGGGTAAGGATTTTAAAGTTGGCAAAAAAGGAAATATATTATATGCAAATATTAAATTTACAACAGTTGGAGGCAAATATATAACACCCATTGATATAGAGTCATCAAAACTTAAAGGCAATGCAGTTTTTAACGAAAACAAAGCATTTACCGAAAAACAAGAGCCTTATTTTAGAGCAGATTTAAAAGTTGGTTATAGAAAAGATTATAAAAAGAGTTCAATGGAATTTGCTATAGATTTTCAAAATGTAACCAATCATCAAAATATATTTAGTCAAGGATACAATAGATATAAAAATACTATTTCTACCGAGTATCAACAAGGTTTTTTTCCGGTTCCAATGTTTAGATATACTTTTTAAGTTGTTAAATTGTTGAACTGTTAAATTGTTAAATTGTTAAATTGTTAAATTGTTGAATTGTTGAATTGTTGAATTGTTGAACTGTTAAATTGTTAAATTGTTAAATTGTTGAACTGTTAAATTGTTGAACTGTTAAATTGTTGAACTGTTAAATTGTTGAATAGATTTAATATATAAAAAACAGTAAATAGACATGAAAAATCGTTAAAAATAAATAATAAAAATTATAGTAAATTAATAAATAAATTGCAATCAATATAGAATTTTTAAATGGCAATATCTTCAACAGTTTTTAAAAAATTTTTTAATAGAAAAGACATTTTAATAAGGCATTTTGTTATTGCTTTTTTAGCTTTAATATTTGGTTACATGTCGTTTTTAAATGCTCCTAAAGGTATTTCTTTTCTTTTCTTAAGATCTTATATCTCTAATTTTATTTATATAGCTTTAATTTGGAATGGCAATATTTTATTAGTGGATTATGTTCACAGTATTTATGATAACAGCAAAGAAATTTATAAAAAACTAATTTCATCTGCTTTAGTTGCATTGTTTTTACCTATACTTATGCATTATGCTTATAGCTATTGGTTTTTCCCTTTGGTTAATGGGTTTAAATGTAATTTAAGTTCAAAAGAAAATGTATCGTATTTAATTGTTTCTGTAGTAATTACTTTATTAGTAAATAGTATTTATACATCCATTGAGTTTTTTAATCATTGGCGCAAAACTTTGTTAGAAAAAGAAGAGTTTAAAAGAACCAGTTTAAGTGCCGAATTTGAAGCATTAAAAAATCAAGTAAATCCACATTTTTTATTCAATTCATTAAATACTTTAAGTAGTTTAATAGATGAAAACCCAATGCAAGCAAACGAATTTGTTCAAAAACTTGCCAGTGTTTATAGATATGTTTTAACCCATAGAGACAAAGAAACGGTTCAATTAAAGTGCGAAATTGATTTTATAGAATCGTATATATTCTTAAATAAAATTAGGTTTGGAATTAATTTAAATACAAAAATAAATGTAAACGAAAATTGCTTAAGCTTACAAATACCAACATTAACTTTGCAAATGTTGGTTGAAAATGCAATAAAACACAATGAAATCTCTACACAAAAACCGCTTTACATAAGTATAAGTTGTGATGATAAATACTTAATTATAGAAAATAATTTTCAACCTAAAATTTCGCTAACAGAAAGCAATGGAGTTGGGTTAAGTAATATTATAGAAAGGTATAATTATTTAACTACCGAAATAGTATTTGTTAATAAAACCAGTGATAAATTTGAAGTTAAAGTTCCATTACTAAATATTTAATATAATGAATATAATAATAATTGAGGACGAAACCCCTGCATTGAATAGGATTAAAAAAATGGTTTTAGAAATTGAACCTGAAATCAATATTTTAGCAACTGCCGATAGTATTGTTAGTGCAGTACAAGTTATTGAAAGCAATAAGAATATTGATTTATTGTTAATGGATATTGAATTGGCCGATGGTCAAAGTTTTGAAATATTTAATAGAATAGAAATGAATATTCCTGTTGTATTTACTACTGCTTACGATGAATTTGCGCTTAAAGCTTTTAAGGTAAATAGTATAGATTATTTATTAAAACCTATTGAAAAAGATGATTTAAGAAAAGCATTAATTAAATTTAAAACCATACAAAATAATAACTTCAATTTAGCAAATATAAAACATTTATTAAACCAAGTTTTAGTTCCTCAAAGTACAATAAAGGAAAGATTTTTGGTAAAGTTAGGCGAAAGATTAATATCCGTTCACAGTGATGATATAGCCTATTTTAATGCCAAAGATAAATTGACTTTTTTAGTTACTAAAAATGGAAATAAATATGTGGTTGATTATACTTTGGATGAACTAGAATTGTTGATAGATAAAAAACAATTTTACCATATAAATCGCCAATTTATAACTTCCATTTCAAGTATTGTAAATATTCATACTTATTTTAATGGTAAGTTAAAGTTACAATTAAGCCCAACAATTGAAGAAGAAGTAATTGTAAGTAGAGAAAAAGCCAGCGATTTAAAAACATGGCTAGGTTATTAATTATTCTAATATTATAAGTTCATTTTTAACTAATTCAAAATTTGTCCAAGGAATAAAATGGTCTGTATCTTTTAAGGTTATTGCAATTAAAGTATCTGCTTTTGTAATATTTTCCTTCATAAATTTTAAATTTCCATAACTAACTAACTTATCCTTGTCACCATGTATAACAATGGTTTTACAAGAAATTTTACTTAAGTTTTTATCCAAATAAACTAAATCATTTTTAAGCCACCATAATTCGTGGTTACTTGGATTTAATGCTCCGGGAACTATATATTTAAGGGGATTATTTATAAATATTTTTCTCCATTTTTCAGGATTCTCTAAATCTAAACTTACTGCTCCAGCTAAAATTAAAATGGCATTTATTTTTTTGTTTTCTATTGCTAAACTTGCCACTAACGGTCCTCCATAAGAATGACCAACTAAATAAATTGGTTTATTATTATCAATAGAATTTATAAAACTATTTAAAACTGTTGTTTGAGTTTTTAAAGTTTGTGGTTCATTAAAATTACTGTGTCCAAATCCAGTTCTGTCTACACTTATTAATCTGTATTTTTTTAGTAAAGCACTATCCAACAAGTAATTTTCATAAGCATCCCAAGCACCAGGAGAACCATGAATAAATAGAATGGTTGAAGCATTTTCAATACCTGTTTGGGCATAATGAATTTTTAAGTCATCTTTTAAGAAATCTTTAAAAGTTAATTTTACTCCTTTAGTTTCAAATTTGTTTTTTGCTTCGCTGTCTTTTACCCTCATTTTTAAACAACTTTGTGCAAAAACTAAATAGCTAATAAAAATAGATAAACTAATAATTTTCCATTTCTTCATGTTTGTGCTGTAAAATTATTTATTACTTAAAGCTTCTTTATATACTTGTAAACACCTATTACGAGCAAAAGTATGCTCAACAATTGGTTTTGTGTAATTGATAGATAAAAATTCAGGCACCCATTTTTTTATGTAATCGTTATTTTTATCAAACTTTTGTGCTTGTAATGTAGGATTAAAAACTCTAAAATAAGGTGCAGCATCAGTACCACAACCTGCAGCCCATTGCCACCCACCATTGTTGGCACTCAAATCAAAATCTAATAATTTTTGTGCAAAATAAGCTTCGCCCCAACGCCAATCAATAAGCAAATGTTTGGTTAAAAAACTTGCTACAATCATACGCACCCTATTGTGCATAAATCCTGTTTCATTTAATTCCCGCATTCCAGCATCTACTATTGGGTATCCAGTTTTTCCTTCACACCAACTCTTAAAATCATTTTCATTATTTATCCAATTTATTTTATCGTATTCGGGTCTAAATGCGCCTGTAACTATATGAGGAAAATGATGCAAAATCATCATGTAAAAATCTCTCCAAATCAATTCATTCAAAAAAACTTCACTAATTCCTATCGTTTTTTTTGCTTTTTCTCTAATACTAATTGTTCCAAATCTAAAATGAATACCTAGCCTGCTAGTACCTGCAATTGATGGAAAATTTCGTTGTTCCGAATAATTTTTTATAATGGCTAAAGTAGTTTGTTTTGATGGATAATTTACTTTAACCTTTTCAAAACCCATTTCATTTAAACTAACTAATGTTTGAAGCGTTTCAACTTTTAAAAGAGCATCAAAATACTTTTCCGTTTCATAGGCTTTTAAATTATCATCATGCAATTTTGCTTTCCATTTTCGCGAATAAGGTGTAAAAACAGTATATGGTTTTCCATCATCTTTTGTTACCTCCTCTTTTTCAAAAATACATTGGTCTTTAAAACTTAAAAAATCAATGCTTAAATTATTTAAAAACTGTTTTATTGTGGCATCTCTTTCGTTTGCGTATGGTTCATAGTCCTGGTTTGTAAAAACTTTTTTTATAGTAAATTTTTTTAACAAACCATTCCAAACATCATTTACATCTCCATATTCTACCCACAAATCGGTGCCTAGTTTTTGATAATCAAGTTTTAAATCTGCAATTTGTTCATGGATAAAATTTACTCTTTTATCACTTTTATTTTCAAGTTTATTTAAAATACTTTTATCAAAAATAAATAATGGTAAAACGGGTAAGCCACTTTTTAACGCATGAAACAAACCCGCATTGTCAGTATTTCTTATGTCTCGTCTATGCCAAAATATGGCAATTTCTTCATCTTTCAATTTGTTTTATTTTTTAGTGTTATAAATATTTTTCAAGGCATTTTTTATATCTTCAAATTCAAATTTGAAACCTGTTTTCTCTATTTTACTCGATGAAATATTTTGACTCATTAAAATAACCGCTGCCATTTCGCCAAATATTATTTTTAATATAAATGAAGGAACATTTGGCATAAAAAAAGGCTTATTAAGCGCTAAGGCAATTTGTTTAGTAATTTCAAAATTTGTTATTGGGTTAGGAGCCACTGCATTGTATTCACCTTTCATGTTTTCATTATTTGCTGCATAAATAAATAAGTTTGCTAAATCTTCAATATGAATCCAACTAGTTATCATTTTTCCATTTCCTAATGCAGATGCAAAGCCAAATTTTGCAGGAGCAGCTACTTTTTTTAAATAGCCTCCATTATCACTTAAAACAATTCCAATTCTTAACTTTACAACTCTTACTCCAATTTTTTCAAATTCATCTACTTCCTTTTCCCAATCTTTGGTTAGAGTTGCCAAAAAATCATTGCCTTTCTCACTTTCTTCGTCAAGTAGTTTATCTCCTTCGTTTCGATAAATTCCTATGGCAGATGCAGCTACAATTACTTTTGGTTTATCTGCTAAATTTTTAACAGATTCATACAATAATTTTGTTGATTTTATTCTACTATCAATTAATTCCTTTTTTCTTTCTGCTGTCCAGTTTTTATCGGCTACTCCAGCTCCAGCCAAATGAATAATTGTATCAACATTTTTAAAACACTGTAAATCAATTGTATAATCATAAATATTCCATTTAAAAGAATGAACTTGTTCCTTGTTTTTGTTTGAGTTGGTTAACCAATTTACTTCATTTTTATTTGCCAAAAGTATTTTTGTTATATCATTTCCAACCAATCCACTTCCTCCAGTTATTAAGTATTTCATATTTTTTATATAATTTAAAAACCTTTATATGCAGTTATTGTTTGAAATGTAGTATATAAAATTTTATTATAACAAATTGGCAAATTTTTCTATAAAAGATGTAGAGACTTTCACAGGTATTAAAAGTCATACTTTAAGGGTATGGGAGCAGCGTTATGGAATTATTAAACCCAAAAGGTCAGAAACAAATATTCGCTATTACGATGATGATGATTTAAAATTATTGTTAAGTATTAGTGTTTTAAACGAGCATAATTTTAAAATTTCTGAAATAGCAGAAATGACATCATCTGAAATTAATGAAGCTGTATTAAAATTAACCTCTAATGAAGGTGAATTCAATAATCAAGTTAAGTCATTAATTTCTGCAATGATGTCATTTGATGAACTTGATTTTCATTTAAAGTTAAATGAATATTTTGCTGAATATGGCTTAGAAGAAGCATATATTCAAATAATCCTACCTCTGTTAATTGAAATTGGTATTTTGTGGCAAGTAGGTTCCATTCAGCCTTCTCACGAACATTTTGTAACCAACATTATCAAACAGAAATTATTTTCATATATTGAAGGTCAAATTGGAAACAAAGTAGAATGTAATAAAAAGTTTTTATTGTTTTTGCCCGAAACCGAAACTCATTCCTTAAGTTTACTTTTTGCAAATTATATTATACGTTCTCGCGGACATGAAGTAATTTTTTTGGGACAGGATGTGCCTTTGGAAGATTTAAAAAATGCTTTTAAAAATGAAGAACCTGATTATATTTATACCACTTCAACGGTCTCTCACTTAAAAATTTCTGTTGAAAAATTATTGCAGTTTTTAAGCGAAAACTGGCCTAATTCTAAAATATTGGTTTCAGGTTATCAATTTAATATTAGTAATTCTGTTATACCTAGTAATGTAAAATTATTAAAAACAGCCAATGAATTTATTTCATTTATTAATGGAATTTCAGTTGAATATGTAAGGAATAGTTGATGGTTGTCAGTTGATAGTTGTCAGTTGATAGTTGTCAGTTGATAGAGTTGTTATAAAAACATAATTACACTTTAATATTTTATTGACACCTTGTGCAAAGTCATATTGTTTCGAGCAGAGGTAAAAATCAAAAATCAAAAATCAAAATTTACCGCATCATTTCAATAGCCAATTCTTCTTCATCTTTTACTAATTTGTAACTAGTACTCAGTTCAAAAAGATTGTCATTTATTTCTTCTTTAACAAGTTGTCTCACCCTCATTATTACTCTCATTCCACCTTGAACAACGGTATACTCCAACAATCCACCATTTATTTTAGAAAAAATTTCATCTTGTTCATTTCCCATGTTTATTTTAGGAATTTCGCTACTAAACCAATATTCACTTACAATAGTATCTTTTTTAATTATTGCTTTTACATTGGCTTTAGTCCCTTTATATCCCGCAATCATTTTGGTTTCGTTTGTAATTTCAATTTTTACCTCCGCTTTGGTTGAATCTTTTACAGCATCTGCAACTTCTTTGTCAGTTTTTTTAAAAGCAATTTTTTTCTTTTTATCTAAATTGTTAAAAGCAAAAATGAATTCTTTTTTAGAAGCATCTCTTATAATTATTAACTTTCCAAAAGGAGTAGGCGTTTCCACCCTCGATTTATTGTTTTTAAAATAAGCAGTAGCATCTTTTGGCAAATTATTACCCATTAATATTTTTTGGTCTGAGGGAATATCAGGAAAGTCCATTTCATAAAATATTTTCCCTTGTTTAATTTGGCTTTGAGCAAAATTAGATATAGCCAGTAAAATCAATAAAATTAAGTTTCTTTTATTCATATTGCAATTAAGTTATAAGTTAAATTATTTAATTAACTATTTATCCCGAAACTTTTTAAGCAATAATAGTTCCACAAATTCTAAACTAAATTAGTAAAATACTTTTAGTAAAATCTCTTATTTTCGCCCAATATCATCATTAGTGCAAATATGGAAATTGTAGAAAAATATACTCCCGTTAATAAAATTAGAATTGTAACCGCTGCTGCTTTGTTCGATGGACATGATGCTGCCATTAATATCATGCGCAGAATTATTCAATCAACTGGTGCAGAAGTAATTCATTTGGGACATGATAGAAGTGCGGAAGAAGTAGTAGATACTGCCATTCAGGAAGATGCCAATGCAATAGCCATGACCAGTTACCAAGGTGGACATGTAGAGTATTTTAAGTTTATGCACGATTTGTTGCAAGAAAAAGGTTGCGGTCATATCAAAATATTTGGTGGTGGAGGTGGTGTAATTTTACCTACGGAAATTGCTGAATTACATGCGTACGGAATTTCTAGAATTTACTCGCCTGATGATGGACGCGCAATGGGATTGCAAGGCATGATCAACGATATGTTGCAGCAATCTGATTTTGCTACAGGCGCTAATTTACTAGCCGATGCAAACGAAATTAACCAAAAAGTAAAAGAACAAGATTATAAATCGATTGCTAAATTAATTTCTGCAGCCGAAAATTTCCCTGATGAATTTCACAAGGTTTTTGATAGAGACGCGATGCATCGCGTCTCAACACCAATCCTAGGAATTACCGGAACTGGTGGCGCAGGAAAATCATCATTGGTAGATGAATTGGTACGCAGGTTTTTGATGGATTTTGAAACCAAAACAATCGCAATTATTTCTGTTGATCCAAGTAAACGCAAAACTGGTGGCGCATTATTGGGCGATAGAATCCGAATGAATTCAATCAAAAATTCTCGTGTTTATATGCGTTCATTGGCTACTCGCCAAAGTAATTTGGCATTGTCAAAATATGTAAAAGAAGCCATTGATGTAATTAAAGCTGCGCAATTTGATTTGATTATTTTAGAAACTTCGGGCATTGGCCAAAGCGATACTGAAATTATAGAACATAGCGATATGAGTTTGTACGTAATGACTCCTGAATATGGTGCTGCTACACAATTAGAAAAAATTGATATGTTGGATTTTGCCGACATTATTGCTTTAAATAAATTTGATAAAAAAGGTTCGTTAGATGCATTGAGAGATGTAAAAAAACAATACCAACGCAACCATCAATTATTTGATAAAGACCCAGATTTGATGCTAGTTTTTGGAACCATTGCATCGCAATTCAATGATCCAGGAATGAATAGATTGTATAAATCTATCATGAATAAATTGGTTGAAAAAACGGGTGCTGATTTGAAATCGGATTACCACATTAGCCAGGAAATGAGCGAAAAAATTTACATCATTCCACCTGCCAGAAATCGCTATTTATCTGAAATTTCAGAGAATAACCGTAACTACGATAAATGGGTAGCTAAGCAAGCTGAAATTGCCGATAAGTTATTTGGTTTAAAATCTTCAATCGAAACCATTGCGGCTTCTAAAATGGATGATAAAGACCGTTTATTAAAAGGTTTAGAAGAAGCATATCAAACAGTAAATTTAGATTTAGATCCTCGTAATAAAATATTACTTGAAACTTGGAGCGAAAAAATTGCTCAATACCAAAACGAGTTTTATATTTTTAAAGTGCGCGATAAAGAAATCAAAATCAAAACACATTCTGAATCCTTATCGCATTTGCAAATACCAAAAGTTGCCGTTCCTAAATTTAAAGGTTGGGGCGATATTTTACGTTGGTCGTTGCAGGAGAATTTCCCAGGCGAATTTCCTTACACAGCGGGTATTTATCCGTTTAAACGTGAAGGTGAAGATCCAACCAGAATGTTTGCTGGTGAAGGTGGACCAGAAAGAACCAACAAACGTTTTCATTATGTAAGTAAAGGCATGCCAGCTAAGCGTTTGAGTACTGCTTTTGATTCGGTAACTTTATACGGACAAGACCCTGACCACCGACCAGATATTTATGGAAAAGTAGGTAATTCAGGTGTGAGTGTTTGGAGTTTAGATGCTGCTAAAAAGTTATATTCTGGTTTCAATCTAGCCGATCCTAAAACTTCGGTATCCATGACCATTAATGGGCCTGCGGCAATTATTTGTGCATTTTTCATGAATGCTGCCATTGACCAACAATGCGAAATTTATATTAAACAAAATGGTTTAGAAGCAGAAGTAAATGAAAAATTAACTGCTATTTTTAAAGCAAGAGGAACAGCAAGACCAACTTATAACGAAGAAATTCCGGAAGGAAATGATGGACTTGGATTAATGTTGTTAGGCGTTACAGGCGACATGGTTCTACCTGCTGATGTTTATGAAAAAATTAAAGTAGAAACTTTAAAACAAGTACGTGGAACGGTTCAAGCTGATATTTTAAAAGAAGATCAAGCGCAAAATACTTGTATTTTCTCAACTGAATTTTCGTTAAGAGTAATGGGCGATGTACAGCAATATTTTATCAATAATGCGGTACGTAATTTCTATTCGGTTTCTATCAGTGGTTACCACATTGCCGAGGCAGGTGCAAATCCTATTACACAGTTGGCTTTAACACTTTCTAACGGATTTACCTTTGTAGAATATTACTTAAGTCGTGGAATGAATATTGATGATTTTGCGCCAAATCTTTCGTTCTTCTTTAGCAATGGAATTGACCCAGAATATTCAGTAATTGGTAGAGTAAGTCGTAGAATTTGGGCCAAAGCCATGAAACTAAAATATGGTGGAAATGAACGCAGCCAAATGATGAAATACCATATTCAAACCAGTGGTAGAAGTTTGCACGCACAAGAAATTGATTTCAACGATATTCGTACTACTTTACAAGCCCTTTACGCTATTTATGATAACTGTAATTCGTTACATACCAACGCGTATGATGAAGCCATAACTACACCAACAGAAGAGTCGGTGCGCAGGGCAATGGCTATTCAATTAATCATTAACCGTGAGTTAGGTTTGGCTAAAAATGAAAATCCTTTACAAGGTTCATTTATCATTGAAGAATTAACTGATTTGGTAGAAGCTGCAGTGCTTGCAGAATTCGATAAAATTAACGAGCGTGGAGGTGTATTAGGTGCTATGGAAACCATGTACCAACGTAATAAAATACAAGAAGAAAGTATGTATTACGAAATGTTAAAACATACGGGTGAGTATCCAATCATTGGGGTAAATACGTTCTTAAGTTCTAAAGGTTCGCCAACTGTTATTCCGCAAGAAGTAATTCGTTCAACCACCGAAGAGAAAGAATTCCAAATTACGATGTTGAATGAATTAAAAGCTGGAAACATTGAAAAAGGACAAGAAATGTTGGCTAAAATTCAACAAGTAGCCATCCATAACGGAAACATTTTTGAAGCCTTAATGGAAACAGTTAAATACTGCTCATTAGGACAAATTACCAACGCTTTATTTGAAGTAGGCGGACAGTATAGAAGAAACATGTAGGAAATGGATATTGCTTTTTCAATAAATAAAATACCAATAAGATTAACTGATGAAAGATGGTATCATATTTCTATTGGACATCCTGAAATTGCAGGATATTATTTTGAAATTCTTGAATGTATTGAAAAACCTGATGCTATTTATGAAGGAAAATTAGGAGAACTAATAGCCACTAAAAATATTTTCAAATTAAATGATAAATTTGTAGTGGTGGTGTATAAAGAAGTTTCAGAAAATGATGGATTTATAATCACAGCTTATTTATCTAATAAATAAATGAATTTATAAAACGCAAAAAATTATGGGAATTGCAGAAATAAAAGAAATTGATTATTTATTGCCTTATTTTATAAAGCATAAAAATATTTGGACAGATTATGATGCTGAAGTTGATACTTTATACATTCATTTTAAAAAGCCAAATAATGCTACAAACTCCGAAATGACTGACGATGATGTTTTGATTCGATATGAAAACGATGAAGTAATAGGACTGACTATTTTGCATGCCAGCCATAGAGGAATGGCTGTTTAAAACTCCTTATTTGAAGTTGGTGGGCAGTATAGAAGAAACATGTAAGCTGCGCAATTATGAATTATGAATGTTGAATGAGGGTTGCTGCTTGTCCGTTTACTAACGGAAGCTTGTCGAAGCATGAATGATTCACAAACCGATGCCATCGCTTTAAGCGATGGCATCAGTATTTTTATTGAAGAGAAATACCGATTATTGTTTTGTCTTGATGAAATAAATTAAAATTTCTATGTAATCAGATTTGTTGTAAAAGTATAAAAGTCGAAAAAATGACAAGAAGAAAATTAAAGACATTCTTTGCAATAACGCTTCAAATAATAGGGTTGATTTTGACTATAGTAAATGACAGCGTAGGGCCACTTTTGTTCAGTACAACATTGTGTTCTATTTACCTTTTGTTTGAGTACAAAATATTGCAAGATGCGTTTGAGTTTGCTTCTTCATTAGTTGTTTTAATTACTGCTACTTTTATTGCATATTATTACAATACGTTTGTATTATTAACTTCTGTTCCACTCGTTTTTGTTTTAATAATCAGTATTTTAAGTTATGTATTTATAAAAGTGACTAATTATGAACCTAAACCTAGTTTTTATAATTTACAGAACCTGAACAAAATTTATACTTGGATACTTTTAAATGTACTAATACAATTATTGTTTTTCTCAATTTTTCTACCTTCTAAAGACGGAAGAGAGATTACAGTATGGATACCATTGTTTTTTATATTATTTCAATTGCCAATAATTTTGATTATGTGGTTAACAGTTAATTTTTTGAAGAAAAAGAAACGAGAAAGAAGAAAAAATCTAAATCAAATACAATGAAACACATTTTATAGTCTTTTTCATTTTTTGTTTCTATCAATTTACATTGATTTCATTTCACACGTAGAGACGTAGCACGCTACGTCTTCATTAATAAAAGACGTTGCGTGCAACGTCTCTACAGCATTTTCGTAAATCATAAATTTGAGTTAAATTCAACCGTTTTTTACTATTTTTGATTTGCCGTGTCCGATAAATTCAATGATAAATACCGAATCAAATCTGAAAGATTAGAAGGATATGATTACAGAAATGAAGGACTTTATTTTGTAACCATTTGCACCAAAAACAGAGTACATTTTTTTGGAGAATGTGAAAATGGAATCATGTTGTTAAATGATTTGGGTAAAATGGCTGAAGATTTTTGGTTAGAGATTCAAACACATTTTCCAAATGTTTCGTTAGATGAATTTATCATTATGCCAAATCATATCCATGGGATTATTTGCATTGATTCAAGGAATTTCGTAGAGACGTTGCACGCAACGTCTTCAATTGAAAATAAGACGTTGCATGCAACGTCTCTACAAGGTGAACGATACAGTAAAATCAGTCCAAAGCAAGGTTCATTATCTACTGTTTTACGATCATTTAAATCGGCTGTTTCAAATAAAGCAAAACATTTCAACCCCAATTTCGCTTGGCAACCTCGATTTCATGATCATATCATTCGAGATGCACAATCATTTACCAATATTCAAAATTACATCATAAACAATCCCACAAATTGGGTAAACGATGAGTTTTATTCTTGATTTTTTGAAAATGTGCTCAATAATTTCTTTACAATCAATTGTTTTTTATGTAACTATTTTATAATATTCTATATTTACATTTACATTTTAAAATAAAAAATATGGAAAATAAATTGATTGTAGGCGACACTGTAAGATTATTATCTGGTGGGCCATTAATGACTATTAACGAAGTTAATATTGAAAACAATACTGTAGATTGTATTTGGTTTAATATGGATGAAAATCTTTGCTCAGCTACTTTTAAAAATTCTGTAATTGAATTGGATGACGATTTTGATTTTGAAGATGATGAAGATTGGAACGAAGTATTTGATGATGAAGATTTAGATGATGAGGATTTGGATTTAGACGATGAAGAGGAAGAAGAAAAAAAGTAATCTTTTACAAATATTTTATTTGCGTTCGACATTAATTTTTTAATGTATACAAATAGTTTTTTTATTGAGTGCAGTCATGTTTTTTTTATTTAAAACACAACAATTTGCATGAAATTTTTAATAAACTATTATGATACGTTTTGATTTTATAGAAGCGAATAAAGAAAAGTATCGCGAACAATTTTTAACTGCAAAACCTTTTCCTCATATTGCAGTTGATGGTTTATGCGATGATGTAAAACTAACTGAATTGTACCATTCAATTCCTGAAATTGAAACTTCGAGTGCTGATTATGTTTTTGCTAAAAACAAGTTTGAAAAATCGAAGTTTAAAGAGTTAGGCGGTGTATTTGAAGAATTGTACAACGATTTAACAAGTTTGCGATTTAAAGAATGGATTTCGTACATAACTAACGAAGATGTATTTATTGACAATACTTTTTATGGTGGTGGTATTCATCAAGGAAGAGAAGGTAGTTTTTTAGATATGCATGCCGATTTTAATTATCATCCTTTGGTTGAAAATTGGTATAGAAATTTAAATTTATTGCTCTACATAAATAAGGATTGGCAAGAATGTTATGGTGGCCATTTACGATTAGAAGATGAACGAACTGGATTAAAAACTGAAGTGGGCGTGCCATTTAATCGTTTGGCAATAATGCATTGTAGGTCGTACACCTTGCATGGCTACGATCCAATAAATTTTCCAGCGGGAACTGCCAGAACATCAATTGCTGCTTACGCTTATACAATACACGAGAATAATTTTGAAACGCCAAGAACAACAGTTTGGCATGTAAAAAAAGATAATCCTATTAAATATGCTTTATCTAAAATTTGGGTGCCAGCAGTTAAGTTAAAAAGTTTGTTTACAAAAAGTAATACAGCAAAGCACTAATCGTGTTATAAATTATAATAGAAAAGAGCAGATGAACAATCTGCTTTTTTTGTGGAAATAAATATGCAAAAA
>CAMCEM010000032.1 GCA_945873755.1 Chitinophaga pinensis | reverse complement strand
AAAAAATATACTTGTATCCTTTATTAAAAATGGAATTATGTAAAAAGCAGATATCATTAGTATTACTAATATAATTTGAATCAATATTTTTTTATTGTTTAAATAAAGTTCTATTAATAAAGCAATAGGAATGTAAAATACTACAATATACCTAGAGAGAACTGTAATTACTAAACCTATTGATTTTCCTAGTACATTATTTTTTATTAAAAACATTGCCAATATAAAATAATAAGAAGCTATTAAAAGCTCTACAGTATGGGCAAAATTGTCTGATTGAATAAATAGAATATGTATTAAAAAAACAAAAGGTAAACATGCTTTTATTAAAAAATCTTGTTGTGATTGTGCTTTTATAAAATGAAATAAGTAAATGTAAACAGCAATAAAATAAGTACCAAAAACAATCCACCTATGGTCGAATTGAAAGTAATATGAAATAGCAAATGGCAGCCAATGAAAAGGTAAATAATTAGGCGTCCAATTGCCGTATCCTAAACCTGGTGCTAAGTTATAAATGAATTCACCGTTAAACAAACGTTTTAAATATAAATCGTTTATGTACGGAATAATGTCTGATGTTTTTATATCAATTGGGTTTTTTAACATAACGAAATACGCCCAAATGCCAAATAAAATTAATGTTAAAATATAAAATAATTTGTAAATTTTTTTTACTTCAAAATTTGCATTGTCAGGTATCGTTTCATTTTTTTGTATTAAAAATTTGTAAGCAATAAATAAACTTGTAGCAGTAAGTATTAGTGGTGATACAATAAACTCGAGTTTATTTCCTAAATAAAAAAAAATAAAAAACTCAATAAAAACTAATAGTTGAAACTCATATTTTGATATAAAACTACTCTTCATCAATTCTATTTGTGTTTTCAATAATACCTGTTTCATCAATAATAATACTATCGTTTACTATTGAATCGTTTTTAAAAATATAAGTTTTAGCTGGGCCAGTAATGTTTATTTTATATGTTAAACCAACTGTATCTTCTGGCAAAATTAAACTACGCGAAACCATTTTATTTGCTATAAATTTAAACGACCGTTCCATGTATTCGCGCATGGTTCCATCTTTTTCAAATTTATACATAAATCCTTTTGGACTAGGAACTATACTTGCCAAATAAAGTGCTTCATTTAAGTTTAATTCGGATGGATTTTTTTGAAAATAAAATTTAGTTGCCTCTCCAATACCATATACATTAGGCCCCCATTCAATTAAGTTTAAGTACACTTCAAACATACGTTCCTTCGATACCAAGTAATTGTTCTCTAAAATGTATACCAACAATATTTCTTCCAATTTCCTAGCCATTGTTTTTTCTCTAGTTAAAAAAACATTTTTAACCAATTGCATACTTATAGTACTTGCTCCTCGAGCAAATTTTCCTGTCCTTATATTTTTAGCAATTGATTGTCTAAAAGCTTCATTTACAAAACCCCTGTGGTACATAAACGAAGGATCTTCGGTTGTTAAAATGGCTTTTTTTACATATGGCGATATGTTTTCATACAGCACAAAGTTTGGGTTTTCAGCTCCAACAATAAATGAGCGCATTGCCCTTCC
This sequence comes from Chitinophaga pinensis, assembly GCA_945873755.1. Taxonomy (GTDB): domain Bacteria; phylum Bacteroidota; class Bacteroidia; order UKL13-3; family UKL13-3; genus JAAFJM01. The sequence goes on along the minus strand of CAMCEM010000032.1, from coordinate 26,452 downwards.
TCTTTCGTAAGGAGTATGCTTAAAACTTTCGTTAAGTTTGGCAATATTCGCTAATCCATATTTTGTTATATGTAAATTATCTTTACTAATTGTACTTTCAAAAACCATGTTATCAGGTTTGTGAATGTCTAAATTAAAATCTAAACGATATGAAAATGAGCCTGTAGCCTCCATTCCTTTTATATGGCTAAATAACGCATCGGGCAATGAATTTATAAATTTTTGAGTAACTGTTTTATCAGTTTGTACACTCATTGAAACTATGTATTTATTAAAAAATTTATAAAACATATTTTCTTTGTTTCGTGGAGCTCTCTTTTCAGTATTTTCTACTATTTTTCTTTCAGTTAAATTAAAATAAGGATGAAATTTTGTTTCATTAAAAGTTACTACTGTTGTACTATCGAGTGATAAAAAATCAGCACCAAATAAAAAATTGTATTTTACATCAGCATAATTAATAACTACATCGTTTTTGGCAATTCTAGCATGGTTTACCATTAAACTTTCTATTGCTGCTTCACCTTTTATACTTAGTTTTTCATCTTCAAAAGTTATTCCATCTAACTGAAATCTAACAGATTTAAAGCCAGTACTCAATCCAAATTTATTTTTTAAATAAGGTATTTGAACCAGTGATGAATCAACCCGTTTAAAGTTTAAATCGGCCATTTTTTTTCTTGGGCTTGCCGTGCCTTTTATTTCCCAAATTTGTTTGGCTTCGTTGTTATAGACGTTTATATTGCTTTTAAATGCGCTGTTGTTTAAGCTAAGTTGTTCTAAATTAAAAACTACTTTGTTTTCATCTTCAATTAACATTAAATCAAAGTTTTTAAATAATACTTCCGATGGAACTTGGTCAAAAACTTTTGATATTAGTTTATAAACTACTTTAGCATAATTAATTGTTGCTGGTGTTTTTTCTTCGCTTTCTATTTCTTCAAGCGAGTCGTTTAAAGTACTATCTTTTTTAGGTAAAAATGCCTCAATATTTTTATAATCACCTTTTTTTATTAGGTGAATGTAGCCGTTACTTAAACCAATGTCTTTTATCCTAACATCTGCAAGCAGCAAGTACCAAAAACGTACACTTGCTGTAAAATGATCAATACTTAAAATGGTATCGTTGTTTGCAGGAACCAACGAAAGTTTTTTAAATTCAATACCACTTATTCCTTTAAAATTAGCTTCTTCTATTTTAAAAGTGGCATTGTTATCCTTTTTAAATTTATTACTAATCTTAGCAATTGCTTTATTTAAAAAATAACCTCTTAATGAAAAAAAACCAACTAAAATTATTACAAAACCAACTCCCAAAATTTTAAAAAGGGTAGTTAATGTTTTTATGTTCAATTGTTTTTTTATGTCCACGTTTTTATGTTTTAGGTTATGTTAAAAAAAAACAATGATTCAATTTTTTAAAATTGAATCATTGTTTAGGTTTATAAAGGTAATTTATTTTTATACATGCATAATTTCTGCTTCTTTTACAGTTAAAAGATCATCTATTTTTTTTATGTATAAATCAATTGTTTTTTGAACTGAAGCTTCAGCTGTTTTAGCTTCATCTTCTGGTAAACCATCTTTTTGTAATTTCTTTATGGTTTCGTTTACGTCTTTTCTTATGTTTCTTACCGCTACTTTAGCATTTTCCGACTCGGCCTTAGCTTTTTTAGCTATTTCTTTTCTTCTTTCTTCGGTTAAAGGTGGCAACATTATGCGTATAATAGTTCCATCGTTGGTTGGGTTAAAGCCTAAGTTCGAAATTATAATTCCTTTTTCAATGGCTTGAAACATGTTTTTTTCCCAAGGCTGAATGGTAATCGATTTTGCATCGGGAGTGCTAATATTGGCTACTTGGCTTACAGGAACCAAAGAACCATAATACTCAACTTTTACAGCATCAATCATACTTGGGTGTGCTTTGCCTGCTCTTATTTTGGCAAACTCGCTTATAGCATGGTCTATTGCACCATCCATCATTTGTTTTAAATTATCTAATACTGGTTTTAAACGTGGGTCGCTCATAATATCCTAAAATTATATGTTTATTTAATTTGAAGGCGCAAAATAATAAATTTAAGCAATTAAAAATTTACTTTATTAGCAATTATATAGTCAGGTCTGCCTTTTACTTCATCAAAAATATTGGCAATGTATTGTGCCACCAAGCCAATAGTTAATAGTTGAATACCTCCGAAAAACACTACAATAGTTAATGTACTTGCCCAACCAGCAACAGTTTGTCCGCTGTAAAAATAGCCGTATAATATGTATACAAAAAACACAAAAGCTACCATTGTACTTAACAAACCCATTTGAATAGCCAGTTTCAATGGCTTTTTCGAAAAATATAAAATGCCATTTAATGCAAAGCGAATCATTTTTTTCATAGGATATTTAGTTTCCCCTGCTAATCGTTCATCTCTTTCGTAATAAAATGGAATTTGTACAAAGCCTATCCAACTAATTAAACCGCGCACAAACTTGTTTTTTTCGGTTAAATTTTTAAACTCATTAATTATTATTTTATCAATCAATCTAAAATCTCCTGTGTCTAGTGGAATTGGAACTTCGCTTAATCTATCCATTATTTTATAAAAATACTTTGCAGTAATTTTCTTAAAAAAAGTTTCCCCTTTTCTGGTTTTTCTAACACAATAAATCGAATTGCATTTACTGCTATTATATAAATCTAACATTTCGCCAAATAACTCAGGGGGGTCTTGTAAGTCGGCATCAATTATTATTGCTAAATCGGTAAGGGTATTGTTAATTCCGGCAGTTACAGCAGGCTGATGACCAAAATTGCGCGAAAAATGAATGACCTGAACTTTAGCATCGTTGCTTGCAATAATATTTAGTTTTTCAGCAGTCTTGTCTTTACTACCATCATTTATAAATAATATAGTCCCATCTAAATTAGGTAAACTATTAATTACATCGTTTACTCTTTGGTATGTTTTTTCTATTAATAACTCTTCGTTATAACAAGGAATAATAATAGTTAAAGTTTGGGACATTTATTGTGATTTTTGAATTTTGAAATGTGAATTGCCTGATACTGGTTTCGGGTTAATGATTGCGAGTTGCGGGTTACAAGTTTCGGGTTGCGTGTTAGAAATAACGAGTTGTCTGTTACGAGTTAAAGGTTATAAAACTAAAAACTAAGAACTAAATCACGCAAGGCGTGAAAGAACTAAAAACTAATCCCGATAGCAATCGGGACTAAAAACTAAGAACTAAAAACTACTTCTTCAATTCCAATCGTTTCCAAGTGTCGGTGCGGCCAAATAAACTAACGCCAATAAAACCTCTAATGTTCATGGTTGTTTTGTCTTCTAAATTTATTTTACAACTGTAAACCTTACCACTTTCAGGGTCATAAATAGTGCCACTATCCCAAAGGTTATCACCTTTCCATTCAAAACCACCTACTAATTGTAAACCCAATAAAGGTTTACTTCTTTTGGTTTCATCTTCATTGTTTTTATCTACTTTTGGTTTACCTTCTTCGTTCAATGGCTCTTTAAGCCATACTATTCGGCCAAAATAATAATTACCCACTTTTGTAATTTTTACACGTGCTTTTCCATTTCCAGTTTCCCAAATTCCAATAATATCATCCGCATTTTGTTGTGCTTTTGCAATAAATATTATCGATATAAGTACTAATAAACTTGCTATTATTTTTTTCATGTTGTTATTTTTTGTTTAATTTATAATTGCAATAAGCAAAAAAATAACTAAAATAAAAACTATTTTTTTAATGTAGCACTATTTTTTCAGATAATCTTTCTTTTTAAATTGTTTAAAAACTATTTTTCGAAGTACCAATTAATTTATTGATTTTTCACCAAACATTTTAGTAAATCTTATTAAAAGAAAATATTTTAATAATTAAAATCTAAGTCATGCTGCAAGCATCTTCTTGGCTTTAACTGATTGCTTTCCATTTGCTATTTCCTGTGCCTATGTTCGGTGTTTCCAATGACCTATTTGGCATATAAGTTGGTGATAAAACCAATTTAAAGTAAATACACTAATTGTTTCGAGTATTTAACTCCTTCGTAGTTGCGTTTGTTTATGCATTTTTTTAAACACCGAGTTTCACTTGGTGCTATTATTATTCAACACTTTTGGAGTTGCTTTTTTTGTATCCATATTTAATCAAAATTTTTAATACCCAACTCCGAAGGAGTTGAATTGGTGCTTGTGGTCGGTGTTTTCAGGCTGACCGAGAAGTAAATTTTTTACAATTAAAAAATTTAGCAAAATGACTTATGAAGCCATTTTGCAGAAAATTGTATTGTAAATTTTACTAATATTATTAGCAATACTTACTAAACTAAATTCACCTGTTACCTTTTCAATTCCTCTTAAGCTAAACATTTTAAAGTTCTTATTGAATTTAATATTTCCCCATATTGGCTCTATTGTTTGCATTCGTTTTTGATATATTACTTTTCCTTCCAATGAGTCTAACCTATTCCTAGCTTGCTCTCTTAAATTATCCCTTGTTTCTTTATAAATTGACCTATATTTTCCTTTTGTACATTGTTCCCTAAATACACAACTAGGACAATCTTTACAAGTATAAACAGCGGAATCTTGCTTCCTTTTTAAATTTATGCACCTTCGTTTAAAAGGTAATTCTTTTCCTTGAGGACAGATAAAGGAGTTTGTTTCTATGTTAAATTTAAATTTACATGGATCGAAAGGATGGATTTCATCAGCATTCTTTTTACTGTTTTCGTATTCTTGATCAGGCATATATACTATAATATTTTTTTGGTCAATTTTCTCATAGCTGTCGTACGATGCATATCCAGAATCTGCCAGAACAATTTTAAGTTTTTCATCGGTATTTATTTCAACTTGCTCAACCATTGGAAGCAACTCTTCTTTATCACTTGCAACATTTGTTATGTATTGACCAACAAGAACTCCGTCCATATTAGTACCGCCTTGACAGTTATAATTTGCTTCTATTCGACCTTTTGATTTAATTAATTTAGCATCTTCATCTGTAAGATTTATTTTCTTTTTGGCATCAATTTTCTCTTCATCATACTTCTTCAAAATTTTTTCAATCTTATCTTTGAGCTTCATTTTGCTTACAATCTTTTTATCTAATTCATCTCCTCTTTTATTACCATATTTCTTATTTTCTTCTGCTATAATTTTGTCAGCTTCTTTGTGCAAGGTTTCGATTGTTTTTTCAATATTTGTTTTCCATTTTTCATAACCTTCTTTATCTTTTGTTCTTCTGGAAGATGCATTAGCTCTAATCATTGTTCCATCAACAGCAATAGTTCCCACATTGGCCATGCCTAGTTCGTTACATACTTTTAGTACAGATACAAACAGTTCGTTAAAAAAACTGATATTATCTTTTCTAAAATCATTAATAGTTCTAAAGTCAGGCTGGTAACGACATGCTAAAAACATATAAGCAGTATCTGTTTCACATTTAGATGCAATTTTTCTTCCTGAATAAATTCCTATGCAATAACTATAAATCCATAACTTAAGAAGTAATGTAGGTGAATAACTTTTCTGCCCAAAATCACTATATTTAGCTTCAATAACGGAACAATCAACTTCATTTACAATACTTTCAATTAAGCGAACCAAATGATTTTCAGAAACATAATCGTTTAATGATGGTGGTAATAAATGTAATTGTTCCCTATTCTCAGGCTTAAATTTCAGTGCCTTTTTGTTAGTATTGCTCATTGATGTAAATATACGAAAACAAATGGTAATCGGCATGTTTACAGTGAATTACTTGTAAACAAAAACATCAACATTTTAACCAAATTTGGGTGTGGTTTTACTTCTCGGTCAGCCTGATAACACCAACCTTAGGCAAGGTCGTTCCTACGGAACTTCGCTTTTGCAATTTCTTAAGTTGACGCACATGGTGAGAACACCAACCTCAGGCGAAGACTTCGAACAGCGGGTCTAAGGCTATGTTTCTATGTTCTATGTGGTTCAATATTTTTCTAATAAATAGATTTACTATATTAAAACTAAAGCAAAAAAAATAGGCTGCCTTTTTTTAAGACAGCCTATTTAAATTTAAAAATTATAATAAATTATTTACCTGAAACCATAAACTTAATGGTTTGCATGCCATTGGCATTGCTTATGTTTAAAAAATAAACTCCATTGTTTAATTGGCCAATGTTTAACTGCTCGTTAAAGTTTTTGGTATTTATTGTTTGTTTGGTAATCACTCTGCCCAACATATCAATTATTTCTAATTGCGCTGGCAATTGGTTAATGTTTTCAATACTTACATTTAACTCGGCATAAGCAGGCGAAGGATAAACTTTAATGCTATTTGCAACGGTATTTACTTCATTTACTCCTACTTTATTAATAACTATTACAGTTCTTACCGCAGTTCCAGTATTTCCAGCTAAATCTTTAACTGTATAAGTTACAGTGTAGCTTCCAGTTTTGCTTGAATCAATAGTACTTACCTTAGTAATTTTTGAAGTAATGTTTCCATCTCTGTCATCCATTGCTGTTGCTCCTGGGTCGTTGTAAGTAGTGGTTCTTTGCAATGTATCAGGGTTTTTACCTAATAAAGTTATTACAGGATTTGTAATATCGTTGGCAACAACTGTTACAATTCTTACTACTGAATCCAAGTTTCCACCTCTATCGTTTACTGCGTAAGAAATATTGTATACACCAACCACAGCAGTATTAACCGATCCTGTTTTTCTAATATTTGCAGTAATATCACCATCTTTGTCATCAGTTGCAGTTGCGCCTAAATCAGTATAAACACTGTCTTTTTTAACGGTAACGTTAAATCCGCCAATAACAGTAATAATTGGCTTAATGGTATCTATATTGCTAAAATCAACATCAGCTACATTTCTAGGAACTATTTTAAAGTTTCCATTGCCATAATACATTGGTCCTTGTATAAAATTCATTTTCATTCCTACATAAACCAAGTTATTGTAATTTTTAAAATTAGCGTTTAAATCATCTACTCTTAAGCTATTTACAGTTTTACCTTTTACAGCAAACTCACCAAAACTTCCAGTTGGTGCATCAGGATTTTTGCTCGATATTTCAATGCTATCAAAACGCATTAACACTGCTTCCCATTTGCGTCCATAATCAGTGTTTGCTAATGCAAATGAATCTAACGATAAACCTAATTGAACTGGTGGTAAAGTTTTTCCTGTTGCAATTACTTCACTATAAATATTACTCAAAATAGTAACGTTAAACGATTCGCGAACAGTTGCTCTTGTAATTAAAACTGAATCACCTACATTCCATTTTCCTGTACTGTCAGCTCCTGAATTACGGTTTACAAATATGGCTGAGTTTGGTCCAGTTCCATCTTGAACAGTAATTAAATTTCCAAAGCCTTTACCAGTTACAATTCCTCTTACATTAATGTTTAACAATGAATCGCCATTCCAAACTGTTGTTCCATTTGGCACAACCGAAGTTTGTAAAGCCCTGATATTATCAACTCCATTTGGCCCAGTAATATAAAATTTAGCACCTACATTAAATGGATCAGGAAACAACGAGTTTCTGTTTTTTCTATCAGTAGCTCCAACCCAATAAGTAAATACACCTTCGCTATTAATTGGAGGTATAGTTGCTCTGTATTGATTAGGGAATGAAGGAACTGCAGTTAAAGTAACTGAATCTAATACATTATTAACTGATGTTTTGAAATATAATTTACTTGATTGTAAAGTAGTATCTCCCACAGTAATTTCAAAAGTTAAACGTGTTGTATCGCTCGATTTTACAACAGTTGGATTTCTACTAATAAATTTAATAGAGGGAGGACATGAAGTACAAACTTTATAATCGCCAGGGTATAAAGGTGCAATTCCATAACGGTTTATGCCACTAACTGTATATTCAGTAATTATACCTTGTAAGTATTCTAAACGAGTTCCAATTGGTGGTGCATTAAATCTATTTGGATCAACTACATTTAAACCTGTTGAATCGCCATTGGAATCTCTGCGGTAATAAGCCGAAAAATCTCTAATATCAATTACATTTCCATTGTCGTCAATTACGCTCCAAGTAGTTCTATTTCCGCTCACTGAAACTTCGTAAACAGTAACATTTCTTAATCTAACTAACGTACCTTCTAATGCTTCTCCAGTAAATTTTTGTTGTACCCTGCTCGAGTTAGGATTGCCCAACATTAATTGATCGGCAGTTATTTCGTTGTAAACTAATGTATCGGGTGTTAAGCTCAATTGTTCTACGCCATTTTCCCAATTAGAATTACTTCTTAATAAATTTATTTGTGTTTCACCTTGTGAGAATTCTCTAATTACACCTGTAACACGTACTTTATATCCCACTACAAAATTGTCATAAAATTTCGATTCAGAAATTAATGTAGCTAAAGAAGTTCCTGCGTATGCTGCTGGATCGCACATAATCTGAACTCCACTCCATGGTCCTCCGCCTTTACGTTGAATAAAAGCAGCTTTTCTGCTAGTTCCTGATAATCCATAAGCTCTTGGATTAAAAACTACTATTCCTTCTATTCTAACTGTATCTTTATAAATGGTATCTTTAAAGTTTGGTGTAGTATAATCTGGTCTGGTAATTGTTCCAGCATTTGAAGAAGTAGTAGGAATTGCTAACCTAGTTGAGTTCACAAATTGTGTTGTATCAACAGGTACTATAGGATATGGATTTTGCGCATTGGCATAAATGCCTGCAAACATAATTGTTAATAAAAGCATAGTTTTTATGCTTTTAGCTTGTTTGTAAATTTTCATTTTCATTTTTATTGTTTTATTTAGTTGTTTATAATTTAGTTGTTTTATTTAATTATTGCAAAATTTCCTGTTTGTACAAAGCCACTTTCCAAGTCTTTTACGCTGAACATATAAACTCCTTGCGTTATTTGGTTTTTGGAGTCGCTTAGTAAATCCCAAGCATGTTCACCACCTGTCATTATTGTTTTATCTTTATCGCTTAATCTTTCAAACCAAGCATTTCCTGCTCCATTATATGTATCTCCATTGTGTTTAAAGTTAGCAATTATATCACCACTTACTGTGTAAATAGTTATTTCGCAGGTTTTAGGTAAATTATAAAAATACAATTTGCGGGTTCTTGAAGTAGTCCCATCCCAAGCTGCATTGGTATTGTAAGGGTTAGGGTACACACCCACTTTAGTTTCTTGGTCTAGTTTGGTAAAATTATTTATTTCACTTCCTGCAAATACCCTAAAGTCATTTCCACTAAATGAAGATTCTAAAGGTTCTAAGTTCAATGTTTTATTGCCTCTATCAAATGCTGTTACAATAATTAAGTTTTGCCAGCCATTGCTTAAGTTGTTTAAAGTATATTTATAATAATAGGTGGTAGTGTCTCCATCAAATTTAACTGGTGTTTGCAATTTTATTAAATCAAATCCATTGTTAAAGCCCACATCGTTTCCAGCCAAATCCCATTGTCCAATTAAGTTTCTTGCATCGGTAAAATTGGGTTTTAAATCATCGCCAATTTTGCTCGAATAAATTTTGTATCCTTCAAAATCTTTCTCTCTCGAAATTGGGTCAATAGATGCTTCTGCATTATTGCTCCAATAAATAGTTGCTTGTTTGTTTCCTGCTATAATTTTTACTTTAGGGTCTAAAGGCGGTTCGGGTAATACAAACCTATCTAACTTACCATTATTATTTAAATCTTTTACAACGGAATAAACTCCTGTTTCATCAGCGTCTTCACCTAAAAAAGTTGATTTGCAACGTTTAAAATGTTCTTTTAATTCCTTTTGCGATTCGGCAGTACTTAATACCGACAACGATTGATTTTGAACAAAATTTCTTAATTGTTTTGCACTTACAAAACTCATCGTATAAGTCATACTCGAGTCTGGTTCTAACGAACGAAAAGGCCCAACACTCATTAATTGCAACCAATTAGAAGGTGCGCCATAAGTTGGTCCTGAACTGGAGTTTAAATCGTTTGTATCAATTCCAACCGCTAATTTATTATACCTTGTTTGTTCATCGTTAGGGCCAATAAATGGAGGAGTAGTGGAACCAAAAGTCCAATAATTTGTATTAAATGTGGGTGGGGTAAAACCTTTATTTGTAAATATTTCGGGTTTTGAAGGATTAAAAAATAATCCTTTCCAATCAACACCTAAAAATTGCATGGCACCATACGAACTGATGAAATTAAAATCATCAGCACTTTTTGAAGCCATGTAAGCTACAATTGCATTATTTTCTTTGTCTGTAAAATTTCTTCCTCTTTGAAAAAACAATGAACCAGTTTCTCTAGTTACGTTAACATTTCGCACTACTAAATCACTAAAGTTTCCAATATAAATAGAATCCCAACGCTGTTTACTTTTATTGGTGATTGTATAATTTAAAATTACAAAATAATCGGCATAAGAGTAATTCCAATTTAGTACTTCTAATTTAACAACTGCTTGCAACGGATTATCGTGGCCATTAATAGGTATAGTAGTTCCAGGAATTATTATATTGCTATCAGTCATTGTTAAAACAAAATCTTGGTGAGAGATAGCGGAACTTGAATAACTTGCACTTTTTGTTAAATTAGATTTTTCTAAAATATTTGTAATAGGAGTAAATTCAAAATTAGTAGAACCAGTAGAATAACCTGCACTGCTTTCGGCCGATGAGGAAGAAACCCTTACTTGTCCATTAACGTATGCTCCAATCCATAATCCAGCTTCAAATAAATGCTCCACTCCGCTACCAGTTGGGTAAGCCATTGATGGGGGTCCGCTAGTATTTGATCTAACATTTGGTCTACCAATGGTGCCTGAATTACTTATTGTTAATCCTAAACGGGCAGCAGTGGTATATTTACTTTCAATTTTTGTTTGTCCAAAAACAGATTTATTTGAAGTAAAAAAACCAGTTATCAATAGTATAAATAGAAATACTCTTTTCATAAATTTAAGATTGCAAATATGTAATTTTTAATAATACCAATTTGTTAAATTTATTAATTAGAAAAAATTTATTATCGAAAAATATTTTTCATCAAGTTATCAAACATTAAATCATTGTGAATGATAAATTTAAACAATATGTACCATAATATATTCAATGATAATTGTCAATAGCCAAAATTAAGTTTACTAGTATTTGACACCATGATTATATTGCACCACATTTTAAGTTTAAAATTAAAAATTTTACCAATGAAGTATTTAAAAATTAAAACATCTTTTGTATTTGTATTAGCAATGTTACTGCTTACAAGTTTATCTGTTTTTGCACAAGATATGAATGAAGACGCTGTAGCAGCAGCAAAATCGACAGCAAGTAATATTAACTGGTTAATAGTTGGAATTGCTTTTTTATTAGTTTTCATCATAGGAATGATTTTCGATATTTTGTCGAAAGTTGGTGATGTACAAAAGAAGCCTGTAATTAATTGGGGTAAAATTAATGGAATTTTAAGTATAGTTTTTATAGTAGTAGGTTTAGCTGCTTGTGCTTGGGAATTTGTTGTTCATGGAAAATTAACTTTCTTTAATTTGCCAGCAGCATCTGCTCATGCCAATGAGTATGACGACATGTTTATGATCACATTATGGTTAACAGGAGTTGTGTTTGTTGTTACTCAAATACTTTTATTTTGGTATACTTACAAATACAGAGAAGCAAAAGGCCGTAAAGCTTTATTCTATCCCGATAACCATACATTTGAAATTTGGGCAACCATCATACCTGGAATAGTTTTAACTGTTTTAGTTGTAAGGGGTTTATTTGTTTGGAGCGATATGACTTCGAGTAGAGATAAAAATGCAATGAATATTGAAGTTTTCGGTTACCAATTTGCTTGGAATGCACGTTATGCAGGTGCAGATAATAAATTAGGAAAATATGATTTCCGTCAAATGGGCGTAGTAAATGCTTTAGGTGTAGATAGCTTAAAAGAAAACGCAGGAGACGATATTATTACTTCTGAATTACATGTTCCAGTTAATCAACCTATCTACTTACATTTCAGAGCTAAAGATGTAATTCACTCTGCTTATTTACCTCATTTTAGAGTTCAAATGAATGTGGTTCCAGGTTTACCAACTAACTTTCATTTTACACCCATTTTAACCACAAACGAAATGCGTGCAAAACAAGATGACCCTAAATTTGATTATATATTATTATGTAATAAAATATGTGGTAGTGCACATTACCGAATGAAAATGAAAGTAATTGTTGATAGCAAAGAAGAATTTGAAAAATGGTTAAAAACCAATCCTGCTTTAACAGCAAAAGGTACTGAAACCAATAATTCATTTTCGTTTTTCAGCAAAACAAGCCCTTTGGCATTTAATTAATTAAATTTTTAACTAAGAAAAAAATAAAATATATATGAGCGCAGTTGCATCACATGCCGATGTTTTACATCACGATGATCATGGCCATCACAAAGAAACCTTCATTTCGAAGTATGTTTTTAGTATGGACCATAAAATGATATCAAAGCAGTTTTTAATAACTGGTATCATTATGGGTACAATAGGAATGTTAATGTCATTAGTATTCCGTTTACAACTTGCTTACCCTAACACTACTTTTCCAATTTTTGAAACGTTATTGGGCGAATGGGGTAAAGGTGGCAAATTAGATCCAAACTTTTATTTGGCTTTAATTACAATACACGGTACTATTATGGTTTTCTTTGTATTAACCGCTGGTTTAAGTGGAACTTTTAGTAATTTATTAATTCCTTTGCAAGTTGGAGCGCGCGATATGGCTTCACCTTTTTTAAATATGTTGTCGTATTGGTTTTTCTTTACATCATCGTGTGTAATGATTGCTTCATTATTTGTGCAAGGTGGACCAGCATCTGCAGGTTGGACAATTTATCCACCATTATCAGCATTGCCAAAAGCCATTCCGGGTTCTGGAACTGGTATGACATTATGGTTGGTATCAATGATTTTATTTATTGTATCATCTTTATTAGGTGGTATTAATTATGTTGCTACCGTTTTAAACATGCGTACCAAAGGTATGAAAATGACTAGATTGCCATTAACTATTTGGGCGTTTACATTTACTGCTATTTTAGGTATATTATCGTTCCCAGTTTTATTTGGAGGTTCATTATTATTGGTATTCGATAGAAGTTTTGGTACTTCCTTTTACTTAAATGAAATTCCCGCAGATTTAGCAGGTGGAATTGAAAGAGTAGGGGGTTCACCAATTTTATTCCAACATTTATTTTGGTTTTTAGGTCACCCTGAAGTATATATTATTTTATTGCCTGCTTTAGGTATTACTTCCGAAGTAATTGCAACCAACTCTCGTAAGCCTATTTTTGGTTACCGTGCTATGATTGGTTCAATAATGGCAATTGCTTTATTGTCATTTGTAGTTTGGGGTCACCATATGTTTATTACAGGTATGAATCCGTTTTTAGGTTCGGTATTTATGCTTGGTACTTTAATTATTGCAGTTCCTTCGGCCATTAAAACATTCAATTACTTAGGTACTTTATGGAAAGGTAATTTGCGATTAAATCCACAAATGATGTTTGCCATTGGTTTAGTGTCTTTCTTTATTTCAGGTGGATTAACTGGTATTTTCTTAGGAAATGCAGCATTAGATATAAACTTACACGATACTTATTTTGTGGTTGCTCACTTCCATTTGGTAATGGGTAGCGCGGCTATTTTTGGAATGTTATGTGGTATTTACCATTGGTACCCTAAAATGTTTGGTAGAACCATGAACGAAAGTTTAGGTCAAATACATTTTTGGATGACTATAGTTTCGGCATATTGTGTGTTTTTTCCAATGCACTTTATGGGCTTAGCTGGAGTGCCACGTAGGTATTATGCTTTTACTGCTTACGACCAATTCAATGTGTTTGTTGATATGAACATATTCATTACTTACGCAGCATTTTTAGGTGGAATTGCACAATTTATATTCCTTTTCAACTTTTTCTACAGCATGCGTAAAGGTAAAAAGGCAGTTCAAAATCCTTGGGAAAGCAATACTTTAGAGTGGACTACTCCTGTTAAACATTTACATGGTAACTGGCCGGGAGAAATTCCTCATGTTTACCGTTGGCCTTACGATTATAGCGTACCAGGACATGAAATTGATTTTATACCGCAAAATACACCTCACGAAGGTCAAGAAGATCCTTTAACTGAGCCACAAACAATTCCAACTCCTGAACGCAAAGTTGCTCCAACTTTAGCAAAAGAAGAAGCAGTATTGTTTACTTTGGTAAAGCGTTGGTTAGGATTTGCTTAATAACAAAAAATTGAATACTACCATTTTTAATGGTAGTATTTTTAAAACAAGAATGAAGTTTTTCGTTCAATAAAATGCAAGGTAATAAATACGAAATTAGATTTAGACGTTTTGGAATAGCTACCATCATTGCAGTGTTCTTTTTAATATTTGTAGGAGGTTTGGTACGAAGTACTGGAAGTGGGATGGGTTGCCCTGATTGGCCAAAATGTTTTGGACAATATGTGCCACCAACTAATATAAGCCAATTGCCCGAAGATTACAAAACAAAATTTGCTGTTCAAGGAAAAGAAATTGCAGATTTTGATGTTTTTAAAACTTGGGTTGAATACTTAAATAGGTTGGTTGGAGTGGTTATTGGTTTTTTAGTGTTTTTAACTATTGTATTTGCTTATCCATATTTAAAAACAAAACCGAAAATATTTTGGCTAAGTTTCTTGGCTTTTATATTGGTTGGCATACAAGGGTGGATAGGTTCTAAAGTTGTATCGTCAGACTTGGCAACATGGATGATAACCATACACATGGTAATTGCGTTAGTAATAGTTGCTCTGTTAATTTATACCGTTGCTGCCTCGCAGGAGTTTTATATAAAGCAATTTAAAAAAGATAGTTCTTTAAAATGGTTAATATCGGTTGCATTAATTGTTAGTTTAATACAAATAATTAGTGGAACACAAGTAAGGGAAAAAGTTGATCATGTAGCTAAACTTTTTGGTGAAGCATACCGAACACAATGGGCTACTTTTTTTATGGAAGAAATAATTTTTAAATTCCATCGATCGTGGTCAATAATTAGTTTAGGTATTTCAATTTTATTGATTTTTAAATATAGAAATTTATTTGAAAGAGATTCGTTGATATACAGAAATGGTTTAGGAATAGTATTATTAATGTGTGCCCAAGCATTAAGTGGAAGTATTTTAGTAAACCTAGGTTTTCCTAAAGAGGTTACTTCAATACATTTAACATTGGGAAGTATAATAGCAGGTATGCAGCTATTTGCAGCCATTTTGGTTTTTAATAAAACAAAATTGATTGCAAATTGATAAGTATAAAATAAAAATAATTGGATAGAGTAGAACATAATATAGTATTAGAAGCACCAAGTTTTTGGAAACAAAAATGGAGTGATTACATGCAGTTAATAAAATTTAGATTGAGCAGTTTGGTAGTATTCAGCTCAGTAATTACTTATTTAACTGCAGTTAGTGGCACTATTAATTGGTTTGAAGTATTTATATTGGCTTCTGCAGGTTTATTAGTTACAGGTGCTGCAAATGGCATTAATCAAATAATAGAAAAAGATTACGATAAGTTAATGACTAGAACTGCTAACCGACCGGTTTCAACTGGACGAATGAGTGTTTTAGAAGCTGGTATTAGTGCCACTTTAATGGGATTAATTGGAGTTGTATTAATTGGAGTTTATTTAAATCAACTAAGTGGTTTAATAGCTTTAATATCTTTATTAAGTTATGCATTTGTTTATACACCCTTAAAACGTGTAACTCCAATATCTGTATTTGTTGGTGCATTTCCAGGTGCGTTGCCAACCCTTTTAGGTTGGGTGGCATACACCGGCAAAATTGATTTAGCAGCTATTATTTTATTTACTGTTCAATTTGTTTGGCAATTCCCACATTTTTGGAGTATTGCTTGGTTATTGGAAGATGACTACAAACGCGCAGGTTTTAAAATGTTGCCTTTTAACCCAGGAAGAACTAAGAAAACTGCTTTTCAATGTTTATTATTTTCATTGATGTTAATACCTGTTGGAATTTTACCTACTGTTTTTGGAATTTCGGGAATTGTAGCCGCAGTGGTTGCAGTTTTTGGAGCATTATATTTTAGTTTTTACGCCTATAAACTTTACAAAAGTTGCGAACTAGCCGATGCAAAAAAGCTAATGTTAGCAGCTATCATCTATCTACCCATTGTTCAACTTTTTTACTTGATAGATAAAATTTAAAAATGATTCAAACCATAAATAAGCCAATAGTTGATGAACGCGAGCCAGGAGTAGAACCCAAAAAGTTTGTACTTTGGTTGTTATTAGTAAGTAGTGTTATGTTATTTGCTGGTTTTACCAGCGCTTACATAGTAAGAAGAGGAGAAGGGGAGTGGGTAGTTTTTGAACTACCTGTCATGTTTATGTTAAGCACCGGAGTAATAGTATTAAGCAGTGTATTTATGCAATGGGCTTATATTTCGGCAAAAAAAGATGAAATACTCAATTCAAAAATAGGGTTATTGGTAACTTTAGCTTTGGGATTATTATTTGGTGTAATGCAGTATTGGGGTTGGAGCCAAATGGTTTATAATTCAATATATTTTGGATTTGCTAACCCAAGTGGGTCCTTTGTATATGTTATTACAGGCTTACACGTGGCGCATGTAGTAATTGGAATTTTTTATGTATTGGCAATTTTAATACAAACTTTTCAATACAAAGTACATAAAAAAGCATTGAGAGCAATATCAATGTGTAATACTTATTGGCATTTTGTAGGAATACTTTGGATATATCTATATGTATTTTTACTTTTGAACAGATAATAATAAAACTTAGAAACAAATAAATATAATAAAACAATGGCAAACACAGCTACTTTAACTACCGACAGCAAACAAACATGGGGTGGAGGAAAATCACCTTTCAGTGTAAGTTATGGTAAATTAATGATGTGGATTTTTCTACTTTCAGATGCATTTACTTTTTCATCATTACTAGTTGCTTATGGTTTTGTACGATTCACTTTTACATCTACATTACCTAACACAATTGTAAAACCTTTTGCTCACCTTTCGCATAGCTTTGTTGAAGACATGAATAAAGCAGGATTGTTTGTTACCGAGCGTTGGCCTTCGCCCGAGTTGGTATTCAACCATTTTCCTTTTTTACATGGTATTCATTTGCCATTAATGTTTGTAAGTTTAATGACTTTCATTTTAATAGCAAGTTCTGTAACTATGGTATTGGCTGTAGAAGCAGGACATAGAATGGCTAAAAAAGAAGTAGAAAAGTATATGATTTTAACCATTATTGGTGGTGCTGCTTTTTTAGGTTGCCAAGCTTGGGAATGGACAAACTTTATTACTGAAGGTGCAAGTTTAAGTGGAAATCCTTTTGGTCCAACTGCTTTTGCAGCTTTGTTTTTTATTGTAACAGGTTTTCATGGTACGCACGTACTTTCAGGAGTAATTTTAAATATTGTAATTTACATAAATGTTGTAAAAGGAACTTACGATAAACGTGGCCATTATGAAATGGTTGAAAAAGTAGGTTTATATTGGCATTTTGTTGATTTAGTTTGGGTGTTTGTATTTACATTCTTCTACTTAATATAATAGGTTTAAATTTTTATAATTAATTTACAAATAAAAAATTATCATGGAACACATAGAACATTTAGAACATACAGAATCGCCTTCAAATATGAAAAGCCAAATATGGAACACATTTTGGATATTGTTGGTTCTTACAGTAGTTGATATTGCATTGTATTTTGCATTATTATCAAATAGCTCAATATATAAAAACATTTTATTTGTGTTTTTAGGAATTGTAAAAGCATTTTATATTGTATCGGTATTTATGCATATGAAATTTGAACGCAAATTTTTAGTTTGGATTATAGTAGCTCCAATGTTATTTGTTTGCTTTTTAATTTGGTTGGCATTAAACGAAGCAGGATATACTTTCGATTCGCGTTTATTTTAACAAAATTAAAATTAGTAAAAACTTTTATTAAATTTTTTACTTAATAGTATTAATGAAAAGAAAATCATTTTGGGTAGCAACTGCACTATTAGTGGTGCCAGTTGCTCTCTTTTTTTTATTGCGTGCTGCAAAACATAATTACAAGCACCTGCCACATTTGGGTTACCACACCGAACCCAATGGAAAAGACATAAAAGACACTATATTTTATCAAGTTCCCGAGTTTTCGGTTACCGATCAAAGCGGTAAGGTTTTAAACACCAAAATGCTAGCTAACAATATTGTTATTGCCAATTTCTTTTTTGCAAGTTGCAAAGATGTATGTCCTGCTATGAACAATAATGTATCGGCATTTTACGAAAAAGCAAAAGAGTGGGGCGAAGTAAAGCTCATTTCTTTTACAGTTGATCCAGATAATGATTCAACTAAAGTACTTGCAAATTACGCAGCAAAGTATAAAGCCGATAAAAACATTTGGCATTTTTGTAGAACAGATAAAGAAAATTTATTTAAAATAGGTCAAGGGTTTTTGTTACCTGTTTCTATCGAAGATAAAACCATTGACCATAGTCAACAAATAATTTTAATGGATAAATCGAGGCATATAAGAGGTATTTATGACGGCTTAGATTTGAACGAAATGAAAAGATTAAATGATGAATTAAAAGTTTTATTATATGAGTACCATGAACCAAAATAATCAAGATAAATTAGTTTTTAAAATAGTAAGTATCCTATCAATTGTTGTATTTGTTGCTGTTGTAATTTTAAACCGTAAAATATTACCAAGGCCTGAAGTAATGCCTAGTTGGGTAATGTATTTACCCACATTAAATGCAATTATTAATGGAACATGTTCTGTTTTATTATTACTTTCTTTATACTTTATAAAACAAAAAAATATTGCGGTACATAAAACACTTAACTTAACTGCTTTTGTATTGTCGGCTTGTTTTTTAATAAGTTATATTCTTTACCATTGGATGGCAAATGAAACTTCATTTCCCGAAGGGAACTCAATGCGAACATTGTATTTAACAATATTAATAAGTCATATTATTTTAGCTGCTTTGGTATTGCCTTTAATATTGCTTGCCTTTTATTATGGATTGCAAATGAATGTAGAAAAGCATAAAAAAATTGTACGCTTTGCATACCCTATTTGGTTGTATGTAACAATTACTGGTGTAGTGGTGTATTTAATGATTAGTCCATATTACCAATTTTAGTGCTAAAACATCCCCAATTTAAAGCTTATTTGGCTTACGTAGCAGTAGCCATATTTTGGGGAACTACTTTTTTAGCTATTCGTTTAGGAATTAAAAACGATGGCATTCACTTTTTTCCTCCTTTTTTATTAGCTGCATTTAGGCATTCTGTTGCAGGTGTTTTAATATGTGCCTATTTTATTATTTACCAAAAACAAAAATTACCTACTTGGAATCAATTCAAACAATTTAGTTTAAATGGTACTTTAATGTTGGTTGGTGGCAACGGAATTATAAGTTGGGGAATGCAATGGATTGATAGTGGATTAACGGCATTGTTAAGCGCTATTACTCCATTGTGGATTGTAATAATTAATATTTTAATGGGCAGTAAAGAAAAAGTAACTTGGCCCATGTGGTTAGGTTTTTTAATTTGCTTGTTGGCGCAATATTTTATTTTTTATGATAAAGTGCAATTGTTTAATAACCCCAATTATGCTTGGGGATTGGCCGCAGTTATTATTTCGAATGTGTGTTGGGCATTAGGTACTGTTTTTTCAAAATCAAATAAATCAGAATTTCCGGTTTTGTATAATGCCGGCTTGCAAATGATACCTGGAGGAATTATTTTGTTTATAATTTCAACCTTGCAAGGCGATTGGACGAGGTTAAATCCTAGCAATGAATCAGTGATGGCGTTGGTGTATTTAATATTGTTTGGTTCGTTATTGGCTTATGGATGTTTTATGTATATAATTAAAGAATTGCCGGCTGCATTTGTAAGTACTTATGCGTATGTTAATACTATTGTTGCAGTAACTTTAGGTGCAATTTTTTTAAAAGAAGTAATTAATACCAAAGTAATTTTGGCCATGCTTTTAACTATTGCAGGTGTTTGGTTGGTGGGGCGCAAAGGAAAAATAGTAAAGTAGTTTTATGTAAATTTTTTTTACAAAACTATTTCCGTTTTTATGTGGTTTACAATTAAAATTACTACCATGAAAAAAATTATTACAAGCACCTTATTCATTTTGTTAAGCCTTCACGTATTTTCACAAAGCGGATTGTATGGCATTGTTCGAAAAAATTATTTTTCTATAGTCAAAAATCCAATTGATACCCTTAATCCGATTGAACAATTTGATTCAGCAACAATAAGATTAGGTTTTTTAAACCCCAATACAGGGTTAGTGAATAATATAGGCAACAATGCATATAACGAATCAATTAATTTAACTGGTGCTGCTTTAAATCCTTACGACAGCACTTTTATTTTTATTGGTCAAAATAAAATCAATACGATTCAATTAAATACGGGCGAAATTACCAATAGTGTTCCATTATCTAATCCTATACAAAGTAGTTATTTCGATAATTTTAGGTTTAATAATTCAGATAGTACCATGTATGGGCTTGCAAGAAGAAATACCATAAACCCCAATACCAATCAAATAATAGGGGAAGTTTATATGGCAAAAGCCAATACAAATACTGGATTAATTACTCAAATATCTCCAAGTTCAGTTGGCAATGGATTTGCTTTATTAGGAAGTTCAATCGATCCTTATCAAATGGTTTATTACTATTCTGATGGATTAAATATAATTGGGTTGGATATTTATACCGGATTAATTTACAGTAAAGTTCCAATTTCAAATTCATTTGGATCTACATTTGGTAATTATACATATAACTGTAGCGACAATAAAATTTACGGATTAATTGGTAAAAATTATTTTAGAACTATAACCGATTCATTAGGTACTTATGAAATATTGGATTCAAACACACAAACATTAGGAACAATTAATCCTAGTACAGGAATGGTTACACAAATTTCGAACAATACTTTAAGTCGTGGTGGTTACACATTAAATGGAGGTTCAGCCATAGACCCCAATACGCAAACATATTATTTTAATATTGGAACTAAGGTAATTGGCGCTTCAATTACTAATGGGAATATAGTAAGCGATCCTAATTTTATTTTTTCGAATGGACAATATTTTGATTTAATTAGAAATATGCAAAGTTGTTATTCCGCTAATTCATTGCGAAAAAAACCTACCAATGTGGCTACACTAAATGCATTAAAAAACAAAATCCAATTGTATCCCAATCCATTTAGTAAAACCATAAGTATTAATAGTGGTGAACAACAATTAGAGACTGTAACAATTTATTCCATTTCGGGCAATTTAATTTGGAAGAAAAACATGCATGATTTGGGCAATGAAATTGATTTGACTGAACTTGAATTGGGCATGTATTTTTTAACATTAACTACTTTAGAAAATGAAAGCACTACCATTAAAATTTTGAAGACTGAATAAACCACTTTCGTAATTCAATATATATTTGCCTTTGGTCGGTGTTTTCACCGAACATTTTAAATAAATCTTTTAAAACAAATATTTTTTTAAAAAATCAATTTGAAATGACGTTTGTACATGGAGTAGCTCTGCTATGGCGGAATCCTTTATATGGCAACTAAGTTAGCTAATGAATGAGATGACTTGTCATGAAAAAGATGTATATAAAAAAGTGTAAAATATGGACAATAAAATCATACAAAAAGTACGAAAACTATTCCCCCTTGTGCGATGGTATCTGCGCGATAGAGAAGGGGGTGAGGGGGATGTATTTTTTTTTTAACATTTATCTGAATAACTTCAATTAGAGATTGCCTTTGGTCGGTGTTTTCACCGACCATTTTAAGTAAAGCACTGTGTTTTTCAACAATCAGTTTTGTATTGGTTATAAAAACTTAAAACCTAAAGCAAAAAGTTTTTGCTATTTGAAAACTAAAGGGTGAACATTGGCTTAAAGTTTGGTGAAAACACCCTAAGGCAAGCTATCGGACACTACAACTCATCAGAAATTCGAAGAGTGCTTTGCTAACTCATCGGATAGTTGAGAACTCCAACTTACATTTTTGGCATTAGTAAACTGAAATTTCATAGCACCAATTATTTAATTGAAATAAAATTAACAGGTTATCAATAGTTGTATAGAAATAAAAATTTCCTTTTACTTCCTAGGTTGGTCTTTAATCCATTTTGTAATTTCATCAATTACATAAACCGGAATATTGCTTCTGTTAAAATATTCTTGCGGTTCCGATTTACCTGTACCTTCCATAAACAAATGGTTCAGTTTTTCGAACGATTTAAACATGTAGTTTTGATTGTTTGAAAGTGCTATTTTCCATTTATTAAATTCGGTTATTGGCACTTGGTAATCTCTTGCACCTTGAAGTATTAATACAGGTTTTTTATTGTTTTTAGCTAATGCTATAAAATCTATTTTACTTAAATAATTCCAATAGCTAAAAGGGTACATAGTAGGCAAACTATCGTTAGGAAAAGTAGTTGGTAAATTTTCTTTTTTAGCATTTAAAGCTTTAACTCTCATATTGTCAAATAGTGCTGAGTCGGCTTTTGACTTAGCTTGCAGTGGCATTAAATAATCGAACTGATACAACATTAAATTTTGCATACTTGAGTAATTGCCTGCCATTATTATACCACCTGCAACCAATTTATTTTCTTTTAAAAACAAAGGCATTAAACCACCACCTTGGCTGTGGCCTAGCAAATAAATTCTCTTTGGGTCGATGGCATTTTTTTTACTTACCTTTTTTATCAATTCTTTTACATCGTCTAAATATTCTTGTTCAATGGTGTAATAGTTTCCATTTTTGTGTTCAACCATAATTTTACCAAAGTAGTTTTTAGTTCTTTTATCGAACCTAACCGATGCAATGCGTTGGTTTGCCAAACCCCAACTTAAATCTTTATATATTTTATTTGGTCCTATGGTTGCATCTTTATCTATAGGTCCGCTGCCACCAATTATTATAACGCAAGGATATTTTTTTTCTTGAATTGGAACAGAAAGTATGGCTTCATTTTCAAAACCTGGAGGCCCAAAAGGAATTTTAATTTCATAGAAACCAAATGGGTTTGAATATTCAGGAATATTATACATTGGCTCCGCATCAACCACAAATAAACCCACTATTTCCCATTTTAAATTAAAAGTTAAACGCATGCCTATAGAACCATTTTTATATTTAATTTTAGTAGTGGTAACATGCAAAGTATCTAAAAAATCATAGTTGGTTTTTCCTATTTCAACTAACTCACCATTAACAGTAGATAAGCTTTCCCATAATCCTTGAAAACGTTCAGCAGTTATTCGCCTTTTTAAAATGGTATCGCCCATTGAATATGCCTTATCGTATTCTTCGGTTTTAAATAAATTTATAACTAATTGTGCATTTTTAACTGCTAAATCTTTATTGGCTTGGGCATATATTTTGTAATTTGAAACACAAATAGTACAGAGTAAAAGTAATTTTAAAAGGTTTTTCATTAAGTTTTTTTTAAATAAAATATTGATACAAAACGCAAGCAGAAACAAGTAATAAAAACAAAATTTCTTTGAGTATTACATAGCGTTTATTCATAAAATAGTTGGCTATAATTATAGAAAGAGGTATTGATAAATAACAAACTGCATAAACTAAATTATGGTTTTCAATTAATATTATTAAAACTGAAATAATAATAAAAATAACAACAGTAAAAATTATTCTTCGTGTTTTAACTTTACTTTTAAAATATTCAGCTTGCAATAATACGGCCGAAACGAGCGTAATGCCTGTAATTAAAAACCAAGGCAAAAGTTTTATCCAATTAAATGTAATTTGATTGATGTAATTTCTTTTAACACTGATTTCAATAATTATTAATAAATCGTTCAAACTATCGAACATATAAAAAACCACACCAACTAAATAGATAGGCAATAAAATTCCAAAAATTGAAGCCAATAAAAATCGAATATTAAAGTAAGTGATTATTACTACACTTATTAAAATAAGGGGCAAATAAATGAGGGTATCGTAGTTAAATAAAATTGCTAAACCTAAAAATAAACCACTATCTAATACTACATACAAAGGCTTTTCGGATTCGTATAAATTACATAGTCTTTCAAACATTAAAATTATAAATAAATTAGCTATTAACTGCGGGTTTAAAAATAATTGTTCTTTGTAAAAACTATTTAACAACACAAAAAACAGTGCGGGTAAAAAACTATCTTTTCTTAAAATGGAATGTTTTACAACCAAATGGTTTAAAAGCCAAGCCTGCAACACCACAAAAAACGAAGCACTTACAACGCTAAAATAATAATAATCTTCAAAAGTTGTAATCCATTCAAATAAAATTTGAGCCAAAGGAGCATTTATATTTAAATCGATAGGAAGGGTAATTAAAAAAGGAGAAATACGTATTAAAACTGTAAATACAATTAAAAATAGTAGGGCAAAAATGCTATTGTTTCTAAATAAATTTAACAAAATATTTTAGCTTTAAAAATTAATACGCATGAGTGTAAATCTTTTATCGCGAATGGCACAGGCCAAAAGCGAAGTAGCAGAAATTTGTTTACTATCCTGAGGTATAATTAACAAACTAGCATTTATTGCTTTCACTAAAATTTTATTTTCAGTTTTACCTTTTACATCAAATTTGCACGATAATACATCACCTTCTTGTGTCACATCGGCATTATAAATGGTATAGATGGCATCGTTGCTAACAAAATTTGTAATGGAAGAGTAAAAACCACCATCGCTTACTGTTTGTTGTTCTTTGTTAACAATATCTCCGTTTTCCATTAATCCATCGGCATTTAAACTTAACAATAAAACATCGTTATAGTTATAAATGGTTCGGGTATTGGTTTGGGGAAAGCCATTAACATAATAAGTGTACGATTGACGGGTTAAAAAATATTTTTCAGCTACTAAAAATAAACCACCATCGCTACGTGGAATAATTTTTCTGATATAAATATCGTTTAAGTCAAGGTTTTTGCTGAACGAAATGTTATTTCTTAGCACTTTTAATGAAGTGGTATCTAGTATTGTTTTGGTGTTTGTAGCCGAACTAATATCAATAGTTTGAAAAAAATATCCTTTATTGTTTAGTTCATTTTCTTCCGCATAAAAACCAATGATGTTCACTTGTTTTTTTAAATTATTTATTACAAATCCAATGTCATCAATTTCTATATTTGGTTTGGCTACATCAAACTCAAGCATGGTTGATGTTGCATTGAAATAAGAGTACAAAACAAATTTCCGATTTTCGTTTTTTCTTTTCTTTTTATTGGTTTTAGGAAAATCGAGCAAAGTAAAAAAATTGCCCTCGTTATCAAGCTCGCAATTGGTAGTTTCTATGTCTTCTATAAGCTCATTTATTTCAAAAACTTTACCATAAATTTGAGTCAACGACTCGTTAAAGCCATATAAAAATAAAGAAGTTGTACTCGATTTTCTGCCAGTTTTGCATAAAATACTCAACGAAAAATATTTATTATTTATACTGTTTTTAAATGCAGTAGTAGAATTTTCGTTTATTAACGACTCGTCAATACTTGCAAGCATAGCCATGTTTCCAGTTTGATTTAAATTCATGTCGAGTTTTAAAGCCAAAAAATCTATTTTATTGGTTGCATTGTTTTTAGCCGAAATAATTACAATAATATTTTGCCCAATTAAAATAGTTTTTTCAATATTAGCAGGAATTGATAAAGGAATTTCTTTACTTATTTCAAGTGCTAGTTTCGAATTATATTTTTCTATTAACACATCGCGTTTAAAATTATAATCTTTGGCTCTTAACACAAAACTTCCAACCTCATTGCTCCCTATAATTAAAGAGTAATTATTTTTATTTTTAATTTTAACACCTTGTCCAAACTCAATGGTTTGTGCATTAATTTGGCTATAAAAAATAAATAATAAAAAAAAACTAAGCAGCTTGTGTTTAAACATTATTTTGCAGACTTAAAATAGAGTTGCAAATTAATAAAATAGCTCGTTTTAAAAATACTGATTATTTAAATGGCAAAAAAATTATATGATACCGCAAAACCCAAGGAAAAAGCAGTTTTAGTTGGCGTAATAACTCCTAACCTAAAACCTGAAAAAGCACAGGAATACTTAGATGAATTGGCGTTTTTAGCACAAACGGCAGGGGCAGATGTAGAGAAACAATTTCTTCAACGGCTGCCTCACCCTAGTTCAAAAACTTATGTAGGCGAAGGTAAATTAGCCGAAATATTGGAATATGTAACCGTTCGCGAAATTGATATAGTTATTTTCGATGATGAATTAAGCCCTTCGCAATTGCGCAATATTCAAAACG